>DASPSE010000140.1:0-2388 GCA_035624085.1 Terriglobales bacterium
ATTCCGGGCGGTGTCATAACGCTCATGATAGTACCCTCCTATGTATACAAAGGCTTTCCGATGAGGCGAGGCTGCACGCATTGACTGTGTCGGGCGACACCGGCGTTTACAGTCTATTTCACTCTTATCGGGCGATCCTTACCGTGACCCGAATCACCCGAGATAGTGACCATCGTACCGCTAAATTGTGCGGCATGAGCAAGTTTTTTGGCCAGCAGTGACCGAGGCAGCGCCAGCCATCTCTGGATGGGGCTTTTTGGTCTAACTCCTCGCGACAACAACCTCAATGCAGGTCCAATTGACGGGGTTAGAGAGAGGAAGCGAGTTAGTTGCCCACCCCGACGGAGTTATGGGCCGGATCGAAAAACGTTAGCGGGACATCCCCGAATGACTCCGAAGATACGCGTAACAATACCAGCCTGGCTCTCCATCACGCTGCGGGAAGAAGATGCCACAGCACAAGCACTTTTCTTTGGTGACCGCGAGTACCCGACCATCAAGGAAATATTCGAAGCAGCGATACAAAATGACCGAGAAGATTATCTCAAATGGGATATTTTGCTCTGCGCGAGCAGGTCAACCTGGGAGGCACCGGCTCAGGGCTTGACCTCGAAAACCGAACCAACGCCGTTCGCACCACCCCACGGCGTGGTGCCGAAGAATTCATCTTGCTTGCCATGAACCAGTCCTGCTGCCGGATTCTGGCCATCGCCACCTTGTTCGAAATCGTGGGCAACGGTTTCTGTCCAGCTATTCCCGCACCGCACCAAGCGAAACACAGTTCCACACCCGCCGAAACAGTGCCCGGGACCACCAAAAAGCGTAGTCCCGTAGAGATGGCCGGGTTTTCCGAAGGTCACTCCCTGTGGAAACGCGCCATCGCTACCTCCTGCGAAGCGATAAAGCACCCTCTCGGTCCAGCCGGCTTTTGTCTTTCTCATCTCAAAAACTGTGCCATTGTCGGCTGGGCTCTCCCCACCTCCTGTGGTGCCGTAAAGATTGCCCTCCGCATCCCAGATCAACCCTTCGCCAATAGGGCCAGCTCCGTCGCGGCCACCCTTGAATCTGTGCAGTACACTTTGCTTCCAGGGCCCATGGCCCGAAGCGGTGAGCTTGAAAACGGTGCCGTACTCTTTGTTCGAGCCGGTTCCAGCCGTTGTGCCATATAGATTGCCAGACTTGTCAAAGATGACTCCGGTGTACGGGTTCGATCCGTCCTGGCCTCCGGCGAAAGCGTACAAGACGCTCTGCGTCCAGCCACCCAAACCGGGAGACAGTTCAAAAACTGTGCCGCAACCCGAACCGTTGCCACAGGACATGTCGCCACCTTGGGTCGTGGTGCCATAGACGTTGCCTTGCGCGTCCAGAATGAGCGGAGCGGAGGGCCGGCCACCGTCCGATCCGCCGGTGAAACGGTACAGTACGGCTTCCGTCCAACCGCCTGCTGACACGGGCGATAACTCGAAAACCGTGCCGCACCCTACGTTGCCGCACCCTGTTCCGCCGCCGATCAGAGTGGTCCCATAAAGATTACCGGCATTGTCGAAGACCAGGGCTGCGGAGGGCGCAAAACCGTCGCCTCCCGTAAACTCGTATAACGTCTGTTCCGTCCAGGCGCCTCCGGGAGCGGGACTCAACTCAAACACAGCTCCGTAGTAATAGCTGGCTGTACCATAGAGATTGCCGGCATTGTCAAGAATCAGGCCGCCGAGGGGTCCGTTGGGACCGTAGTTTGAGAACGAATAAAGCACCTTCTCGTTACTCGCCGCGAAAGTCCCGATTGCCAACAGCAGAGTGACTGCCGCGTTATAGCCGACCTTGCTGCTCAGGACTGGCCACCGTCGGTTGGGTCGCATGGAGGACCACCTCGAGAGGAAAATCTGCGAGGAAGAGGCGGGAGAACTTCTTCACCGCGCGAGTGGAAGTATATCAAAAGTGGATGCTAGCGAACCGAGTTGCCAGTGTTCTCTAGCTCTAGTCAACGGGTGCTATGGGGATTTAACGTCAACAATCCGCCGACAAGCACCGTCACAGCTTACTCCCTGACATTGGATCCTGGGCAGTGAACTATGCAACCGCACGCGACGAAGATTCCCCGAACGACGAAATCGCGCTGGCCTCATCACCTTGAATATCGAAGACTGCCGATAATCTCGTCATCTGGAGCAGATCGGATACCCTTTTGCTTAGGCTGGCGAGCTTCAATTGTCCGCCATGGCTCCGCATTGTGGTGTTGGTCTTCACCAGCTCTCCGATCCCCGAGCTGTCAACGTATTGCACTTTGCCCAGATTCAGGACGACCCTCTTTTGACCCTCGTCGGCCAGATCCCGAACAATCTCGCGGAGTGCCACGTTGCCTTCGCCCAACGTGATCCTGCCGCTCACGTC
>DASPSE010000153.1:0-23412 GCA_035624085.1 Terriglobales bacterium
GTCACTGCCCGCTTAAGTTCTGGATGCTGTGCTGATTTCTCCAGATCCCCCGGCTTCAGTCGGCGCAACAGCTGCAACGTTGCGTGGCGATTCAACCCGTAGAGCGCTACCAATTCCGCGGGCGAAGACTCCAGATACCCAAGATGCTTGGCCCAGGCATCCTGATCAATCGGCGCGATCACAGGATTCTTGTCCGCCAGCATTTGACGAATACGATAAGCGTAAAGAATCTCCACGTCCGCCAAATGAGCCAGGATTTCCAGGATGCACCACTTGTCCGGCGCAGTTTTGTAGCGCAGAGTTTTGTCCGGCAAACCAGAAACCGCCGCTGCGATTTGCTTGGGGCTTTTTTCGGCGTCCTCGATGTGTTTCTTCAGTTCCGCTTCCGTCATAACGGCTCGAATCTACCACGGAGACGCCGAGGCACGGAGAAAACACTAATAATTCTCCGTGTCTCCGTGCCTCTGTGGTGGAAAATTACCTGATCTGCACTTTCTCCATCCACTGGGCTACCTGCACATTCCATCCCAGTTCTTTGGTCATGGTATCGCGTAACTGGGAAGATGCCGCCGGATCTCCGTGTACAAGGTAGGTCGTAGCCGGCTTGTTTGCGAACGTGCGCAGCCACTGCAGCAACTCGGGAGTATCCGCGTGGTCGCTGAATTGTTCGAATGCCGCCACCTGGGCGCGAATGGGCACAATTTCGCCGAAGATCTTTACCTCCGGAGCACCGCTTTTGATTGTAAATCCGCGCGTTCCCTGGGCCTGGAAGCCAATGAAGATAACCGTATTCCTCGGATCAGGCAGCCTTTGCGCCAAATGATGCAGAATACGGCCGCCGGTGACCATGCCGCTGGAAGAAACAATAATGCAGGGATATCTCGAGTCATTAATTCGTTTCGACTGTTCGGGCGTCAAAGCAAACTGGAAACCGGACCATTCCAGTGGCGATCCGTACTGGTTGACCAGCCTGCGAGTCTCCTCGCTGTACTCCTCCGAATGCTTCATGAAGATTTCCACGGCCTGAATGGCCATTGGACTGTCGCAGTAAACATGAATCGGAGGAATCTGGCCCGACTCCATCAACTCCTTCAACATGAAAAGAAATTTTTGCGTGCGCTCGACGGCGAAAGCTGGAACGATCACGCTGCCCCCGCGTTCGATCGTCTGCCGGATCAACGCCGCGAGTTCGGGCCGGGGATCGTCCGTAGGATGCTGGCGGTTACCGTAGGTGGATTCCATCACCAGGATGTCGGCCGCCTCACCTTCCGTCGGCCCCGAGCGCACGACCTTGCCGGGGGCAGTGTGCTGGTTGCGCACGCGGCCAATATCTCCGGTGAACAGCAGCCGACGCTTCGTTCCATTGGTCTGTAGAGTGAGCTCGGCCATGGCCGATCCTAAAATGTGCGCCGCACGCACGAAGCGGAACGACAATTCCGGACACAACTGCTTCACCATCTCGGCTTGGACTGGCTGGAAGTATTGCAGACAGTCCTGCGCCTCTTCCAGCGTGTATAGCGGCAGGGCGGGCTTGTGCTTCGACGTCTGGTGATAGTTATAAAACTCGGCATCTTCTTCCTGCAGATGGCCGGCGTCGGGTAACAGAATGCCGCACAAGTCGATCGTGGCCGATGTGGCATAGATGGGCCCTTGAAACCCATTCTTGACCAGCCGCGGTATCCAGCCGCAATGGTCAAGGTGCGCGTGGGTGAGCACCACCGCGTCGATCGCATTCGCCGGAATCGGGGTATTTTGCCAGTTGCGCTCGCGCCACTCCTTCGGCCCCTGAAACATGCCGCAATCGATCAGAACCTGAAAGCCGCTCCTGCCGGTCGAGTCCGATGCCGTGTTGACCAGGTGTTTCGAGCCGGTAACCGTCCCCGCCGCGCCTAAGAACTGAATGTAGGCCAAGAAATCCTCCCAACCGAAGACAATTCCTATAAAGAATAATCGGCAGATTGGCCAATTAAATTAAGACGACATGAACTCTTTTTTACCGTGCCGTCCTGAATGGCCCTTAGGCCATGAAGGATCCATGCATCTTGACTTCAGAATAGACAGACCCTTCGTGTTACCCAGGGTGACAACTGTTGCTAAAATGCCGGCCAGTCGCAAACCTTGCATGGGCCCATTCTTCAATGATTCGATCCCTCGATCTTGTACGTATTGTTCGTTGTATCGCTTTCGGGCACGCTGCCGTCGTTCACCGTCACCTGCTGCGGAGCCGATGTCGCCTCGATCCGAACGGACGCTTTCGATTTTGCCCGCACCTCAAGCCGCCTTCGGATCTCTCCACCTTCAATTTGTAATGTGAGCGGCACCTCGGCACCGGCGTTGCCCAGATTCTCGACGGTGATAGTCACCAGAAAACCTCCGGTCTGGATGGGAGTTGAAAAAACCGAGTCGACGCGGAAATCCGGCAAACCACGATCGTGGTAGACCCAATCGTCGAAGAACCACTTCAGATCGCGGTGACTTTGTTTCTCTATAAGCTCCGGCATATAGCCGGGATCTTTATCTTCGGCTGCGTGGTAGTTGAGTAGAGCCTCTTTCGGCAGGTTCTCCAGCATGTCTTTGAGCATCCACCAGACATACATAGCCTTGGTTTGCAGGTACAAGTCGTCAGGAGCGTTGCTAAGAGAAGTCGAATCCCGATCGCCTGCCTTCCCGGACGATTGTTTTTCAGCTTCAATCAGCCCCGCAGAATGCGCGGTCAGATAATCCAGGGCCGCCTGCCGGCCTTTTTGCTTCTCAATAAAATCTGCCTGTGCGAAGTGCGCGAGACCATCTTCAATCCATGCGCGTGGAGATGGCACCAATTGACGAGCTTTGGCGTACACAATGCTGAGCTCGGCTTCGTTCGTCATGGGAGAATTAAGGGGTGTAAGCAGCATGCCTTCGGTCACGAAAGGTTGTGTATCGGGATCGGGCAAGGCAAGAATTCTCAGAGTCCCTGCGCCACGAATTCCTGAAATAATCGGCTCAACCTGCGTGGCAACCTCGCCGTAGGTTTCCGCTCTATCTTGCTCCCCGCCCAGATAGTAAACGCTGACGCTGTCGTTATCCTTCGGCGAGAATTTCTGGTAATCGGCAATAACAAATGTCGGCACGCTGAGGCCAAAGCCCAAGATGCTGAAGCGGCCAGCTTTGCTGGGACCAGAGCCCGTATGCTCCGCTGTGCCGGAAAACATCGGCGTGGCCCAGGTGGACTCCAGCGATACCAACATCTCTCCGTTTGCTTCTCTGGCCTTCCATCGTCCGATAGTCTCCGCCACGCTGTTGCCCTCGGTCAGACTTGCGTCTTCCGTCGCCACCGGATACCACGTCACGTAGCCGATTCCCCGCACTGCAGTAAAAGACTTGCTGATTCGGTCCCAGTCGCTGTGCTTGGCTTTATCTTCCGGAACGCCGATTCGCGTCAGGCGGGACGCATCGAGCGGGATCACTCCCTCGTAGCCCACATCCAGCTCGACAGTGCCTTTCGGCGGAATTTCCTCCGGCAGATCCACAATCGCTTCAGAAAGCGCGCCCGTGTGATCAATGTCGGACGCGTATTCCTGGGTTACGAAGTGCGCGGCCTTCCCACCAACCCGAATCGAACGCCAGTCCAAGCTCGAAGAGATCTGCAAGGCGAGATTACTTTGCGGCTTCGCTGAATCGTTCCGCAACGTGATTTTGCCACGCACGCCCAGGCGCTGCTGTTCCGGTTCAACGCGAACATTCAGGTCGTAATTGGTAAACGTGAACGCCTCGCGATCGAGAGCAAAGCCGCGAACGGCTAAACCACAGAGGACACAGAGGACGCAGAGGAATTTCATGGAGACTGCTCTCGCCGTTGCCGGACAATTTCGTATAAGACCACTCCTGCCGCTACAGAAACATTTAGTGACGGCACTTTCCCCAGCATGGGAATCGAAACCAGAAAATCACATTTCTTGGCCACCAAATCGTGCAAGCCTTTGCCTTCGGCCCCTAGCACCACCGCGCAATCCATTTTGTAATCGAGCGAGTCGTAGGATTGTGAGGCGCGCTCATCTAGGCCGACGATCCAAAGATTCTTCGACTTCAGCTCCTCCAGCGTACGCGCAATATTTGTCACTTTGGCGATGGGCAGGTGTTCACTCGCACCAGCCGATGCTTTGGTCACCGTTCCGGTTACTCCGACTGCCCGTCTCTCCGGAATGACCACCCCGTTCGCACCGGCAGCGTCGGCGGTTCGCAGAATTGCTCCCAGGTTGTGAGGATCTTCCACTCCGTTCAAAACGATAACCAGTGAATATTGCCCTCGCTTGGCTTCCACCACATCATCGAGGTCGTTATACTGCTTGGCCGACGTGACCGCGACCACCCCCTGATGAGCGTTGTTTCCCGCCATGCGATCCAATTCCGCGCGGCCCACAAAGCGCACCGCAACTCCCTGACGCCGGCATTCATCGACCACCCGCTGCAGTCGCAGGTCATGTCGTTCTTTAGCAACGCCGACCCAGGCAAACGCTCTCCCGCGCGCCTTCAGCGCCTCGGCCACGGAATTGATTCCGTAGATGTAGTGCATGAAGGTTCAGTGTAACAAGACCTCGGAGGGTCAGACCCGTTGGGCACCTTTGCCTCCACATGTCATCCCGAGGAGCACCCGCGACGAGGGATCTTACGAATATCACGAACTTGAAATGGCGTGTGCAGGGAGGAGGATATCCCGGCGACTGCACTGCCGACCACGGCGGGCGTACGATCCCTCCCCGGCTGAAGCCGGCTTCGGGACGACATGGCTTTCCGGGTTGTCTAACCATAGCGTCCGCGGCGCATTTCTGGATGCTAGACTTGGAGTCTGGAGCTATCCTTTGCACGACGTCTACATTCTTTCCGCCGCGCGCACGCCGATCGGGAAATTCGGCGGCTCACTCGCTTCGTTGACCGCCGCAGACATGGGCGTGATTGCCGCCAAGGCCGTGATGGAGCGCGCCGGCGTTCGTCCCGACCAGGTGGAAGAAACAATCTTCGGCAATGCGCGCCAGGCTGGCGGAGGGCCAAATCCAGCGCGACAGATTTCGGTTCGCAGCGGCGTTCCCCAGGAAGTCCCGGCTTACACGGTCAACAAAGCTTGCGCTTCAGGAATGAAGTCGATCGCGCTCGGATACCAGGAGATCACAACCGGCAATCTGGATTGCGTCTTGGCCGGCGGTACCGAGTCTATGTCTCGCCTACCTTATTATCTGGACGGCGCGCGCTGGGGCTATCGGCTGGGCAACCAGGAGCTGGTCGATGGTATGTACCGCGACGGTTTCTTCTGCCCTTTGGCGAAGATGGTGATGGGCGAGACTGCCGAAATTCTTGCCGAGCAGTACAAAATCACGCGCGAAGAGCAGGATCAGTTCGCGTTCTGTTCGCAGACTCGGGCTGCGGCTGCGATTGAAGCCGGACGATTCAGTGGCGAGTTGGTCCCAGTGACTCTGGAAAGCAAGAAAGGTCCGCAGACCTTCAGCCGCGATGAGCATCCCTTCATCGGAGCTACGCTGGAAAAAATGGCCAAGCTGCCTCCCGTATTCTCCAAGTCGGGGACGATCACGGCGGGCAATTCCTCTGGGATCACCGATGGCGCAACTGCGGTTGTGTTGGCCAGCGAAGAATTCGTCAAGAGAAATAATCTCAAGCCGCTGGCCCGAATTCTAGCTGTGACCTCGGCAGGGGTCGATCCGCGGACCATGGGCATAGGCCCGGTTCCCGCGCTTCGCAAAATGGAGCAGAAACACCAGCTTCGTCTCGCCGATTTCGATCTCGTCGAGTTGAATGAAGCTTTTGCTGCCCAAGTGCTCGCCTGCGACCGCGAACTGCATTTCGATCACAGCAAACTGAACGTGAACGGAGGCGCCATTGCGCTGGGCCATCCCATTGGCTGCACGGGTACGCGCATCACCGTCACTCTCCTGCACGAGATGCTGAAGCGCAAGGCCAAACGAGGCGTCGCTACATTGTGCGTGAGTGGCGGCATGGGCATGGCGCTGGCGTTGGAGAATATCGACTAAATCTCAACCACGGAGAGGCACGGGAGCCCCTCCGTGTCACTCTGTGCCGCCTGTGGTTCTGCCCTTGCAGAGCTTGCATCTCCGGTGTTTCGCTGAGGTCGCTCGCGTTGACGCTGGCAAAACCGCCCCGATATACTTTTCTTAGATCCCAGGAGAAGTAATGTCCCTATCCGCTGTGATCGTGGACGATGAGCAACTGGCCCGCGACGAGCTTGCCTTTCTGCTGAAAAACGTCGGCGACGTGGACGTGGTCGCGCAAGGGAAAAACGGCGTCGAGGCTGTCAACCTCATCCGCGAACACAATCCCGACTTGGTTTTTCTCGACGTGCAGATGCCGGGCCTCGATGGGTTCGGCGTGATCAAGAAGCTGCTTGATCGAAGAGTCCCGCTGCCAAAAATCGTTTTCGCCACCGCTTTCGACCAGTATGCCGTCAAGGCATTTGAAGTGAATGCTGTCGATTATCTGCTGAAACCGTTTGACAAGAAGCGGGTGGCGCAGTCCGTACAGAAGGCTCGGAGCAAAGTGGAAGGCGGGCCCTCAACCGACAAGATTGACACTCTGGTGAGGATGCTGGAATCGCAGAGGCCGCAGCCCGCCAAAATTTTACTGAAGGCGGCCGGCCGCCTGTTCCTGGTCAATCAGAAAGACATATGCTTCGCGTCTATCGCAGACGGCCTCATCACCGTCGTAACTTCCGGCCCAAATGGCATGGAAGGTCAATCCAACTGCCGCACGCTCGACGAGCTGTTAGACGGTCTTGATCCTAATCTTTTCTGGCGCGCGCACCGTTCTTTCCTGGTGAATATCAACCGAATCAAGGAAGTCGTCCCCTGGTTCAAGAGTTCGTATCAATTGCGCATGGACGACAAGAAGCAGAGTGAAATCCCCGTCAGCCGCGCCCAGACCAAACGCCTGAGAGAACTTTTCCGGTTGTAGAATCGGTAGCAACTCATCAGTTACGTGGTGCATCGCACAGCTTTGTAGTAATCTGTCTTTACTCCTGTAGGACAAGTTTTGCCTGCAAACAAATACAAACCGCGCCCCGGCACTTTCCGAGTTTTGTGTTTTCTCTGTGTGCTGGCGGTCAGTTTTGCTGGCTTTGTGCAGGCCAGCCACGTTCATTCGGATAATTCCAAGCTGACCGGACACGATTGCTCGATGTGCTCGGTAGCGCATTCAGGAGTTCTCTCCAGCGCAGCTTACGAACCTACTCCTGTCCTTCTCCGCACGATTGTGGTGGTTCCAACCACCGACTCGGTTGAATCCTCAGACGTCATCTTCACACTTCACATCCGTCCTCCGCCGGCAGTCTAGGGTCAAACAGGCGCAGTCGGGCCTTGTAGGTCAGTTCTTCAAACCCTATTTCCTTTGGAGGGAATCATGCTGGCTTCGTACAAGAAGTCGCTGTATGCCGTTTTCATAGGCGTAGCTTGTGTGGCAGTGTGTGTGAGCGCAAAGGCGCAGTCGGGTGGAAATTCAACATCAGTAAATGGCACGGTCGCGGACCCATCGGGCTCTGTGGTGGTAAACGCGATCGTAGAGATTCACAATCCCGTCAGCCACTTTGACCGGACCATCAGCACCGACAGCGCAGGAAAGTTCAGCTTCACCAATGTTCCGTTTAACCCATATCACCTGACGGTCAAGTCGCCTGGTTTTGCTACCTACGCGCAGGACATCGACGTCCGATCTGTGGTTCCAGTGAATCTCAGCGTTGGTCTTCAGGTTAAAGTCTCTTCCGAGGAGGTGACGGTTGAAAGTACAGCTCAGGATCTGCTGGAGAACGAGCCTACCTTTCACACTGACGTGGATCGGGAGCTGTTTGACAAATTGCCGTTGGAAAGCGAGTCTTCCTCCGTCAGCTCATTGGTGACCGAAGCTACTCCCGGCATTGCGGCCGACTCCAACGGTTTGTTCCATGGCTTGGGCGATCACGCGGAGAACTCATTCTCCGTAGATGGTCAGCCGATCACCGACCAGCAAAGCAAAGTTTTCTCCAACCAGATTCCGCTCGACTCGGTCCAGTCCATGGAAGTCATTTCCGGCGCTCCACCTGCGGAATATGGAGACAAGACAAGCGTGGTCATCAACGTCACCACCCGTTCGGGTCAGGGCATCACCACCCCGACAGGTGCAATTACCACTTCCTACGGGACCTTTGGAAGCTCAAACGTTGCCTTCAATCTCGCCTACGGCGGACAGAACTGGGGAAACTTCATTGCGCTAAGTGGTCTCAATAGCGGACGCTTCCTCGACCCTCCCGAATTCACCGTCATGCACGATAAGGGCAACGAAGAAAATGCCTTCGACCGCATCGACTATCAGCTCTCTCCGGGAGATTCCCTTCACCTGAATTTGAGCTTTACCCGTTCCTGGTTTCAAACGCCAAATTCTTTCGATTCCGAAGACGCGACGCCCTGGAAAGGAGTGGTTGTGAATGATGGAGGAATTGGTCCCAATGGGCTCCCCGTCGGTCCTGCAGATCAACGCTCGCAGATCAAGACCTTCAACATCGCTCCCTCCTGGGTTCGATTGATCAGCAACACTACCGTGTTCACCTTGGGCGCTTACGTGCGGCGTGATCAATACAACTATTACCCGAGTGCAAATCCGTTTGCTGATCTTGGTCCGGTTACTTTGCAAAGAGAAACTGTAGGTCAGGACCGAAACCTTACCAATGGCGGCCTGCACTCCGATTTTTCTTATGTGAAAGGCGTCCACAACCTGAAACTCGGGGCAACCTATGAACAGACTTTTCTGAATGAGAATGACAATTTGGGCATCGTTGATCCGACGTTGAACGATCCCACAAGCCCGTCGTACAACCCGGTTCTTGCGCCTTACGACCTCACCCGCGGCGGACACCTTTTCGCGTTCAATGGACACACCGACGTCAAGGAACTCGCGCTCTACGTCGATGACGCGATCACCGCAGGAAATTGGAATTTCAGGGTGGGCGTGCGCAGCGATTTCTATAACGGTTTGACAACGCATAAAGAGGGAGAGCCTCGCTTGGGGCTTGCGTACAACGTCAAGAAGACCAACACCATTCTTCGTCTTTCATACGCGCGAACTCTGGAAACGCCTTTCAACGAGAACCTGGTGCTCAGCAGCATTGGATGCAGCAATCCGGTGCTGAATCCGCTTCTGGGCTGTACCTCGACCGCGCTCACGGACCTAAGCCCAGGCTGGCGCAATGAATTCCATGCCGGCATCCAGCAGGCTCTCGGCAAGTATTTAGTTTTCTCCGGCGAATACATCTGGAAGTACACGCACAATGGCTTCGATTTCAGCGTGCTTGGCAATACTCCGATCACGTTTCCAGTGGAATGGGACAGATCCAAGATTCCGGGATTTGCTGGCCGGGTGAGCGTTCCCAATTTCCACGGATTCTCGGCGCTGGCGGTCTTCTCCAGTGTGGCTGCGCGATTTTTCTTGCCACAGGTCGGCGGCGCCGGGGCCACTCCGACCGCGCCAACAGGAGTCTTTCGTATCGATCATGACGAGCACTTCAATCAAACGACGCACCTCCAGTACCAGCCCTGGCAGCGCGGACCTTGGCTCGGCTTTAATTGGCGCTATGACAGCGGACTGGTGGCTGGCGCTGCGCCATGTTATGGGGTGGGACCGTCTAACGATTGCCCCGGCTCGGTGCTCATCAACGGTGTTCCCAATGTATCAATGATCGCTCCCAATGTTGCGTCGCTGCCTCTCAGTGCCGATCAGGAGTTCGAGGCTGGTTTCTTCTGCGGAACTCAGCACGCAACTCCTACGCAAGCTCTGCCCTTTAACTGCCCGGCATCGCAGTTCGGTTCCACTCTCATTAAAGTGCCAGCGCCCGGGGCGGAAAATGACGACCACAACCCACCGCGCATCGCTCCGCGCCATCTGTTCGATCTCTCGATCGGGCATGACAACCTTTTCCATGGGGACAAGTACAAGTGGAGCGCGCAATTCACCGTGATTAACCTGGCGAACAATTATGCGCTGTACAATTTCCTTTCGACATTTAGCGGGACGCATTACGTCACGCCGCGCACCTTGACGGGACAGATCGGATTCAACTTCTAGGCAGATGAGGTGAGTTGGCTCATTTTCGAAAACACTTGGAAAGATTGCCGTCATCCCGAACGCCAGCGCAGTTCAGCTGGCGGAGGGATCTCGCGTGCAGTGCCACGGCCTACAGAGATGGGTCTCGCATAACCTCGGTTCTGCTTTCACAATATCAAGTGGCGAGCCGCGCGGGATCCCTCGGTCGACAGCAGAAAGCGCCGACCTTCGGGATGACGCCGATTCCAATGGAGCTCGCACGGCAATAATGAAAACGGCCGGAGGAGGAGTATCCGGCCGTTTTCCTCCCAGGGACGAACAGCATCACCTACGAGGCTAAGGCTTCAAGCGCGGTTCGATTTTGGATCACCAGCGTCGAACCGTCCAACCGAATCAATTCCTTCTTCTTCAAATCACCGATCAGCCGCGTCACCGTCTCACGTGACGATCCGATCATTTGCGCCATCTCCTCGTGAGTCAAAGTGGGACGGATGCGCACCTCTCCGGCTTCGGTGGATTTCTCTTTGTGCGGCATCCAGGAAAGCAGCAGCCGCGCCAGCTTGCCCGCCGAGGAGCGTGCCAGTACCAGATCGTGAATGTCGCGGTATGCGGATTGAAACTCTCGGCTCAGGGCCAGCGAGGAGCGCAGTCCTAATTCCCCGTTCCTCTCGATGCGCTCAATTAGCGCTACCCGCTCAATGAAGTTCACCTGACACGGCTCGGTGGTCTCCGCGGTCACTTCGAATGGCTGACCAGAAATCACCGCGCTCAAGCCCAATACTTCCCCAGGCTCAGCGATCTTCAAAATTAGCACCTTGCCTTCGCGGGAGGTGGTGGACAGTTTCGCTTTACCGGAGCAGAGGACATACACGCCGCGAGGCGCCTGGCCCTCGACAAAGAGCAGCGCCCCGCCCGGATAGGTGGTAATGTGACTTGCCTCGCCTAGCGACCTCAACCCTTCCGGCGAGAGCCCACAGAACCAGTGGTTCCTCCGTAGTTTGCAGGTGAGACAGCTCTCCACGATCTCCATCCCGTAGGGGGTATTCGTGCGGCTCGCCTTTACGGGGACAGGCTCTTCGCTGTTGATTGCGCATTGCATGGTCTGGCGGCGAAGCTTGGTCCTGGCGCGTCGTAAATCCCGCCCTCGCACGCGGCCATGCTCGGTCCTCGCAAGTACCTCGGCCGCCAGAGTGCGCGCATCGCGGTCTGCCCAGCGCAGAAGCTGCAACAGCTCCCAACCTGCGGCCGGCTCTCTTTCAAAATGCCAACGCACCCCCAAGTGAAAAAGGTATAAGGGATCAACCGGTGCGCCAAGGTGAGGTGAGCAGGCAGTGTCCGACCAGCCCAGGTGGAAGGCCGACCGCAGGGCTCTGTTCTGACGCGGAATGTCCACGTAACTTCGGTCGCTCGACTGAGCCGACGATTCGCAATTCTGCATAAGCATAGGCACAGTAGCTTGTTTCAACCTTCCCGCCAGTTAAACCTCGGAGGTTCCGCCAACGCAAGGTGGAGGGTCGTCGAAGGCCGCAAACAGTGAATTACTTCCGTTGGCAACCACCGTGCCAAAGTGGAACGACGAGATAAGTTATGGAAAAAGAGGGCACACCGCTTCGGAGAAGCCAAGTCCGGACTATTTCTAACGGCCACTACTGACGAATGCGCGGCAGAATGCCGAAGGGCCGTCACTTAAAAAGTTGGAATTATTCACGCTCGCCGGGAGTTCTGTTAGTTCTGATACTCTTCACGAGTGATGCCCAGCTTCTGCATTCTGGACTGCAGAGTGGTTCGCTTCATTCCTAGACGTGCAGCCGCCCCGTGCAAACCGGCAATCACTCCCCCAGTTTCGCGCAGGACCCGAAGAATGTGTTCCCGTTCCAGGCTTTCAAGCGTTGAGTCCTGCTGCGCACTGTGATGTTCCGCCTGCAGTTCCGCCAGCGGGACGCTCAGGGTTGGGCCTTGCGACAAAATCACTGAACGCTCGATAAAGTTCTCCAGCTCTCTCACATTTCCCGGCCACGCCCAACTTTGCAGCGCATGCATAGCTTCCGCGGGGATGGTTTCGATGCGCCGGTTCATCCGCTTGGCAAACTTCTGGACGAAGTAACGCACCAGCAAGGGTATGTCTTTGCTGCGCTCCCGCAAAGGCGGCATGCGCAGCGGGAAGACATGCAGGCGGTAAAACAGGTCGCTGCGGAATTCGTGCTTGCTGACACTTTGGGCGAGATCTCGATTGGTGGCGGCGATCAGACGGATATCTACCTTTATGGTACGAGTGCTTCCGAGACGCTCGAACTCCTGATCCTGCAGGACGCGCAAAAGCTTGGGCTGCAGTTCCAGCGGAATTTCTCCCACCTCGTCCAGGAACAGGGTCCCTTTGTCGGCTAGCTCAAGGCGTCCGATCTTCTGACTGATGGCGCCAGTAAAGGCCCCTTTCTCATGTCCAAACAGCTCGCTTTCCAGCAAGCCCGTGGGAATCGCGGCGCAGTTTAACTTGATGAAGTTCGCATTCTTGCGCGAACTAAGACGATGAATGGCACGAGCAATCAGTTCCTTGCCGGTTCCTGTTTCCCCCAGGATCAGCACGGTGGCATCGCTGGGCGCCACCGTGTGCAATTGGGCAAGGACCCGCCGCAGGGCAGGGCTTTCCCCGACCAGATCCTCGAAGTCGTGTGCCGACTGGACCTCTTCCTGCAGGTAAAGTTTCTCCTTGTTCAGCTTTTCGGTCAGCTCTTCGATCTCGCGGTAGACTGCGGCATTGTCCAGCGCCAAGGCGACTTGCGCGGCCACCTGCTTAAGAAAGGCGATGTCCTGGGGATCGAAGGTATTGTCTTCCTTGCGTCCCAGGTTCAAAGTTCCCAGAGTGCCCTTCTTTCCTGCAATCAAGGGGAGGCAACAGACTGACTGGATGCCCGCGCTCAGCAGTTGTTTGAGTAACGGCCCATCACTGTCCAGCAATTCGTCGCGGTTGTGAAATCTGACCTCGCCATGGAGGAAAGCTGCGGCGTAGGGCGCCTCAGTGGGCGCAACCGTATCTCTGTCGGTCAGTTGCGAAGCGAGTGGCGAATCCAGAAGATGTATTCGGAGACGGCGTATGCTTTCGTCGTAAAGCGCGATGCTGGCAAAATCGTGACGAACCACTTTGCGCACAAAAGCCGAAATCACAGGCAGCAACTCCTGCTCATCCAGAGTGGACATCAGCGATGTGCTGAATGCCAAGAGCGCCTCCGAGCGCTCTATGCGTTCGGTGAGTCTTTCCTCCAGCTTCTTCTGATCGGTCACTTCGACAACAACCGCTCCCACCCACCGGACTTTTCCATGAGCGTCCTTTATCGGGAAGAAGCTGTCAGTCCAATAGCCAACTCCGGTTCTGGTGGGCAATTTCGCCGTCAGCTCGTAGTCCACTGCCTGACCGGTAAAGAACACGTGCTGGAGCATTGGCACCAGGTTTTCGGCTGCCTCGCCGAGAATATCGTGCACAGTTCTGCCCAGGTGCGCTTCCGCCGGCAGCCCATTCATTTTGGCGAGCGTGTCGTTAATGAAGACATAGCGCAATTCTTCATCGCAGACGGCAAAGCCTATATTCGGCGCCTCGAGGAATTTGCGCAGCCATTCCGTCGCCTCTGGAGAAGATGCACTGCCCCAGCGCCGTTCCCAGCCACCCGCGTCCTCAGTTGCGCAAATGAACTGCATACTGACTCCTGAAATACATTGCCGAAACGGGGACGTTTTACAAATTGCCGGGCTTGGATCCGTTCGCAATCATTGTTCCGGGGGAGGATTCGCGCGGATTATTCCTTGCGCGGACGCCAGCCAGGCGACAAGCAGGCTGGACTTCTCTAAGCTATCCGTGGAAGCGCACTGACACCCGCGCAGGAGCGGTCTCGGCAGAAGATCTCCGCCGTGGCACACACTACCGCCCTGTTCGAAGTGGCCGGCACGGACCATTTGCTACGAGCCGCGAAAGATACGTCCCCCTCGTGCAAACCTTCCCGTGAATCCCCATTTGCCCCGATTATAAGCAGGACGTGTAAGTCTGCAATATTTTTCGTGTCACTTTTGCTGACAATCACGCCCCGCATTCCCATCCTGGGCTTTAGAGCTAAAGTAGCACTGCGTGAAACAGTCAATCCATTAGCCGTTCGTAAAGGGCGGTTACACGAAGGTTTAGGCTGCATCGGACGGGATACCCATCTTCCCTGCCATCCTGACCAGGTCGGGCAAGGAGGCGGCACGCATTTTTCGCATGAGCTGGGAACGATGGACCTTGGCGGTGGTCTCGCTGGTTCCGATTTCGAACGCTATCTGCTTGTTGAGCCGGCCGGCCACCACCAAAGGCAAGACCTCGCGCTCGCGCGGCGTCAGCGACTCAAAGCGTTTCCGCAACTCGACAATCTCTGCCTCTAGTTGCCGGCGGCGACGGTCGCGTTCCACCGCCTGATGAATCGCATCCAACATTTCCTGATCGCGGAAGGGCTTAGTCAGGAATTCCACGGCGCCGGCCTTCATCGCCTGCACCGACATGGGCACGTCGGCGTGAGCACTAATGAAGATAATCGGAATATGAATGTCAGCCTCGGCCAACTCGCGCTGGAAATCCAGCCCGCTCTTACCTCGCAGCCTGACGTCAAGAATCAGACAACTCGGCCCTTCCGGCCGCTTCGCTTCCAGAAATGCGCGCGGCGAAGGGAAGGTCCGCGCCTGCAAGCCTACCGAGCGGAGCAGGCTATCCAGCGAGTTCCGGACGGCGGTGTCATCATCGATGACAAATACGATGCTAGGCGGCTCGCTCATTGGACGCTTCCTGCGCGGGCAAGGTGAATTGAAAAACTGTGCCGTGCGCGGGCCCCGGAGTAACCCACAAACGCCCGCCGTGGGCCTCAACAATGGAGCGGGCGATCGACAATCCCATGCCAATGCCTTGGGGCTTGGTGGTGAAGAACGGTTCAAAGATCCGGTCGAGATGCTCGGGTTTCAAACCAGTTCCTGAATCTTGCACCTGGATCACCACACCTTCGCCCTCTCTTGCCGACCTGATCATCAGTGTCCGAGGCCGGTCGACAACTGTGCTCATGGCTTCGATGGCATTCATAATCAAGTTCAGCATCACCTGCTGCAACTGAACCCGATCACCGCGCACGGTGGGAGCATCGCTCGTCAGCTCCGGGTGAACCGTGACACCGCCTCTTGTAAGTTCGTTGCCGCTTAAAACGAGCACTTCGCGGATGACCACATTCACATCGAGCGGCTGCATTTCCGGTGACGACTTCTGCAGCAACGTGCGGGTCTTCTTGATCACCTGGCTGGCGCGATTGGCTTCGTCGATGGTCCTGGCCATTGCTTCCCGCGCTTCATCCAGATTCGGCGGATTCGCGTCCAGCCAGCGTAGCGACGCACTCCCGTTGGTAACCACCGCAGCCAGCGGTTGGTTTATCTCATGCGCGAGGGACGCCGTCAGCTCCCCCAGAGTCGCAATGCGAGTCACGCGCGCCAGCTCATCCTGCGCCTTCTGCAAAGACTGCTCCGCTTGCTTGCTCTCGGTAATGTCCTCGGCGATGCCCGCAAGTCGGTAGACGTCTCCCTTTTCATCGCGGATGGGGAAACCTCGGTCCCAAATCCAGCGCACGCTCCCGTCAGGCCGAATCACACGATACTCCTGCATGAAGGGAACGCGATTGACAAAAGCCCGCCGAACCACCTCGCGGTCATCGGGATGGATGCCGTCCAAAAAGGACCCGAGCTCTCCGTACGCACTCTCGCAAGCACAGCCCCAAACTTGCTCGTAAGCCGGGCTGACATAGAGAAGCCGGCCGCTTTCCGCGTCCTCCAGATAAAACACTTCCAGAATGTTTTCTGCGATTTGCCGGAAGCGTTCCTCACTGGCGCGCAACTCTGTTTCCGCCCATTTGCGCTCCGTGATGTCGTGAGCCATGCCTCGGACGATGGGTGACGAAACTCCCTCGGTGCGAAGCGTGTTGTCGTACTCCCAAATCCTGCGCTCTCCCGTGCGTGTGACCACGGCCAACAAACCCTTGGCGGCGCCCTTCGTCTTGATCCTCTCGAGGTATTGGTCGAAGTGTTCACGAAATTCGGGAGCGACCAGGTCCCGCATTGGGATCTTAAGCAGCTCGGACACGCTGTACCCCAGAATACGCGCTGGAGCGGGGTTACACGACAGAAGTCTGCCTTGCAGATCATGTGTACACACCAGATCGCGGCTGTGTTCGACCAGGTCGCGGTATCGGTCTTCGCTCTTGCGCAGAGCGCGTTCCGCTTGCTTCCGTTCGGTGATGTCGACGAAAACGCCGACGGCTCCCCGGACCCTCCCTTTTTGATCCAGCAAAGGAGCCGCATTACCGAACACGTCGACCGATGTTCCATCCTCGAACAGGAGGGTCATCTCAGAATCGCGAATCTCTTGCCGGTTCGTTGCGGCCATCTGAATGGGCAACTCACCGGGTGGCAGTGCGTGTCCATCCTTAAACATGCGGAAGTTCGATGGACGCTCGCCCTCTGGCGCCGACTTCGAGATGTTGGCCCCATAGGGCAGGCGCAGCAGTTCGTAAGCAGCTCGGCTGCCGGTTATCTTGCGACAAGCAGGGTCTCGGGCGATGAGCGCCATCCCCGGCACTGCATCCAAAATGGCCGCCAGTTCCTCGGCCCGCGCCCGAGCCTCCGCTTCGCTCCGCCGCAAGTCCTTCTCCGCTCGCTTCCGCTCGGTAACGTCATGCGCGATCTTGGACGCGCCTACCACCCGGCCGGCCGGATCTTTCATAGGCGAAATGGTCAACGAGACGTCGACTCTCTTCCCCAGCTTCGTCACCCGGGTCGTTTCGTAATTCCGAATTCGCTCCCCGGCTCCTATCCGCTCCAAAATCAGCGGCTCTTCGCTTCTCAACTCGGGAGGGATGATGATCGTGATAGCCTGCCCGACCGCCTCCGCCTCGGTGTACCCGAACATCCGCTCCGCGCTGGCGTTCCAACTCTTGATAACTCCATTCAGGTCCTTGGAAATAATGGCATCATCGGATGACTCCACAATGGCGGCCAGTCTTAGCTGCGTCTCTAGCGCCCGCTGGCGTTGCGTGATGTCTCGAATGGCAGCGGTAACCAGTAGGCCTTCCACCGTTCGCAACGGACTGAGACTAATCTCCACGGGAAATTCATCGCCGTCCTTGCGTCGAGCGTGCAGCTCCAAGCCAGCCCCCATGGGTCGCACCCGCGGATCGCCGAAGAATTGTTCTCGATGGGCTGCGTGCTGGTTGTGAAAGCGTTCTGGAACCAGAAATTCCACCGGGCGACCGAGCAACTCTCTTCGATCGTAGCCAAACAGCTTCTCCGTCTGCGAGTTGACCAGTACGATGTTTCCCGTTTGGTCGACGATAACCATCGCATCCGGCGCCGTTTCCAGCAACCCGCGAAATTTTGCTTCCGCTGCTTCCGAAGCCTTGGCGATTTGAACCACACCGATAACTTGTGGAACTGCGAAGGGCAGTAGCACGGCCGTCGCCACTGACGCCAGGGCCGTGACCACCTTGATGCCTGCGGAAAGCACGTAAACCGGAATCCAGACGGTGACGACCTCTATGAGATGGGTCGCACCACAGGCAACTATGAACAACCCGAACGCTACGAACATCCACAGAAAAGGTAGGTCGCGTCCTTTGCGGACCAGATAAAGAAGCGTCCCCGAAATCGTCAGATAGGCCAGGCCAATGAGAAAATCGGCAATGGCGTGAGTCCACACTAATCCCGGTTTCCCGAGGTAGCAATACAAATGCGGCAAGAAATTGGAAGCCATAAGGCGACGTGCCAGCGTCGGCCAGATCAAGAACGGGCCAAGCACAATCGCCCATACCGCTGCCGTCCCATAAAGCAGTTGACGTTTTGGGAAAGGGGTTCGAACCGTCCAGGTTGTTGCGGACGTTGTCATGCCACCTCCTTGGCAACGGGTTGCTCGGGCTGTCGTGCTTCCATCGGTTTCTTGAGGAAGGAGTTGCCTAAAACGATTGGTTGCTGGCTGTGAGCTCTTCTTACGAGATCGAGGCCGGCACACGACGCAGTAAGGCCTATTAACACTGGGAGCGCAACCGGAACATAGTCGCGCGAGTTGGCCAGCGCCGCGTTTGCAGCGATCATTCTTTTCAAGTTCTTGTTTCTGAAACTTCCGCCGCGATCAAAGGAGAATCAGGATCGGGCTTCTTAAAGGCGCGCGTCGAAACACTACTACCCATGACGCCCGGCGTGAGCGGAAAAAGCCCACGCTGGCGGACAGTATCGTTCCCAACGTCGAAGTGGCGATCACGGACCATTTGCAGGAGCCAACAGGTATTGCTCCCCCTCGCGCAAACCTGTCCGTGAATAACACGGGGGATTATAGGACAGCTGCGCAATTCTGCAAGAGTTTTTGTTAATTCGGTTTTCTGTTTTTTGTGACGCGCGTAAGGTTCCAGGACAGGTTCATGTCAGTCCTAAATTCGGAAATTGTAATTTTCGAGGATTGCCCGGCGGCACTATTCTTGCTGGTGATTATCACGATTGTAGATAATCACGACCCAACTCACCTGTTTCAGCAAAAGCTTTGCGGCTTTGTTAAGATGTTTAGCCACTTCAACTTGCGTGGAGGTGCCGAAATGTCGGCAGACACGACCTGTGCCTAAAGCTGGGGAACGAGAGCTCGTAGCCGTAATCTCGGCGTCGGTGATTCTGCACCTGGCGAAGGTCTCACGGATCGTGAAGCGGCGCGCAGAGGCTGTGGTCCGGCAGTCGGTAAACCTCAGCCTTCGCGAGGCTTGGGTTTTGGTCGCTGCCAGCTCGCCTAGACCGGTCACCCAGAAACAAATCGCCAAACATCTCGGCTTGAACCAGAACTTGATCGTGCTGCTTCTCGACAAGCTGGAAAAGAGCGGCCACGTGCGGCGCGTTCGCAATCCCGACAACCGGCGAGAACAATTCGTGCGGCTGACGGCCAAGGGCAGGCCGGTGGTCCGCGCGTTGCTGGACGATCACACGAAGCATCACCGGATGATCCTGGCTCCTTTGAGTGACGATCTTATCAGGACAGTCTTCGATGCAGCACGGACAGTGCTCGCCCACGAAGCCCGGGGCAGCGGCAAAGAGGGCCGCTCCGAGGTAAAGAGCAGGAAGCCGGTGGCCTGATCTCTCGCTGAATTGCGGCTTTACACTCGAGCAGTGCGGCTTTAACCTCAGGCGTCACGCAGCTCTCGTTACCGCGACATCTTCAAACGGCTTTGGCAGATCCTGGCGCGCAGCTTGCGCAACTGGGCTAGACCCTTTGGTGGACTAAGTGCTACTGCTTGGCTCACGTATAATGGCGAATATCCCCATGAAAGCTTACGTGTACGTTTCGCTGAAAAAGAGCGTTCTTGATCCCCAGGGCAAGACCATTCAGGGCGCTCTCAAGAAGATGGGATACAAAGGTTTGGAAGAAGTGCGTCAGGGAAAATATTTCGAGATCACGCTGGACGGCGGGTTGCCTCGCGCCGAGGCAGAAGCGGAGATCGCTCGCATCGCCGGCGAGGTTCTGACCAATCCCGTGATCGAAGAATTTCGTTACACAGTGGAAGACTGACGGGTCTTCAAATAGATCGCTTTTCATTCGGTGCCCCCGCCGAAATCAGGAGCAGATGCACCATGTGCGGCATCGTGGGATATGTCGGCAAGAAGCGAGTCGTGCCTGTCATCATTGACGGGCTGCGGCGCCTGGAATATCGCGGCTACGATTCAGCCGGGATCGCCGTCTCCGGCAATGGCGAAGGCCTGCAGGTGCGCCGCGCCGAAGGCAAGCTGCGCAACCTCGAGGAAGCCATCCGCCTCAAGCCTCTCGACGGCACTTATGGCATCGGACATACCCGTTGGGCGACTCACGGTCGTCCCACCGAAGAGAACGCGCATCCGCATCGCGATTGCACGGGTCGCATTGTGGTCGTGCATAACGGAATCATCGAGAATTATGTCGTGTTGAAGCGGAAGCTGATCGAAGAAGGTCACAAGTTCACGACCGAAACCGATACCGAAGTCATCGCCCATCTGGTGGAGAAATATTTTCTGAAGACGGGAAACGGCCGGCCGTCACTGGAAGAAGCCGTCCGTAAGACGGTTCGCGAGTTGACGGGTGTCTTCGCCCTGGCTGTGATGGCTGTCGACGAACCCAACAAAATCGTGGCTGCGCGTAATGGCCCGCCCGCGGTCATTGGCCTGGGCAAAGATGAATACTTCGTCGCCTCCGATGTGCCCGCGATTCTCTATCACACTCGCGACCTCTTCTTTCTGGCCGACGGCGATTTAGCCGTCATCACCCCCGGCGGTGTGCAGCTCACCGACTTCCACGGCCACCCCGTCGTCCGCCAGGTCCAGCACGTCACCTGGGATCCGATCATGGCGGAAAAGGGCGGGTTTAAGCATTTCATGCTCAAAGAGATTTACGAGCAGCCCCGCGCCGTGCGCGATACCACGCTGGGACGAATCTCGCAGGAAACCGGCCACATTTTTCTCGATGAGATGGAAGTCACCGAGGCCGAATTCAAAGCCGCGGGAAAGATCAACATCGCGGCTTGCGGGACCAGTTGGCATGCGGCGCAGGCGGGAAAATTCATGATCGAGCGGCTGGCTCGGGTTCCGGTCGAAGTCGATTATGCCAGCGAGTGGCGATACCGTGATCCAATCATTCAGCCAAATACACTGACCGTGTTGATCTCGCAATCAGGAGAAACTGCCGATACCATCGCTGCCCAGCGTGAAGCCAAAGCCAAGGGATCGAAAACACTAGCCATCTGCAACGTGGTGGGCTCGATGATCACCCGCGAGGCCGCCGGTACCATCTACACCCACGCTGGCCCGGAAATCGGAGTGGCTTCCACCAAAGCCTTCACCGCGCAGCTCACCGCGCTTTATTTGTTCGCGTTGTATCTGGCGGAAACACGCGGAACGATTAGCGACGAATGCGCCCGAGCCGCAGTCCAGGAGCTTACGCGTATTCCCGGCAAGCTCGAGCATCTGCTCACCCGCGACGAAGAAACTGAAGCCTTGGCCAAGGAGTACATGCGTGCCCAGGATTTCCTTTTCCTGGGACGCGGTATTCATTATCCGATCGCGCTCGAAGGCGCGCTGAAGCTGAAAGAAATTTCCTACATCCATGCGGAGGGTTACCCAGCCGGCGAAATGAAGCATGGGCCGAACGCCCTGATCGATGAAGACCTGCCCGTGGTAATCATCGCCACGCGTGATGAGAACGACGAACTCTCCAGGCTGCGCTATGAGAAGACAATCTCCAATTTGAAAGAAGTGAAAGCGCGGTCAGGGATCGTCATTGCCTTAGCCACCGAGGGCGACAAAGAAATCAAAGAAGCTGCCGACCATGTCCTCTACGTTCCGCCTGCCCCGGATGAACTCTCGCCGATTCTGGAGATCGTCCCGCTGCAATTGCTGGCGTACCACATAGCCGTGCGCCGCGGCTGCGACGTGGATCAGCCGCGGAATCTGGCGAAGTCAGTGACGGTGGAGTAGGGCGAGCTCTCAGCTATCCACAAGACCTTGTCATCCTGATGGCTGGTGGCCGCAGGTTCGCGAGCGGGGTCGCCGAGCCGACCTGGGATCACTCGATATTCCCGGCTTCGTTCTATTCCTTTTCCGCCAGCGTGTAGTCGAATACGTACGAGTGCTGGCCGCCTTCGACGATGATCTTCATCTTGCCGCTGATACCGGAGAGTTCGCCAGTGCCGCTGTCCGGCACGACGGAAATGTTCCACTCCTGCGGAGTGCCGCGCTTCATGAAAGCGCTGTGCAGCAGAACGAAGCCTCCGCTGCGGCCGTCCAACTTGCCGGTGACTTTTTCGATCAGCACGGCGCCGGCTGAGGAGGAAGGGTCACCAGCGCTCAGCATTTCGCCTTTGCTCGTGCCTTCCAGTGCGCCATGGAACTGTTTATCGATCGAGAAATGGCCCAGGGACTTGTCTTCCTTGTTGTACACCTCAAGCGGAGCAACTTTGACATCGAAGGTGCCGGTTGCGTGATGAGACACAGGAGCGCTCCTTTGCGCCTCAGCCGACGATTGGCTTTGTCCATACGAAGTGAGGGCAAATAGTGCAATAACGAAGACGAGTAGGAACCGCATTTCAGGAGTATAGCGAAATCAGAGCTTGGAGCAACGAAGTCAGTTTCATACAGAATTTGTCATCCTGAGCGAAGTTGCCGTCCGCGCAGCGGACGACAACGCAGTCGAAGTTGAGGCGTTCAGCGGGCGTACGAGCCCGCTGCCGAAATCCCGAGCGAAGTCGAGGGAGCTTGGACCCCTTTCTGTAAAACCAATGACAGACGTCTCAGGGAGTTCTCTCCGCGGCTCTTGTACGGAAAATGCCTTCCTACCCCAGTGGTGACTGCGAGGGTGCAGGGGTCCTTCGACTGCGCAGCCGCTTCGCCGGGCGAAGCAGCCACTGCGCTCAGGATGACATGCTCAGGGCCTTTCAGAACAGCTCAACTCGCGCTCTGTGGCCGGAAGCAGCTGCGAGGCGAACGTCACGCGTAATAAATGTAGCGCCGAGCTCTTCGGCCAGTGCTACGTAGGCCGCATCGTAGGCCGACAGATTGTGACGCAGTTGCCAAATCCGGGGTAGCAGCACGAAGTGCGGATAGCGTGCCACTCGTAGGTCCAGCAGGTCCTCGATTGCATCATCCGCTCGTGGCGCCGAGATTGCAGCTTCCCGCACCAGTCTGCGCAGCACCTGTCCGAGTTCAAGATCCAACAGGTGAGGAGCATGGAGAGACTCCTTACGCGAGAAAATTCGCTTTTCGATCTGCCGGCCAGCCGGTGTCTGAAGAAGCCATTCAACTGCCGCGGACGCATCCAGGACGATCACCGCGTCTCGCGCTCCTCTCGCACCAAGCGGACCGTATCGAGTTCGGCCGCAACCGGCTTCCGCTGATGCAGGCGCTCCTGCAACTCGGCCAGAGTGGGCCGCTCCGCAACTTCCCTGACCTCCGCCAGCAGGTAGTCCGATAACGACATGCCTGCCATCGCGGCACGCGCCTTCAGTCTGCGATGCAGGGTGTCAGGCACATTGCGAAGCTGAATCATCTTTGACATGTGGATAGCATACTTTCATGTGTGTCACATGTCAATCGCCTCCACATGTCATCCTGAGCGGAGTATGAAGTTCGCGAAGCGCTCGCTAACCACACTGTCATCCTGAGCGAAGTTGTCGGCCGCGAAGCGGGCGACAACGCAGTCGAAGGATCCCTTTCTCCCAAAGTTGAGATAGGCGTCTCAGGGAATTCTCTCCGCGGCTCTTCTGCAGAGAATGCCTTTCCACGCCAGTGGTGGCTGCG
>DASPSE010000155.1:0-12857 GCA_035624085.1 Terriglobales bacterium
GAACTCCTCCGACGCGCATGACATGTCCGGCATGGCTGGCGAGGGCAGCGCCCAGGCTATGCAATCCATGGAGGGCCACCACATGGATATGGGGCCGCACATGAAGATGACCGCGCTGCGCCAGCCCAAGCCCGGTGACCAGGAAAAGGCCGACCAGGTGGCTCAAGCCGCGCGCAAGGTGGCTGAGAAATATACGGACTACCGAGTTGCCCTCGCCGACGGCTTTGAGATCTTCATGCCAAACCGGCCACACAAGCAATATCACTTCAATAATCGCTCATTCGCTCTTGAAGCCCGACAGCACTTCAACCCTGATCATCCGACTTCGCTGCTCTATGAAAAAGACGGCGACGGTTACAAGCTGATCGGTGTCATGTACACCGCCCCCAAGTACACCTCTGAGGATGAACTCGACTCGCGCATCCCGCTCAGCGTTGCTCAGTGGCACGCTCATGTGAACCTTTGCCTCCCTCCCGGTTTCCAACGCGGGGAAGGTTTGCCGCGCAGTCGGCAGTTCGGTCTGGGTGGCTCGATTGCCACCAAAGATGCATGTGACGCCGCCGGCGGCAGATTCATTCCGCAGATCTTCGGATGGATGGTTCACGTCTATCCTTTTGAACAGAAGCCCGAGGATATCTGGTCGGTCGAGCGCCAGGCTCACCACGCGGATTGAGATTCACCAATCCCGGCGTCGCATCCTTTGCCAGGCCATCTTTTTAGTGATGTGCCTTACATCGTTGGTCACTATCCCGCTTGAGATAAGCACTGATGTTTGCGCTTGCCTCTGGTACGCTCTAAACAAGACTCGTCTAATGCCTGAAAAGTTGCAGCTCTCGTCGGTGGTCTGCGGCTGAAATGCTTACGCGCGCTCTCCGACTGCTTCGCCCGTCGCACCAGCACAGCGCGTTTTCCGCGACGCTCCTGATGATCACCGCCGTGATGCTCTCGCGCGTCATCGGCTATGTCCGCGAAGCCTACATTGCCTGGGCGTTCGGCGCCGGCCCCCAAACCGACGCTTATGTCGCCGGGTTCACTATCCCCGACTTTTTGAATTACATCGTCGCTGGTGGCACCGCCTCCATCACTTTCATCTCCATCTACACTCGCTTTCTGGCAGAGAAGAAAGAAGAGGATGCGCAGAAAACTTTTTCCATCATCATCACCGTAATGACGGTCGCCTTGGGAATCGGCACCATCCTGGCCGAAATCTTCACCCCACAAATCGAACGCCACTTGTTCACCGGCTTCAGTCCAGAGCAGCTTCAGCTCTGCGTCCACCTGACACGCATTCTTCTTCCGGCGCAGATTTTCTTCTACGTCGGCGGGGTGGTTTCCGCGGTGCTGCTCTCGCACCGGCTGTTCTTGTTTCCCGCATTCGGGCCGCTGCTCTACAACGTCGCCATCATTTTTGGCGGGCTGCTGTTCTCTGGCCGGCTGGGTATCGCGTCTCTTGCTTATGGCGCGCTGCTGGGCAGTTTTCTTGGACCTTTTCTGGTCAACGCGATCGGCGCCGCGCGCATCGGCACGGGCTACCGCATTTCTTTCGACATCCACAATCCTGCATTCCGCGAATGGGTGCGGCTTTCCATCCCATTGATGCTGGGCGTTTCGTTGGTGACGGCTGATGACTGGATCCTCCGCTACTTCGCCTCCAGCAGCGTAGGGGATATCACGCGCCTGAACTATGCCAAGCGCCTGTTCGCCGTTCCTATCGCGGTTCTCGGTCAAGCCACCGGCCAGGCGTCACTTCCGTTCTTCGCCCGGCTGTTCGGCGAAAAGCGAATGCGGGAATTTAGTGCCACGGTGAACGCCTCGGTTTATCGCATTTCAGCCACTTCATTTCTGGCGAGCAGTCTCATGATGGTTGTGGCCCTGCCACTGATCGATCTCGTCTATCGCCGCGGCCGACTGCACTTCTCCGACTCGCAAACCACCGCGGTCTATTTCTTCTGGTTTTCATTGTCGCTGGCATTCTGGTCGGCGCAGGCTCTTTACGCTCGTGCTTTCTACGCTGCCGGAGACACGCTCACCCCAATGGTCGCCAGCAGCATTATCACTGTGGCGTCCATCCCTATATACGGTGCGCTGTACCGCGCGCTGTCCACTGTAGGGCTTGCCATCGCGTCTGACCTGGGGATCACCGCCAACACATTGGCAATCGCCGTTCTGCTGCACCGGCGCAAACTCGTGCCCGCCGGCGAACTGCAATGGGCAGAGTTAGGGAAAGCCGCAATCACCGCCGTGCTGGCGGGATTGCTAAGCTACCGGGTTGCGAGTGGAGTCGTATACGGCAGCCACCGTGCCGACGTTTACGCGCTGTTTCTGATTACATTAACCTGGGCCGCCGCGGTCGCCGCCGGATTGTGGCTAACGAAATCTCATCTTCTTGAAGATCTCCGCCGCCGTAAGGGCACGATCTATCCTCGTGTCGCCGAGCGCCAGGCCGAGGAGTTGAGTCGGGGGGCGGAACCGTAGGGTTCGGGCAGTCCTTTACGCCCTTGCCCGTTCAGTTCCCAGCACCTCGCGCACTTTCCGTGCCAGGGTTTGCAGCGTGAAGGGCTTTTGCAGAAATGCCGTTCCCGGATCCAGAACTCCTTCGTGCACGATGGCGTCTTCTGTATACCCCGAGAGATAGAGCAATTTGATGTGCGGATGAGAGGCGCACAATCGCGCCGAAAGCTCGCGTCCGCCCATGCCCGGCATCACCACATCCGTGATCAGCATATCGATATCGGAGTGCGTGCCGGCAATCTGAAGCGCTTCTTCACCATTCTCGGCTTCAAGAATCTTGTATCCCTGAGCTTCCAGGGTTTCGCGTACAAGCTGTCTTACCGACTCCTCATCCTCCACCAGCAACACGGTCTCGAAGCCGCCGGTCTGGGCTTGCCTGACCGGGACGTGACCAGCCGCTTCAGCAACTTCTTCGACCCGCGGCAGGTAAATTCTGAAAGTCGTTCCCTTACCAGGCTGGCTGTCCACCAGGATATAACCGCCGCTTTGCTTAACGATGCCGTAAACCGTCGAAAGCCCGAGCCCGGTGCCTTTCCCTTTTTCCTTGGTGGTGAAGAACGGCTCGAAGATGCGCGCCTGGGTTTCTCTATCCATACCGTGGCCGTTGTCCCAGACGGACAGAACCACGTAAGAGCCAGGATGGATGTAGGAATGTTCGCGGCCGAGTTCGTCTTTGCTCAGATCTGCGTTTTCCGTTTGAATCGTAATCTTCCCGCCGCCGGGCATGGCGTCTTTCGAGTTCACCACCAGGTTCATAATGACTTGCTCGATCTGCCCCGCGTCCGCGCGTGTGCAGCCCAGATCGCGCGCCAGTCTGGTTTCCAGATCGATATTTTCCCCGATGAGCGGCCGCAGCAGCCGCTCCATCTCGGTCACGATGGCGTTCACATCCACCACCTTCAGCTCCAGCATTTGCTTGCGGCTGAAGGCCAGCAATTGCCGCGTCACACTGGTCGCGCGCTCCGTGGCTTGATGAATGGCCTGAATCTTGGGATAGAGCGCATTGCCAGCATCCGTCCGCTCCAGCAGAACCTCCGTGTAGCCACTGATCACGGTCAGCAGATTATTGAAGTCGTGCGCCACGCCGCCAGCCAGCCGGCCCACTGCCTCCATTTTTTGCGCCTGCCGGAATTGGTTCTCCAGCACCCGTTGTTCGGTGACGTCCTCGGCAATAATTTCCAGAACGTCTGTGGTCTCCTCCGGGCTGTTAACGATCCGGCCACTCAAGCGAACCGTGATCACTTTTTCATCCCTGCGCTTCCACCGGACCTCGACGTTGCTCAGCCGTGCCCCACTGCGGAGATCTCGCATCAGCGTCGCCAGTTCATTCGAATCCACCAACACATCGTGTCGCGGATCGAGTGCCAGCACCTCATCGGCGGCGCCGTAGCCGAGCATGGAAACCAGCGCGGGGTTCACGTCCAGGAACTTGCCTTCCAGGCTGGAACGATAGATTCCGTAAACTGCGCTTTGCACCAGCGAGCGATAGCGCGCTTCCGAATGTCGCAGCGCCTCCTCATTTCTCTTGTGCTCAATGGCGGATGCCAGTTGCTGCGAGACAAAGTTGAGAATCTCTTTCTCTTTTTCGCCGAAACGGACGTTGCCGCTGTAGCTCTGCACTACAACCACGCCGATCGTGTTGTTGCCCGCTTTCAGAGGCACACCCAACCAGTCCAGCGAGGGCGCTCCAATCAATTCCGCTCTGCCCTCTTTAACCAGACGCTCGAAAACCTCCGGCGTGCACAACAGCGGTTCTCCTGTTTGCAACACGTATTCAGTCAGGCCCTTGCCCAGTTTCTTGGGCGCTGGCCTGGGATCCTCCTCGTCGACAAAATACGGGAAACTGAGTAACTGCGTGATCGGATCGTAAAGCGCGATGTAAAAATTCCGCGCATACATCAGTTCCGCCATAATGGTGTGAATGGCGGCGTAGAACTGCTGCAAATCTTCTGCCGAGCTCGCCTTTTCCGCGATGCGCAACAGCGCCGAAGTGAGCGCTTGCGCGCGCTTTTCTTCCGAAATATCGCGATAAACCGCGCACATGCCCGCCGGTTTCCCAGCGATCGCCACCGGAGCGCAGGAAACGAAAACATCTACCAGGGTGCCGTCTTTGCGCTGCCGCTTGGTGTCAAGGGCCACTTTCTGGCCCTTGTCCAGCATTTCGTTAATCCACCGGATCTCCGCCGCTCGATCCGGAGGCATGATCAGAGAAGCCAGCCGACGGCCCAAGGCCTCTTCGATGCGAAACCCAAAAACCCGGGTGAACTCGCTGTTGATACGGGCAACTCGGTGTTGGTTGTCCAGAATACTGATGGCTTCCGGCGCGCACTCCACCAATTGCTCCAGGTAGGCCTTCTGCCATTCTGGGTCGTCGGAATCAGAACGGGTTTCTTGTGTGACTACACTAGAGCCATTGTGGGGAACGGATAATGTAGGCGTACTGTGGTGAAGCGCTTCACGCAAAAACTTTGCCCGCGTACGGTCAGTCGACCGCGGCGGCCGGGTGACCTTCCCACCCATCGGACCCTCCCCGTCAAAAGCCAGAGCGATATCAACATGCTAGACGGCCTTCCGTGCAACCCAAAGTTACTGAGGTAATTGTGTGCGTGGGCGTGTGCGGGTGGCCCGTCCTATCGCGAAGCGAAGGTCCGGGGATGTTTAGCCGTCACAAAAGAATCGTCCCGCTTCCGTTCGCAACGCGGCGCAGAGCCTCACGTCGCGCTTGCCAGCATCTCGCAAACGCGGTGAAGGGCGTCCTTTTGTTGGCTGCTCAATGCCAGGAACTCAAATCCGTGGCGAAGTCCCATGCGATAACGGACCAGCGCCCGAAACTTCATCGGATGAATCGCGGTTGGTAGAGATAATTCCATCGAGACCACTTCGCCCGGTTCCACTTCACCGGTGAGCGTTCCGCCAATTCCATCTTCTCCCAGCTCGCTGGAGCGTCCCCATAGCGAAACTGTGCCGCTCGGACGAAAAACCTGAACTGAGATTCGAATGTCCACCGGATAGCGGGGAAAGCGGCGCGGCGCCTGCGACCCGGCTTTTTCGGTCATCTCCCCAATCTCCTCAGCTCAGTTCCCGTGCAGCACATAACCCGGTTCCAGCGGCAGTTTTCCCCCTACGCGGACGACTGTCACACCGCCAGTAATGGCATACACATCGACCAGCCCAACAGCTCCGGGAGTAGATTCCACCTTCTTCACCACGACTTCGTCGGAATCCGCCATCACAATGGCGGGGTGGTTCTGCCGGTTGTGGTTTGCGCCCGCAATGAGTGCAACCACATCTTCTCTCGGCATTTCGTAAATCTTCTGCAGCACCACTTTCATCTCCACGGAAGCAGGATCGCGCATCACCAGCGTGACCGGCTTGCTATCCGGCCAGCGGTTGGTTTGGGCCTTACAGATTTTGACCAGATCCGGCAGGCTGATTGTTTCCACATGATTCGCTTTGTTGGAAATTAGTGCGACATCTCTGGCTGCTGCCGAAACCGTCCAGCCCAGCGCGATCAACGTGAATGTTACAGCACGACCCGCGCGCACTATTCCTCTCCCGACCAACATACGTTACCCTGATTCTCTTCGAAGCGCGCCAGAGGCTCAATGACCAGAGGGACTATGTACCAGTGACGACAACATCAAAACCGCAATTAGCTCTTAGCACTAGCCTTGCCCAATAACTAGTCACGTATCTTTCTGTTGACCCATGTCATCCCGAAACGCGGCTCTTAGCCGCTGAGGGATCTTACGATGGCTTGATCTATCGATGCGGTAAACAGGCGTGCCACTCCTGTTCCCGTCTGGGCTGGCCTCCTGCCTTCGTACGATCCCTCGCGCCCAAGGCGCATCGGGATGACATATTCCTCAAGACTGGCGGTTACTAGGCAGAGCTCTTGGCTCTTGGCACTTGGCCAGCATCGGCTTTGCTCCCCGCGACCCCCGTCTTGCGAGACAATACACCTAATGCCCAACTCCAGGCGGATACTGAGACTCGCATGGTGCCTCGGGATTTTCATGCTGATCGGCCGCTGCTCGCCGGCCCAAACGCATCCCTCTCCGGCTCCGGCCAAGAATCCGCCCTATGAACTTCAAATCGCCGTAACCGACGAAAATGGCGTTGCCGTTCCTTCCGCTCTCGTGCAGTTGAGATCTTCCCCGCAAGCCAGTCCTTTGCGCTACGAAACGGATTTTGCCGGTCGCTGCTCTTTTACCAACCTCACCGCCGAAACCTACGAGCTTCGTATCGACAAGCAAGGTTTCTACGCGACTGTGCTGCCGGACGTGCACCCACAAACCATTGCCAATGTCGACGTCACCCTTTCGCACCAACAGGAAGTTCGCGAGGTCGTCAACGTCGTCGAATCTCTTCCCGCCATCGATCCCGCCCAGGTCACTTCCAAAGAGCAACTGACGGGGATGGACATCATCGACATGCCCTATCCCGACACGCACGATTATCGCAATGCTATTAACTTCATTCCTGGAGTTGTGCAGGACACATCTGGGCAACCGCACGTAGCTGGCGCCGAAACCCACCAGACCCTCACCCTGCTCGATGGCTTCAATGTCACCCAACCCGCGAATGGACTGCTGTTGGCGCGTGTCAGCACCGACGCTTTTCGCTCCATCGCCGTCGAACCCAGCCGCGAACCTGCTGAGTTCGGCAAAGGGTCCGGCGGCGTTTTGAATCTGAACACCGGAATTGGCGACGATCACTATCGCTTCATTAGCACTAACTTCATCCCTTCTATCCAGAACAAGAACGGATTGGCGCTCGATCAATGGACACCACGTTTTACCCTCTCCGGCCCCATCGAGAAAGGCAAAGCGTGGTTCTTCGACGCGCTGGAAGGCGAGTACGACAATTTCATCATTACCCAACTCCCTCCCGGCCAGGATACTGATCATTACTGGCGCGCCGGCAACTTGGCCAAAATCCAGACCAACCTCACGTCTCGCAACATTCTCACCACCAGTTTCCTCTACAACTACGTGGACGACGAGTATTCCGGTCTTTCGCTCTTTAGTCCCGCGTCGGCAAATCCTACGGATGCCGAGAGCGCTTACGTGGCCTCCGTCAAAGATCAGCACTACTTCACTGGCGGCGAATTGCTGGAGACCGGCTTCAATTTCGATCAGTACAACGTGGCCCTTACCCCCCACGGCACAGATCCGTATTTCATGACAACCTTGGCCGCCGGCGGCAACTACTATTTCGCAGACCAAACCCACGCCCGCCGCTGGCAAGCCCTGACGAATCTGTACCTGCCTCCCCAACAGTGGCACGGCCGGCATGACATCAAGACCGGCGTCGACCTGGACCGCATCGACTACGACGCCCAGTTTTCCCGCCGACCGATTTCGTTCTGGCCCGGCACAAGCCCGATCACGCTGACTGGCGCCTGTCCCACTTCCAACGGCGTTCCCACGGCGCCGTCGCCCTGTTCACGATATTCCGTCTTCTCGGGCGGTAACCCCTCCGCTACTTACAACTCTGAAGCCAGCGCCTACGTCCAGGACCAATGGGCGATCACGGACCGTTTCCTGCTCGAACCCGGTATGCGCCTCGATTGGGACCAGATTGTCCGCAATGTCCTCTTTTCGCCCCGCCTGGCCGGAACCTACGTCTTGGATAACTCAGGCAATACGAAGCTCTCTGCCGGTATCGGAACCGTTTATGACGCAACCGATTTGATTCTTATCGCTCGTCCCTACGCCGGGCAGCGTTCAGACTACTTTTTCAATCCCTCAGGTGAACCCATAAACTTAAGCGGCACAGTCATCCCAACTCCAGCCCCTGTCATTTCAACCTTCACAGTAGATCGAAACACCCTGCAAGCACCTCGCTTCCTGAACGGGAGTATGGCGCTCGAGCGAAAGCTGCCCAAGGCCATCTTCCTGAAGGCTGAATACCTGCAACGCGAAGGCACACATGACTTCGTTTACAACACCTTGAACGGCTTGCCCGGCGGCAACTTCCTTCTCGAAAACAACCGCGACGATCATTACCACGCGGTACAGCTGACCCTGCGCCACAGCTTCGGCCAGCTTTATATGATCAGCGGCTCATACACTCGTTCCAGCGCCCGCTCCAACCAGGTGCTCGACTTCAATGTCGACAGTCCCTTCCTCAGCCCCCAAGCCGCCGGCCCTTTCGGCTGGGATGCTCCCAATCGCTTCCTCTCCTGGGGCTTCCTTCCGTTCTTCAGTCTGCCCGTCGTCCACCACTTAGACCTCGCTTACTCCGCCGAAGCCCGCAACGGATTCCCTTTTGATGTGTACAACAATCTTCAGCAACTGGTCGCCCCTCCCGGCGCCTACCGCTTCCCAACGTATTTCACTTTGAATTTACAGTTGGAGAAACGCTTTCATGCTTTCGGCTACTATTGGGCGCTGCGTGGCGGCTTCGACAACATTACGGGTAACCTGGACCCGATCTTCGTCAACGCCAACATCAATTCGCCCCAGTTTCTCACCTTCAGCGGTTACGGCCACCGTGCCTTCACTTCGCGCATCCGCTTCCTGGGACGTAAGTGACGGTCGATCGAAGAGAGGGTTAACCGTAAGATCGGACTCTCGCTTCTGAGTAGGAGATTTGTTAGTCTCTTACAGATTCTGGATCGCTTGAGGTCAGCTGAATCTCCCTGCTCGCATCCGTCATCTCTAACCTTCGGAGGAAGAAAACATCATGGCGCATGAACTACCCGCTTTGCCTTACGACTACTCAGCTCTCGAACCCATCATCGACACCCAAACCATGAAGCTGCACCACGACATGCATCATGGCGCCTATGTGAAAAATCTGAATGCGGCGCTGGAGAAACATCCCGAACTTCAATCCAAGAAGGTCGAAGAATTGTTACGCGACCTCAACGCCGTGCCCGAAGACATTCGCACCGCCGTCCGCAACAACGGCGGAGGACACATGAACCATTCCATGTACTGGAAAATCATGAAGCCCAAAGGTGGAGGCGAACCCTCCGGCCAGATCGCCCAAGTCATCACGAAAACCTTCGGCAGCTTCAAAGACTTTCAAGCCAAGTTTAACGATACCGGCGCCAAAGTCTTTGGCAGCGGTTGGGTCTGGCTGGTGGGCAAGCCCGATGGCTCATTCCAATCGATGAGCACCCCCAATCAGGACAATCCCATTTCGCAGGGTTTATTCCCGATCATGGGCAACGACGTGTGGGAACATGCCTACTATCTCAAATACAACAATCGCCGCCCGGAGTATCTGGCTGCATGGTGGAACGTCGTCAATTGGGAAGAGATTAACCGCCGGCTGGAAACCTTCCAGGCTCATCACGAGCCGGCGCTCGCCCATCGCTAAGTTGTTAAGATTGTTGACTAAGCCTCGGTGACAGCCGAGGCTTTTCCCTTTAGCCCGCCGCTTCCGATCACATCCCTTCGTCATCGACGGCTTCCACCTCCGCTTTTGGTAACACTTAGGTAATCTCCTCTTTCAAACCAACCCCTGATAAGTTCTTCCTATCCATTTCGCACGGAGTTCCATTTGGCTACTGCTGTCGCCGCTGCTCCCGATCCGCTCGTCTCGGCGAACGACGAAACGCTAAGGGTGCCTGTCCCGCAGCCGCGGCTAGCCTCGATTGACCTGCTGCGCGGCGCCGTCATGATCCTGATGGCACTCGATCACACCCGTCGCTTCCTTACCGGCCTGAGCTTCGCACCCGAGGACCTGCTTCACACATCGGGCCCGCTGTTCTTTACCCGCATCGTCACTCATTCTTGTGCCCCGGTCTTCTTCATGTTGGCCGGGACCTCTGCATTTCTTGCGGTGTCGCACGGCAAGTCGGTCGCTCAGGTCTCCAGATTCTTGTGGACGCGTGGATTATGGCTGCTTTTGCTCGATCTGTCGGTCATTGGTTACGCCTGGACCTTCGTCTTTCCGTTTGTTCAGGGAGGCGTGATTTGGGCTTTGGCCTGGTCCATGATCGCGATGGCCCTGATCGTGCGTTTGCCAATGCGATGGATTGCGGCTCTGGGAATCGGCATCGTTGTTACTCACAACCTGTTCGATCGTGTGGTCCCCGCCGACCTCGGGAATTTCTCGTGGCTGTGGTTTATCCTCCATCGCCCGGGCGCGTTCTGGATTCAACCTGGGCGGCTTTCTTTTTTCGTCAGTTTCCCAATAGTTCCCTGGGTTGGCGTGATGGCTATCGGTTATGCCCTCGGTGCCCTGCTGCTCAGGCAGGATCGACGAAAGCTTCTATTCGCACTGGGCGCCATCCTTACGCTTGCTTTCTTCGTGCTTCGCGCCTTCAATCTTTACGGGAATAGCTCGCCAGCACTTCAGCCCGTGTTAGCCGACTCAGCCGGACCGTGGAAAGTCCAACCCACCCTTACGTTGACCATCGTCTCCTTCTTCAACACGCTGAAGTTCCCGCCCTCTCTGCAGTTCCTGTTGATGACTCTTGGGCCTTCCCTTCTGTTGCTGGCCTGGTTCGACAGAATGACGCTCGACAAGATAGTGCCCGACAAAGGACTGGCCAAGGTGTTGTTGGTGTTCGGTCGCGTGCCGCTCTTCTTTTACGTGATCCATCTGTACCTGATTCACACCGCAGCAGTCTGGATCTCCCTGGCCATGCATCAGCCCACTGCCTGGCTGCTGTATGGAGGCTTCCTGCTCCGACCGGTGCCCAATGGCTACGGTCACGGTTTGCTTTTCATCTACATCGCTTGGGTAATCTTCCTGGCGCTGCTCTATTATCCCTGCCGATGGTTTATGAACCTCAAGCAGCAACACCGTGACTGGCGTTGGCTGAGCTACATCTAAGGGCAAATCCCGCTTTAATGGCTGCTGCTTTTCTGCATTTCCTGTGCCTGAGGTGTGGAAATTGTTCAGGCCGGCTGCAGGCGACTTCCTTTCGCATCCCCAACGCTTCGCAAGGACCGCGTACAGAAGCTTTATCCGTGGAAAGATAGAACGATTGTGCGATCGCTGCCTATCTGCAGAATCCGCAGCTCACTTTTCCTCGTTGCACAAAAAATTTGGAATTGACCCACCCGCAACTCCGGAGTAGATTCTCGTCACCTTAAGCGAAAATTTCCAGCCCAGCGAGACGACCTCAATCCCCGCGTCAGGACTGAGGCCCACTCGAAATCATCAGTATTGAAGAAAAGCTCTCCCTCCCCCAAAGGGTGAACGCAGTGAATACGACAGGCACATGGAACATCTATCGCACACGTTTCTTGATTAAGGCCAGGCAACTTGCCGAGCCGCTGATGTTCGTGGACCCGCTGGGACGGGAACATCGTGGCCAGCCCGGCGATTATCTGATTGAGTCTTCCGACGGCCGTCGCAGCATTCAGCGGCGCGAAATCTTCGAAGACATCTACGTGGCCATGGGTCCAGCGGACGAGAGTTGGCCTGCTTGTCTGCAGCGCACCGGATCTCCGGCGCAGTCCGCGGCGGGCCTACCAGGAGCAACCGCTTGACAACCGCCGTCATTCATCCGGCTGACCGAGGCTCATGAAAGTTGTGGGCTGGGAGGACGGAATCGCGCCGACCTGAAGCACCTGCAAGGCAGGATGTGGAAAACTAAGTCGGAATCTGGGCCTCTGCGCCTTTAATTGCTTTGATATACAATATATAGGGATAAGCACTTGACAGCCCCAACAGGCAGGAGTACTGTATCCATCCCATGGAGATGTAGACGCCTCCGGAAACGGAGGCGGACGATGCAAGGTAAGGGCAAGAAACAGGGGCGGACGCTTTGGCCGAGGTGACCTCGCGCCGCCCCGCCAACGAGCATAGTCGCTGGCCCCGACGTAGGAGCCCTACTCCTCGCGCCTGAGACCTGAGACCTGAACAGTGCGGTGGCCGTTCCACGGTTCCGGCTTCGCCGGACTTCCCCCCGTGGCAACGACAGGCTTGACAATCCTTCAGTCAGCGGTTGAACGGAATTGGGAAAGGTCGCGGCCGAAAGCCGTTGGCGGCGGCCATTGTCGTTCGGCTTCTGAGAGATACTGGGAAATGACGTTAAGACGGAGCGCGGACTCTGCAGGAGAAAAAATAATGTCGGAAATCGTCGAAAAGAGAGCCCCAAGCACCACGGTCGTCCCTTCGATTCCACCGGCCACTAAGAAGGCCCCCGGCCTCACCTTCCACCGGTTCTTCACCAAGCCCGGCGTGTCTCCCTACGACGAACTCGAATGGGAGCGCCGCACCGCTCAGATCACCGATGCTCACGGCAACGTGATCTTCGAGCAGAAGGACGTCGAGGTTCCCAAAGACTGGTCGATGACTGCAACCAATATCGTGGCTAGCAAATATCTGCATGGCACGATCGGCACGCCCGACCGCGAAACCGGCGTGCGCCAGCT
>DASPSE010000206.1:0-2776 GCA_035624085.1 Terriglobales bacterium
GACGTGAGCGGCAGGATCACGTTGGGCGAAGGCAACGTGGCACTCCGCGAGATTGTTCGGGATCTGGCCGACGAGGGTCAAAAGAGGGTCGTCCTGAATCTGGGCAAAGTGCAATACGTTGACAGCTCGGGGATCGGAGAGTTGGTGAAGACCCACACCACAATGCGGAGCCATGGCGGACAATTGAAGCTCGCCAGCCTGTAACCTCGCGTACTCGGCTTTGGCCTGCTTCAGGATGGGGATGTCGGGATCAGCGTCTTTCCAGAGCGTAAGGAAGTCTTCGTACGCAGCTTTTGCTTTAGCTGTGTCACCGGCCATCGCGTAAGCACGACCGATTTGAAGATGAGCCAATGCACCCAGCGGCACGCTCAAAAGCAATGCGGCCTTCCGGGTGACGCCGTAGATCAGGAATTTCACCGCGCTGATAGTGGATTGACGGTGCCGGAGTAATTCGAGAAGCGCGCTGACAGCTACGCATGAATGGACGAACTGCGAAGATCGCATCAGCGAGCTGAATCCTCGGCAAGAATTCACGAACCCGCCGGTTTAAGTCAATGATCAGTGAACACCGAGCGACGCCTAGCACTGGAGCTACCGCAACTTTGCATATTCCGCCCTAGCTTCCTTTAGGATGGGTATGTTGGAATCGCTGTCGTTCCAAAGGGCGAAGAAATCTCGGTATGCAGACTGCGCCATGCCCTTATCGCCCGACATCATGTAGGCTCGACCGATTTGAACATGGGCCAATGCCCCCGTCACAACGTTCGTGACGATACCTCTGTGATCCAGTAGTTTCTGGAACTCGGCGGCTGCGGCGGTACCATTGTGTGCCAGCAGGTAAGCTTGTCCGCGCAGGTATGCAGGGTAGAGCGTTCCAACTTGCAGCGGCGGCGGCCAGCCCAATTCGTACGGTGCGCTGGCTTCAAGCAGCGCCAAGGCTTGCGATGAATGGCCTTCCCTAATCTGTATCGCCGCGTTGATTGTCGGAAGCCGATAGAACATCAGCATGGTATTAGATGGATAGCTTGTCGCCAGCCCCTCGACCAGCTTCTTGGCGCGGCTGGTCTCGCCGATTCGAGCTAGCGTAAGGGCAGCCAGGACACTCACGTCCCGTCCGGAGGCGAGTGCCAAAGCTGCGGCGACGTCCTGCTTCGCCTCTGCGGCTCGGCCCAATTCAGCCTCACGGAGAGCAGCGTTCACCTGCCACAGCGCTGCAGCTTCTTTGGAGCCGGAGCGCACGGCTGAGTCCACCGCTCTGCGCGAGAATGTTCGTGCCTTGCTCAGATGTCCGTAGTATGCATCGGTGTCGGATTGGAATGAGAGCAGGGTGTCTTCATCACCAGGCTTGCCGGCCGCCCACGTCAACTGCTGCTCTAGCCCGGCGGAGTCCCCGCGCAGAAACGCGAGATAGTACAACATCCAGCGCAGCGGCCCGCCATCCAGCTTGCGTGCCAGCGCCTGATCGAAGACAGCCTTGGCATCATCCAAGCGATTCAAGTTTAAGTAAAGCGCGCCCAGGTTTACATAATTAGTGATGTCGTTCGGCTCGAGCCGCAATGCCTCCTGAGAGTGCTCGACCGCCGGTTCGTATTGCCCCATGAAACCGTAGTCGATACCCACGTTGCCATGCGGCCTGTAATCACGCGGATAGTCGGCAATCCACAGTTGGTAGGTTTGCACCTCGTTCACCGTATCTCCCTTGGCGCGAAAATAAGTCGCGGAGATTTTCAGCTTCTCCCTCTCCGTTGCGCGATCGCGCAACTCGTATGCCTTGCCTGCATATTCAAGAGCAAGCGACGGCTGGTTGAGATTTCCGTACCTGAGCGAAAGACCGGCATACGCCAGGGGAAACTTTGGGTCGAGTTCAATGGCGCGCTTAAGAAACGCTATGCCCGGTACGTCTCCCTGTTCGCGGGTTACTTTGTTCCCCATGCTGTAATTCTTCAGGGCTTCAAGGGAGGTTGTGGTCACATCGATGGGAACCTCAAATCTCTGTACCGAGGGAAGCGATTCACCCAACTTAGCCCGCAGGGCGGAGGCCGCTTGATCAAGCGCCCTCAAGACATCTGTTTTTTTGGAGGCTTGCGCCTGTTGCCGGACCAGAACATCACCAGTCGCGCATCTTACAGCCACCAAACCGATGACGTACGAGCCGCCCAGGCTGGAGATTGAGCCTGACAGAACTGCCTTGCTGCCCGCACGCACGCATAACTCCCGACTGACACTCGCGGTGACCGGCTCGTTGGTTGGACGACCCATCATGCGCAATATCTCGCTGACTCTTCTGTCCGACAGCACGTTTAAGAAAGGAGATTGCCCCAGTTCCACTGCCAGCGCCTGCTTCAGCGCATCGTCAAACACCGGATCGCCGGTGGTATTAGTGAAATCTGCCAGCACGATGGTGTCCTTATCCGTGAGCTTGGGGCTTGAGCGATGCAGCAGGATCGTCGCGAGCATTGCGACCACGCCAAGCGCTACCAGAACCGCAGCCAATGATTCCTTATGGCGCTGAAAGAATTTTGCGCTGCGATAAGCGATGGTGGCTTTGCGAGCCCTGACCGGCAAGCCTTCCAGATTTCGTTCAATGTCTTGCGAGAGCTCTGCGACAGAACTGTACCGCCGTTCGGACTCCTTACGGAGCGCCTTCATCACGATGGTATCGAGATCTCCGCGCAGCCTGCGCTGCAGTTCATCCGGGCGCAAGCCGCGCTGGCTGCTCACCAACTCCGCAGTGATCCCAGTTCGTGCATCGTCGTCAGATAACTTCCGCTCATTT
>DASPSE010000209.1:0-2189 GCA_035624085.1 Terriglobales bacterium
AGGCAGAAGTCGCGGGGCGGTCCCAGCTATGGTTGAAGGTTGTTACTCCGAGCCGCTGGCGCCTTTGGCCGCTTTGCCGGCGACGCTGTCATCCAGCTTGTCGAGGTGCGCCTGCAGCCACTCCTGGACAACATTATCCAATGCCATGAACTCGATGCCCATGCCAACCCCGGGATCGCTGGTGCGCACAATCCCGCCGGTCTGGATTTTCTCTCCTTCAATCCAAAACGTGATGATGACTTTTGTGCCAAGCGGCAGAGGAAGCAGCGTCTCAACGTAACAGCCCCGGCCACCGATGTCTGTCGCGCTGGTTTGCAGATGGGCACGGCGAGAATCCTCGAAACTGATTTCAATGGGAAAAAGCACCTTATGGCGCTGAAAGCGGCGCTTGTTCTTGCCGATGGCAACTGGGCGGTCTCCCGCGGTTGCCAGGTCTACCCACGGGCTGCACTGGTTGGGAAGAATCTGCACTCCCGCGTCGAATTTGCGCGGAAGTCCCGCATCCTTGACCCAGACCACCTTGAAACGCGCCTTTTTCTCGTTGTGCTGAATGCCGATGACATCCCCAGTTTTCAACGGGTGACGTATGCCCGAGAGCAGGGCGCCTTCGCTGCTGATGTTGCCGGCATTCACGTTCTGAAAGAAGGGTCGCCCATCGGCGTCCATACCCCACACTCGCACGATGATCTGCGCGTCTAAACGGCTTTCCGGTCTGTCATCCATAGAGTTGAGGCACCGGTTCTGCTTTTCCCCGGTGACTTGTCTATCATAGCGTTCCGCGGGTGACTTCTGGTGGTTACCAACGTAAAGGTCTGGAGGTGACCAAGGTCGGTGTACGTCCGCGCACGCGGTTCAGAGCAAGTCTCGATAAGCAATCAGTTCGATGCAGCTTCGCTGCAGGGTTTCGCAAATCGCCGCCGAGGTGAGCAGCCGCAATTCGATTTCCCGTGATTCTCGCAGCCTGGTCCGAACGGTTTTGAGGTCAGCGTCGTTGTATCCGGGGTGTGTGACAAACTCCCAGGTTCCGTCGGGAAGGTTTTCCACGATCAGGCAGAACAGCCTTTCATCGAGAGCGCCAGTAGCCGCGATGCCGAGGCAGCCGTCCGGAGTGATCATCCCCGCCGCCTGAACGGACTGGCGAAATTTCACAGCCAGCGGATTGAGCAGCATGAGTTCGGCGTAGCGTTTCCATAATGTCGGCTGCTTTGCGATGATGGAGAACGCCACCTGTCCAAATGGGTTGCGAATGGCGCGTATTCCGCAGGTTCTTGCAGCGCGCAATACGGGTCGCAAAATCGCTGGAAGCACATGCGTGTGTTTGTGGGTGTCGACGTGGGAAAGTTGAATACCGGCGGCTTGCAGCTTGCTGATCTGGGCAGTCGTTTCCCTCTCCACATGAACCGGATCGATTTGGCCGCGAATTGCCTGCACCACAAAACTGCCGAGACCTGTTCTGAAATGCCCGAGGTCAACACCATCGAGAAGCGTAGAAATTTCGGAGGAATTTGACACTGGCAAGCCATCCACCAGTACCACATGGCAGCCGATGCTCAACCCGGGACAGGACTTTGCAAGCCGGACTGCATCGTCAAATCCGGGCGCGTTTGCCATCAGCGTGGCAGAGGTCACCGCGCCATGGGCATGGCCTTCGATGATGGCGCGATTCACGCCCTCAGTAAGGCCGAAGTCATCCGCATTGATGATCAAACGCCGCACGCGCCAGTCTAGCAGGAGGAACCCTTCGCATTTTGCTGCTAATCTCCTGCCAAGTCGAGCAGCGACGGAGTGCTTGGCTAAATGCTAAGCGCCAGATGCCAATTGCTGTGCTGCGCGGTTTGACCACAATTTCCGCGCTCACGTATACTCGAATTGTTCCGATGTAGGTGCCCTCGATTTAGCCAAGCTTCCCTCGTGTCGAATGAATTTGGGGGCGAGGGGCGGTTAGCTCAGCTGGTTAGAGCGCCTGCCTTACAAGCAGGAGGTCGCAGGTTCGAGTCCTGCACTGCCCACCAGATCGGCAATTCCGGCCGCAAGCCGGGGACGTAGTTCAGTTGGTTAGCACGCTGCCCAAGCGAAATCGGCATTTGTTTTCATCCAGTTTCCAACTTCCTGTCGATAAAGTCACTGTCAATTCTGTCTACTGCTTCCACTGCGTCCATACCGTTCCCTAACTTGCGCGAAATTACGAC
>DASPSE010000229.1:0-19390 GCA_035624085.1 Terriglobales bacterium
CGTTGCCCAAATCTCGCTTCCCGGTTCGCGCACGGTCGGAACCAAGATTTCCCAACTCCGCTCGCTCATCCGCTCGGCCTGCTCGCACCACGCGATGTCCACGGCTTCCATCGACATGACTTTCTCGGGATTCGAGCCGACACCGATGAACAGAAACTCACCCCCATTCCTGGCGCGAATGTTCTGCGTCAGAACTTCGAACTTATGCCCCAGCCCCATCTTCCTGATTTGAGCCGACAGTAATTCGTGGCAGGACTCCGCAATCGAAAGTTGCAGTTCGCGAGTACACAGGATTCGCAACTTGCGGGCTGCGGCCTTCAGGACCAAAGCGCGCGCGATCGCCCAACTTTTCCCGCTGCCACGGCCGCCCCGGATGATCTTGTACCTGCTCGGGCGGAATAAACATTCGCTCCACGCGGGCATCGAAAGTGTCGCGGTCGAACTCGTAAAGCGCTCCTATCAGCGGCTTTCCGCTTGTTTTAGCTACACTATCGTTACAATTTCAGGCGCGCGGTCATCCGCGCTCCCAGAACTCTTTTGCATTGAGTCGGTTACGCTCTCAGCCCTCGGGCTGTTACAGCTTTGCTCAAGAGATAAACGCTCTTTCTCGTTAAGCTTCAGTCGCTCGTAAATGCCGAGTGGGATCCGTGCTTGTCCGCCGTTTGGGTCGATGAAAACGATGTCGAAGCGGTCACCCTCGCGCCGTGGCGTGTCTTTTGCGGGCGCTATCTTCCCCAGAGCCTTCGCCCGGAACGTGAGCCATCCGCGCCAATCTCGCGATTCGCGAATCCAGTCGAGACTTAGAGCGGTGCGCGGCTTGTTCTTCAAATGGGCCTCGAACAATTTGATCAGCCGATCAACGCGAGCGAGTATCTGTTCGAGTTCTCCCGCGTGCTTCGAATACGACGCGGCGATCTCGCCCGTAATGTGACGGCGATGATTAAGCACGGAGTTGGGTGAGACTCTGAAGCGAGACGCTATCGAACGCGCCGAGCTAAGTCCTGCCGTGATCTCTTCGTCGAGTTTCTTGCGTTCTGGGTGAGCGCAGCACAGGCATTTCCTAGGCATGGGCCGCTCCTGTTTCCGAAAGTGTTTCTGACTGTTTCCCAGTGTTTCCGAGTTCTTCTATGTTCTTCATAGGCAAATCAGTTAAGGTGTTTCCGTTGTTTTTCGAAGCGACGGAGAATGTAGAGTGACGAACATCCCCATCAAAGGGGTGTTCACACTCACCGTCGGGGGTGTTTCCGGTGTTTCCCGTCCTATAGGGGGAAACACTTTTAGAAACACCTTCGGAAACAGTACATTGCTGTTCCCCGAACTGCTTCTGCCAGACGCTTATCAGCGCACGGCTTTTTCCGAGACCGCGCCTTTTGAGTTCTTCGGCGACGAAGTTCGCGGACTTGCCCTCGGCGAAGAGTTCGTCAGCAAGGATGTGTGCCTTTTGCGCTTCTGTTTCCCCGATTCTCTCGGCGAGAGATTTCTCGCTCGGTTCACTGATAACGCGGAAGTCTCCAACGTCGGAGATGTACGGTCGACCCTGAACTTCGAACGGGGGCAGCGGCTCGATGTCGCGCGGCTTGATGCACTGAATGAGTATCCGATTCGTGTCGCGGTTGACCTGGCGGATGCCGTACGCGGTCGTCAGCATCGCCCCGATGTCGCCGGAACCTCTCAGGCAATTTTCTAATGTCAACTCTGGTTGCTTGGCGAAGTCCTTCGGGCTGTGATGGGCGGTGATTACCGACCTTGCCCCTGCTCGACTCAGGCCGAAGAGCGTCGCAGCCAAGCCATCGCGGTTATCGGCGGCACTCGATTCGTCGCCTTCCGAGAAGCGGATCGCGGTGTCGAGAAAGCAGTCCGCGCCTCTGGCCGCTTCCAAGATGAGCGGGTCGTTGAGCGAGACCACGGGCCCGAGGCTCAGGGTGCGCACGAAGAGGCGCTCCGCTTGAACGAACGGCAGCAGGCGAAACCATTCGAGGCGCCGCCGAAACGCTCGAAGCCCGACCTCGGGGATCAGGTAGAGCACGCGTGCGTTCGGCTTCGGAACCTGAAACTTGCTGAAATTGAAAAGCGGCTGCCCGGTGAGCAGGGCGCGGCAGATCGAGAGCAGCAGCAGGCTTTTGCCGTGTCCGCTCGGTCCGCCGATCGCCGCGAGATCCTCGATCTCGATGAAGTTCGTGATCAGCCATTCGGCAGACGCGGAGCTGACGATCTCGCCGTAGCTGTGGAAGTATTGGCGCCACTTCTCGATGATACGAAGCAGTTCGTCATCGCTGTGAAGCGCCAAGAAATCATCGGGACCGTTGACGCCGGGACTCGCTGGCAGGTCGAGCACGCGGACCTGGGCGCGCTGTTTCCGCAGTTGGCGCACCAACTCGGCTCTCGCTCTCCGCACTTCTGGATTGCTTGAAGCGTTCGCGTCGAAAAGGATGAAAACAGTTCTACCGTTGCAGACCGCGAGATCCGGCAGCGGCCCGGTTTCCTCTTCATGCCCGCCGTCCGGCAGTTCCTTGAAGCCGACCTTGCCGCGCCATCCCCAGCATCCGCCGAGACCGACGGGGAAAAGCTTGTAGCCTGTTCTCTCCGACCAGGCGAGCGATGTCAGGCCAGCCTTTTCTGACTCGACCGCTAGGATTGGTACGCTCGAATCGGTGAACCATGCTCTACGCGGAGGAAAGTAGAGATGTCGACGGTCGCCCCACGCGCAAAGATACTTGGCTTCGGTTTTCCCGTCTGCTCCGATGTCGGAGTCGCGACGCAAGCGAGCAGTGACACGTCGGCCGCTCAGATCGAAGTACGGGAAGACTATTCCGGACAAGTCCTTTTCGCTGGCGTAGCGAAAGCCATACTCGCGGGCCTCCGGGTCTGTGACGCGAAAGCAGCCAGCTTCCTCGATCATCTCCTCGGGGATGCGGAAACGGCCGAACATCGCGAGATCGGCGTCCGTGAGGTTCATCGAGCCTCGACTTGAGCCTCGCTACCCGTCGAACTCACGCGCGCACGTCGGGCAGACGGAACGCCAGCGGGAAGCCCGTCGCGGCGTGGTCGCGTTCCTTCGCGGATCAGACGACGGATTTCAGAAAGTGGAATCAGCAAACGGTTTCCGATTTTGCAGGACTCTACGCGGCCACGATACGCGGCGACGCGCCAGGTCCACTTGCTGATGCCAGTCAGGGCTTGCGCCTCATCCACGCCGACGTATTCAGGCTGGATGACCATGTCTGCGTTTATGGCTCGCCGCAAGCGGGACGGCGATTCTGCTTTGCAACGCTTCATGCTCATGTCATCCTCTGTGGCTACTAGAAAAAGCTTTACTAACGAGTGCTAGCGTAGTACGCTATCTCTAGAAAGTAAACAGATAATGAGTTCTACAAAGAAGTCTATCCGTAAAACGAGCGACCAAATTCTAGGGGTGATTTCTGTCAAGAGGGCAGAGCGGCTGTTATGCGATTGGGCAAACATGCCAGATGACGACCCGACAGAAATCTATCGTCGGCACCATAGACGCTACTTCGAGGAAGTGCCGCAACTCGATATAGAAGGCGGCTATCGGCGCATGTTGCGCCTGTATCCCGAAGTCTTTCCGCCTGAGAAAAAGGCGCAGTCAGTTCGACTCTTGCGAATTTTCGGAGGGCTACTGCGGAAGGCATGGTGTGCCCTGGATGAACGTCATCGAAACTGGTACTTGGCAGACGCGGAATCGACTGCCCACAGGGAACGCACTTGGTACGTCAGCGCTGCAGACCCGTTCCGCGCCGTGCAAATCGAGCGGTTAATAGAACCGTCCGCACGGCCCACAGTTCTCGAAGCTTTGCTCTACCACGTCAGGCGCAATACACGGCGTCTGCTCCGATGTGCGAACCCTGATTGTCCAGCGCCTTATTTTCTATCCAGCAAGAAAGGCCAGAAGTACTGTTCACCTGAGTGTGCACGACCAGCGCAGCTTGAATCGAAGCGTCGTTGGTGGAGCGACTATCGAGCGCAGTTGAAAGAAGGAAAGGAGAAATAAGGGTCATGGCAACTAGAGAGTTAGGAATCTTCGATCCGGCCGACAGCACTAACGTCGTGCCTCTTGAGCCGAAACCTAAGAAACACTCCCGTGGACGCGATGGCGTGTACATGCGCGGGCGGAAATACTGGATCAGCTTCACGGACGCACAAGGCCGCAGACGGCTGGAGTCAACGGAAGCGCCGACCTTGCAACAGGCCCGCATGATACGCGAGCGGGAACTGATGAAGGCCGAGCAGCAACGCAGGTTCGGCATCGTCGAGTGGACGGAAAAAACGTTCGACGAGTTCACGAAAGAGTACCTCGAATACCAGCGTGGGCGGTTGACGCCGAAAGGATATGGACGGACAGAAGGTATCGTCGAGAAGCAGCTAAAACCAGTGTTCAGCAAGATGCAACTTCCACGCATCCGGCGTGCCGACGTTGTGCGCTTCGTCGCCGACCGCCTGAAGGACAAGCCGGGAAGCGTCAACAGGGAATTGAATGTGCTGAAGCACATGCTAGGACACGCCGACGAACTCGGGCTGATCCCGTTCAATCCAGCGGCGAAAGTGAAGGGCCGGAAAGACCCTCCAGGTCGCCTGAGATACTTGCAGCCCACGGAACTTTATACCGTGGCTCAAGCTTGCCCGACTTGGCTTCAGCCCATCGTGCTACTGCTCGCGCTGACCGGAATGCGCAGGGGCGAAGTGCTCGGATTGCGCTGGCTGGACGTTGACATGAAGGGCGGGCGCATCCTTCTGCCCCAGACGAAGAACGGGGACGGCCGCATCGTGTACTTGAACGACAGCGCCGTGCGCGTGCTCGGGCTGCTTGCTGGGGGGTTGCCGCAGGATGCGAGGTCTACAGACCTCGTATTTCCTCCGAGCGAGCACGTAACGCCGGAGAACGTGTCGCTGTGCTTTCTGCGAACCTGCCGCAAGGTGAAGATCGCGGATTTCAGATTGCATGATCTTCGCCACACCTGCGCGAGCTGGCTCGCGATGTCGGGAGCGAGCCTCGCGACCGTGGCCGATCAGCTCGGACACAAAGACCTTAGAATGACGAAGCGCTACACCCATCTGAATTCCAGCTATCTCAAGAGCGCGGTGAACGGCTTAGATGCTGCGTTCGCGCCGGAACTCGGAAAACTGCCCATGCTCCAATTGCCCGCCCAAGCCTAAAATGTGCAAATTTGCACCTTTTCGGCCCGTCAAACTGGCGGGCCTTTTTTTCTGCTGTAACGATGGTGTAACGATAGAGTCTAAAAACCAGTGCAAACCTGTACTAACTCCGAAAGGTGAAAGTTAGCGGAAACGCCAGATTTGACGCGGGTTTATGCAAACTTATGCTAACTCTAAAAAGCAATACTAAGTAGCCTGAGCCTCTCTTTCACGGCGGTAACACGGGTTCAAATCCCGTCGGGGACGCCAACAATCCAAAAGACTTATGAAAAGTGGGTCCTCCCGCCAAAGGTTCAGAAAGGTTCAATAAGAAAAAACGGGACTCTAGTTCCGTCCCGCCGCCGCTGATTTCACTGGCAAAATCATCTTCACCAGTTTGGTCTGAGCAGCACGCTTGGTGGGTGTGATGGCTTGCGTGTAGGTGTCCGCCGTCACTTTGTAGTTCGAATGGCGTAGCAATTCCTGAATGGTCTTGATGTCCTCGCCATTCGCTTTCATCAAAGTGCCGAATGTGTGGCGCAGCGTATGCCAGCCCACGTCGCCCGGAATTTCGGCGGCTTTGAGCGCTGGCTTGAGATGAGCGCGAAAAAGCGCCCCCGGCCAGTATGGTTGTTTGCCTTTCGTCTTGGGACTCGCAAAGACCCAATCGCCAGGCTGTGGGTAGGCGCATCGAAGTTTCCAATTCAGCAGAACGTCCGCCAATTCCGCGTCGAGCGGGATCGGCTTGCGCGAAGCTTCCGTTTTGCAGCGGGTGATCTTCTGCTTGACGACAGAGCGAGTGACGTTCACTTCCAACTTCTCGAAGTCCACGTCCTCCCATTTGAGGCCGAGCAATTCCCCCACTCGCAGACCACTTGATGCATCGAGCAGGACCGCCGTACGGCAAGGCTCTTTCAGGTGTGAAATGAACCCCTTGATCTGTTCGATGGTTAAAACGACCGGAATCTTTCTGCGTTTGGCGCTCTGCCGAACGTGGGTGATGGGATTGTGGGTAGCCCATTCCCAGCGAAGGGCATGGCTGTACAAGGCGCTCATGATATTTCTGATCTTCGCCTTGGTGCCCGGCGCAAATGGAAGGGATTTCAGCCATTGTTCGACCTGTACCGCCTTTACATCCGGGAGGCGATACGATTTCCAACGTGGCAAAATCCATTTCTTCAAATACCCTTCGTACGTATCCTGCGTGGCATACGACTTGCGGTTATCATCCTCGGCCACTTCGGCAGGAAGCTGTGTCTTCCTGTAGAAGATGTCCGGCATCTCATGCTGCCGGTAGTGCTGAACGAGAGTCTCAAAACTGATCTCCTTCAGCTGCTGCCGGGGAGTCTGTTCGTTGACGGTTATGCGAAGAGCGTCTACCGCTTTTTGTGCTTCGGATTCGGTCTTGAATTCATCGAGATCGACGGTTCGCGAAAGAACCGCAATGTGTTGATCGGAACAGTCTTTTTCTTGGCGGCGAACTCCTGCGCCACAGCCTTCTGCAATTTCTCAGCGTCAATACGGTAACGCTTTGCCGTGGTGAGCAGGATGTCGCTATCGGGGTCACTGCCATTCCGATACGCCGATTCCAGCAAGCTGATTTCCAGGAGTAAGCGGGAAAGATCGCTATCGTCATAGCGAGAGACGAGCATATTCGCTTTATATTCGCCATTGGCATTGTCGATGGTGTTTGTATGTGATTTAATTGTTCATTTAGGCGTTATTCTGTTACACTAGTGTCGTACGGGAGACATGAAACATGGCTGTGTTGACTCCGCCACGACCGGATTTGTTGGCGTACCGTGAAGCGACAACCCTGGCATTCCCCAAACTAGTCGCCGAACTGACGTCGATCTTGGGAAAGAAGTTGACGGCCTACATCGCCTCGGTGAAAGACACACGAGCGGTGGATCGTTGGATGGCAGGCTCAGAGGCGTACAAGGGAGTTGAGGAGCGATTGCGCCTGGCTTATCGACTTGCAAAGATGATTAGGGATCACGAAGGACCGCGCGTTGTTCAGGCGTGGTTCACGGGTTTGAACCCAGAATTGAATGATCGCGTACCGATACGGCTTCTCCGCGAAGAGAATATCGAAACAGTGGGCCCAGAGCTCCTTGGTGCTGCACGCGCATTCCTGGCCGGAGGATAGCCATTCTCTTGAGAGTCCCCGGCTTGATTTATCGATTGGGGAGGAAGCCTGATCCCTGGTCTGTTCCCGATTGGGCGACGGCGGGACCGGATGGAACATTCGGCAATCGCTTTGACGATCCCGAAGGAATGTATCGCGTTCTGTACGCGTCCTCACAAAGGCTCGGCTGTTTTCTCGAAACACTCGGCCGATTCCGAGTTGACCCCAAACTCCTGGCTGAATTAGCTGAGATTGAGGGCGAAGATGACTATTGTCCGCTTGGCGAAGTCCCCCTGGAATGGCTTGAGAAACGGATGATGGGAGTAGCGACCGCGAACGGGGAGTATGCCGACATTTGCAGTAGCGAGTGGATCAGCAGATTGCGGACAGTCCTCGCTGGGTATCTGAAGACATTCGGCATCGGCGACTTGGACGCTTCTGTTTTGCAGATGACTGCCGCGCGAGGTCTGACGCAGCTGGTGTCGCGCGTGGCGTTTTCTGAGGGGTTAGCCGGAATCTATTACCGATCGAAATACGGCCACGATGTCGAAAACTGGGCTTTGTTCGAGCCTTTTCAAGTCAACGTAAGGGCTTCAGAAACCATCCGTTCCGACGATGCAGATTTACAGCAGGCTCTCCGACTTCATGGATTGAAGTTCAAGGAGTAAGTGGAGCCGAAGACATTTCAGACCGCAGAGAGCAGGTGGGGCCCCTGCATGACGTGCTCGTTGCAAGGTATCGAAGAAAGGCGGACAGAACTACGTTTAAGGAGTGCTAGAGTAAATTATGGCTGGGTCAGCAGTTAAGAAGGTAGCTGGAGTCGCATATCCATTGAAGCGCTACGCCGCCTTGAACCAGTGTGCGTATTGCGATGCGACCGACAACCTCTCGGACGAGCACATCATTCCATTCGGGCTTGGTGGCGAGCTCGTGTTGCCGAAGGGCAGTTGCGAAAAACATCGGAAGGCGACATCGAAGGTCGAAGACTTCGCTCTGCGGCGATATTTATGCCCTCTGCGATCGCATCTGGGACTGCCCTCACGAAAGCCGCACCTTCGACCAGATGGATATCCCTTCACTTTGAAGCGAGGTTCTCTTTCTTGGAAACGAAAGGTGCTGCTCAAGGATCATCCGGGCTTAGTAAGGTTCGTAATTTTCGATCCGCCCGGCCGAGTTGCCGGCCGCTCGGAAACCAGCCGCGGGGTGATGTTGCTCGACGCTCCGCTGCCGGGTCTTGATTCTTGGGAGGAGGTCAAAGCTAGCCGCTTCACGTGGCATATCAAGTTTCACCAGACGCCTGATTTACCCGAGCAACTCATCGCGGGGCGCGAGGCTATTTACTTCCGCCACTTTCTCGCGATGATCGCAGTATTTTCAGCGACGCTGATGTGGCGCGTTACGCCAAGTCCTACGCTGCTCCTGAACATCTGCGCGCGATCTTAGAAATATACGGGCCTTGCCTGCGAATGAAAAATTCAATGCGACGCAGCGGAGCACAATCGGCGTGCCTCTGGTGCTAGCTCCCGGCGAAAACTCGCCTTTCGAGAAGCTCATGCCGCGCTTGGCCGAGGATTTGCGGGCCCATGGCTGCGCAAATGTCAAGCTCGAGGTCATCAAGAACAGCGTGCATTACGTTGTAGACGAGCAACCAGAGGCCGTGGCTCAACTCATTGAAAGGTACGCTTCGTTATGACTGAGGATGGTTCGAGCGCGATAAGCACGTGATCACGAGCGACTTAGCACGGGGTTCGATTTACAAAGACAGACCCGTTACTTCACGTCAGGGTTGGAGGACGTAAATGAGAATTAGATGCTCAGCAGGCACTTTTCTGATATTCGCTCTGACGCTTGTCTTTGGCGCAGCGTCTCTAGCGCAAGACAAGTCAGCGCCGTCCACCATGGCCTCAATCGATCCATATCTGATGGACCGCGATACGGAGATTGCGATGGCCCGCAGCGCCGGCCCGAACTCGGTTTCGAGCGGGGCCACGGTGCTAGTCCTTGGACGGCATGGCTATGAAACAGCCGTGGAGGGGAAGAACGGTTTCGTATGCCTGGTGGGACGATCATGGGACTTATCGAAAAACAATCAGGCTTTTTGGGACCCAAAGATACACGGTCCGATCTGTCTTAGCGCTCCAGGTGTGCGATCTTTTCTTCCGATCTACCTCAAAAAGACCGAACTGGCGCTTGCCGGAAGTTCGAACATTCAGATCGAGGACGCCATCGTAGACCGTATCGCAAAAGGGGAGTTGCCCACACCCGAGCCTGGCACGATGTCCTTCATGTTGTCCAAGCAGGGGTATTTGAATGAGGGCATCAAGGGGCCGTGGCTTCCCCATGTAATGTTTTTTGTTTCCGAAATCGACCCGAAAGCTTTGGGATCCGACTTGGGGGACGACGTCCCGTTGGACGCGCACGAAGAGAAAGTGGGCCGTTACACCACAATTGACGTTCCTGTAAGCAATTGGTCGGACGGAACGCCGGCGCCCATTGATCATCACTGACGTCCAAGAACCAGAAAGGCGCAGCCATCAATCAAGACGGGTGGATCGCAATCCTGACGCTGGCTTTATCGACCTGAGCCAGGTCATCGCCGCGTGAGGACGTACCGAGAAAAAAAGAACGGAGATCGTCTTAACCGGTAAATCCAAGGCTCAGATGATGAACGGATGAAACGCCGGACCCAGTCACGCCCAATTAGGGGATGCGGCCATGCGAGAGAATGAGCCGATGTTTCCAAGCGTAGGGTTTCTCTCCCACGAAGCGCGTGATCGGGGATTTTTGGGCAACGACGACGTGCATAATCGGGAAGTCGTAAAAGCCGTGCACAAAGAACTGCCGCTGCCAGACCCGCACGTCGTTTCCGTCAGGGCGAGACGTGAGCACGCGGCTGCGATTTTGAGGAAAAAAGAGTTTGATGAGGCGGTCGAGCGCCCGGACGAGTGCATTCGTGAACCTCTCCCCGTCGGGCTCCGGCAAAGAGCAGCAAGGCGATCAACCGGCCTCAGCAAAGCTTTACCCCGAGTGCGGACGCTTGCTATGGGGAAGTCTGCGCGAATTGCGATCAAAGCCAAGGGCAGAATTCTCTTCATCGATGCGGCCGACCTTATCGCGGTCGAAGCCAAGGGAAACTATGTCTTGTTATTGCATACTTCAAGTTCGCACATGCTACGCGAGTCTATCTCGGTCATTGAGGAAAAGCCCAACCTGCACGGATTTGTGCGGATTCATCGCTCTGTGCTGGTGAACGCGGCATTGGTTGAGGAGATTCATTCATGCCCCACTGGCGAGTATGTACTCTGCCTGCGGGGAGGAAGGGAGTTCACAGTCACTCGTACCTACAAGAAGAATCTGCAGCTCCTGGCGCAGTTATGGATCGGTATGGAGGGTTTTGCTGACGAGTAGGCTTTTATCCTTCGGCCCGCAACACGCAATCGGTCAAGGAGAATCTCATGCGCAAGCGACTGAAAATTGTCAGGGCTGGAGTATTTGGGCTGGGGCTCACGGTTGCGATCTTGCTTACAGTTGTTGGCGGAGTGACGAAATTTCCCGGCGAGAAGATGACGCCTGTCGGCATCCGGCGTTCGACTTCGACCTATCTCAAGATGCGCGACGGAGTGGAGATCGCAGTAACCGCGTTAAGCTGCCTGCAGATTTGAACACGGGTGACAAATTTCCGGTCTTGATGCGCACGACCCGCTACTGGCGAGAACCACAAGTTGGTTGGGCACTCAGCGTGCTAGTCGGGCTGCATTTAGTGCGTATACCGGATGAAGTCGAAGAGATGTGATCCGTCAACCCAGCTTCCATTGCTGGTGTATCCGGCAGAAATTGTAATAGGCGAAGTGTAGAGCGCACGCGGCTTTGAGATTGTCCAGTTTCTTTGAGAACGCATTAGTTAGGCGAGTGAATCTGCGGATCGCCATTCGCATTGATGAACAGGCAAAGACTAAGAAGATGCTGGCAAGCGCAATAGCGCCGGTTCGCGCCGTTTTGCGCCATTGAATCGCTACACCTCCAAAGATCTCGATTGCAGCGGCAATATAGGTTGGAGCGCGGCCACGCCTGTGAGTGCTCGCCGCTGTCTCCCAAAAAATCTGCCGAACACAGCGGAACTTTGAGCCGATGCAGCGCCAAGTCGCGTCTTGGCCCCAAACTCAGATCACTGATGCAGTATTCGATCCACTCCAACTCAGAGCCTATCGACCAGGTTAAAGCTCTTGCTGTGCTTAGCCAGGACGTGAGTAAACACTCCAGGGACAATGTTTTCATAATCCCCTAACGGGAGGCCTCTGCCTTGTCGCGCCAGTGGCCCTGGCCTCATTGTGCGTTTTAGAGGGGGCGTGTCAATCAGTTGAGGTTACAGCTTGTGTTTCGGTGGGTTTGGAGGGGTTTGATAGGGCAGTTCGAGGTGAATGGTCAGATCGAAAATGACTTTCTTGGTGGGGTGATGTGAACCTCTGACCTTTGGGTTATGAGTGAGTAGAAAAACGTAATTTCAACGAGTTGCGCGGACAGGGATGAGCTCCGAAACACCCGCCGGAACTGCTCGGACACGCTAAATCGTCCCGTAATGCTCCCTCGTAGTTTGGTCGAGAAATGGTCGAGAAATATAACGATCTGATCGTTGGGGCGCTAATTATGCGACAGAAAATGCGGCCCGAATGCGGCTGAGCGGCGCGGCGACTGTGCTAGTCTGATGGCCCGATGAACCTTTCGTGCGCTCTGGGTGCCGGTTTCTTGGGTGTGTCGCTGGGCCTAACGGCTATGGCGTCTACGAAGGAAACGGTACCGCGGCCCGATTTCTTTCTTATAACCATCGACACTCTGCGGGCCGACCACGTGCACTGCTACGGCTATAAGCAGGTCAAGACGCCCGCTCTGGACGCTCTGGCAAGAGATGGCATCCGCTTCGAGCAAGCGTTCACCGCGAGCCCGATTACAAATACTTCGCACGCCAGCATTCTCACGGGGCTGTTGCCGAGTTCACACGGAGTGACCGATTTTGGCGTGCCGCTGTCTCCTGTGAATCCAACGCTGGCGGAGTTGCTTCGCAAGCAGCGCTATCATACAGCCGCTTTTATTGGAGCAGTCATTCTCGACAGTAAGATGCTGGCTCCCGGATTCGATCAAGGGTTCGACTTCTACGACAACTTTCCCGAGCATCCAACCTCGAAATCGCGATGGGGACGCATTGAACGCCGGGGGATGGAAGTGGTGCGGCACGCGGAGACGTGGTTGAGTCAGCATCCAACCGGCCCACATTTCATATGGGTGCACCTGTACGATCCGCACGATCCCTACGAACCTCCCGAGCCGTATTCACGGATATACAAAGATCATTTGTACGATGGAGAAATCGCCTATGCCGATTCTGCACTGGCAACCTTCATCGCGTACCTCAAGAAAACGGGCCGCTATCGCAACTCGATTATCGTGGTGGTCGGCGATCACGGCGAAGGGCTGGGCGAGCACCACGAGGAAACTCACGGAATTTTCCTCTACGACTCAACGACTCACGTGCCGCTGATTCTCAAGCTGGCTCAAGAACTCAACGCAGGAGTGGCAGTCGATGCACAGGTAACAACACTTGATATTGCGCCAACCATACTCGATCTGGCGGGTGCCCCGGCGTTCGCGAAGACGGATGGCAGCTCGTTGAAGCCCTATTTCACTGGGGCGGAGAGAGCTGAGCACACAGCCTTCGGCGAGACCGACTATCCTTTGCGCTTCGGTTGGGCCCCGCTGCGATCTGTGCGCAGCGAAGGATATAAATACATTGAGGCGCCCCGGCCCGAGTTTTATGACTTGCGGAGCGATGCAGGCGAGTTGATTAACCGGTATGAACCTTGGAACGATCGCGTGCAGAGGGAGCGCGCCATGCTGACGGAAGTTCGATCCCGGGAGCCGTTGCCAGCAACCGTCAAGGGAGCGGTGGGACAGGCAACGATCGATGAACTCAAGGCTCTGGGGTATGTTGGCCCAGCTGATGCGGGAAGCGCAACAACGGCTCCCGAGCCCTCGATGTTGCCTGACCCGAAGGACAAGATCGAAGAACAAAATTTGCTACACGCGGCGATGATGGCAACGAAAGACGACCGCAACGCAGAGGCTCGGAAGCTGTACCAAAACGCGCTGGCGCTCGATCCCGGATCCTCGACCGCCCTGCGGGAATTGGGGGAACTGGAATTACGGGCGGGGGAGTACGACAAGGCCGCGGAGCACTTGAATGGCGCGACGCAGGCTGGTCCAAACGACGCTGCAGCGTTTTTCTATGAGGGACAAGCATTGGAGCATCTGCACGACTTCGCCGGAGCGCGCGATGCGCTCGAGGCCAGCATGAAGCTCGTGCCGGATCAGTTGCCGGGCCGCCTGCTCCTGGGTCGGGTGTACCTTGGGCTGAACAAACCAAAGAACGCCGAAGATCAGTTCGAAGCCGCGCTGCTGCTGCAGTCGAACAGCGTAGAAGCTCAGCAAGGACTCGCAGAGGGGGAAATTGAAGAGGGTAACTTCATCGTGGCTGTGCGTCAGCTCGAAGCCTTCTCCAGGGCGGACGCGAAAAATCCGGAACTGTTCGAATGGCTGGCGAAAGGTTACTCAGGACTTGGAGAAGTCGTGAAAGCACAGCGCGCCCGGACGCAAGCCCAGCTGCTGCGGCAGCGCAGTGCGCACGCATCTGACAAATAGAAGAAATCAGGTTCAGCGCTCTGCGACGGTTTTGCCGGCGTTCACAAAGATGTCGCTCAGCACGTGCCCTCGCATCTGTGGCGGCTGTTCAATTCCATACAGATGCAGGATGGTGGGAGCAATGTCGTACACCGAAGCCGCAAACCCCATAAGCCGCAGATCTTGCTTGATGCCGGGTCCCATGGCAAAGAAGGACCCGGGGACGTCATCGCCGTCAGCGAAGTCGTGTTTGGCAATGACTGGCGTCGTCTTCTCGTGGTCCATGTGCGCATGCGGATCGGTTTCTTCGAATTCGCGAAGCGGTTTGATGCCGTGATCGGAAACAATGATCAGGTAGGTGTTCTCGTCGACATGCTTCAGGATTTCACCCAGGACCTTATCGAACGCGACGTATTGGTCAGGGAAAGCCTCGGTGCGCACCGCGTTAATTTTGGGATTGTAGCCGGCGTTGTAAGGAGCAATGGGATAGAGCCAGTGCCCTGTGCGATCTTCGCATGACTGCCCCAGCCAGGTGAAGTCGGTTGGATGGTGGTCGAGGATATAGGCGAAGAGACGAGTCTGTTGGTCGCGGATCAATTGAACCTTAGCCAGCCAGGCATCGATTTCCGCCGACTCATGCCCCTGAAGATCGGCTGCGGAGGGCATCCGTTCGCAGTCGATATAAAAGTCCCCCACATTCTTCAGCAATTCAGCCTTCAGGGATGGAGGGTAGACTGCGTCTCCACCCTCGACTTCCGAAAGTTTGGGTGCACAAAGGACGCCGTCCTCGCAGTTCTTGCCACGAGTCAACATGCCGCTGATCATGTAGCCGTTCACCGGCATCACCGGAAAAGTGGCTGGGACATTAGTCATCCCGACCGTGACGTGATTCTTGGACAGAATCGACCAGATCGGTTCCTCCTTGAGCATGTTGGTATTGGCTGTACTTCCGCCCACAATGAAACCTGTAACCCCATGCTCCTCGGGCTGGGTGCTGGTGAACATGGTGCTGAAGACGCGAGGGCAGTTCGGTGCGGAGACAGTGCGGAGCTTACCGTACGCTCCTTTTTTGATCACCGATGAGAGGTTCGGCATCTTGCCCTCGAGGAGTAGGGGCCGGATCACGTCAAGTTCCATGCCGTTGACGCTGACTACGACCACGTGGGGCTTTGGCTTGGCAGAGCTTTGGCCCAGGCCGGATAGGGGCGTAAAGAGTAGGACGCAAGACGCTGACACAAAGACAGCCAACCGACGCAATATCATGGCCCCCCCTCAATTAAGGCCAGCGACGAGGACTCTCGCCGAACGTGCTGCATTATAGCGCGTTCTGGAGCCCTGACTTACTCCTCTCTGGTTGATTCTTCGGCAGATTGCTTCAGACGATCGGCTTTGGTCCGTTCCTGCGCCGCATCTTCTTTGCGTCCCAATTGATCGTAAACCTCGGCCAGAGCAATATGTGGCTCGGCCCTTTGCGGTCGCAGCGCAGCCGCCTTCTCCAGTTTCGGTAATGCCGCCTCAGGGTCGCCCGACTTCGCCAGATATCGCCCCAGAATCAGGTACGTTCCGTATTGTTCAGGGATGATCTTCAGCACCTTTTCACATTCGCTGATCGTCTCTGGGCGGTTGGCTCGCGCGTAAACGATCTCTAGCAAGAGGTGTGCATCGATAAGATTCGGAACCCTGGCGGTCAACCTCTCGAGCACAGTCGCTGCCCCCTGCACATCTCCGAGTCGCATCAGGGTTTTGCCCAGGTCCAATTCGGCCATGGTGAACTTCGGGTCCAGCTCTACCGCCTTGCTCAGCATCGGGGACGCTTTGTCGTATTGCTGCAAGTGCATATAGACCCCGCCGAGCTTGAAATAGAGCATCGGCATGTCTGGTTCTTGGGCAATCAGCTTCTGCAGGATCGGAACAGCCTCCTCGTAGTGCTCATTATCAAGAAGAGCATTGGTCTCTCGGATCGTATTGGCCGTCGCAATCTTGTCCTTCGGGTCGGCACCCTCGTCAGAAGGCTTGGCAATGTGGCTGCTCCCCGTTACGTATCCGAGCGACGCCAGCTTCTGCTGCAGTGCTGGATCGAGGGCCGCAACCTTTTCATCGGAAAGCTTGGGCGCTTCCCGTTTGCTGGTTGTTCTGTCCAGGAATGCGTGCACCTGGCCCGCCAGCGTATCGGCCACCGCCGCCGCCGTCGATGCTAGATTGTGCTCTGCTTTTGGGTCCACCGTCTGGTCATACAGTTCCCGCTTCGGCGCCTGCACATACAAGTATTTTCCCGTCCGCAGCGATTGCAGCGCACTCCATCCGAAAGTGATGTGAGGATAATCCGACTCCGCATAGACCGCCCGGTTGCGCCAGGAATTCGCAGCGGATTGCTCGGCTTCCCCTTTCGTCGCCGTTGTCATCAATCCCAGCAGCGATTCCCCTTGCACCTCGGCCGGTACGGCAATTCCTGCCGTCTGCAACATCGTCGGCATCACGTCCACCAGTTCCACGCGATCTTCGATTTGCCGACCGTAGATCTGTCGATCCTCGGTCTGCCCACTCTTGATTGATTGACTCTTGATTGTCTGAACCCCGATCGGATTCTCCGCAGCTCGCGCGTGCGGCAGCTTAATCACCAGCGGCACGTGGATGGTCTCATCGTAAAGAAAGAATCCGTGCGTATCCTCTCCGTGAGCTCCCAGCGACTCGCCGTGATCGGCCATTATCGCGATCATCGCTCCATCGTAGAGCCCTCGCGTTTTCAACACCTGCAGTAATTTCCCTACCGCCGAATCCATGTACGCAATCTCTCCGTCGTACGGCTCCGCCGCGTACCGGCTTTTGTAGGGTTCAGGCGGATCATAAGGCTCGTGCGGATCATAAAGATGTACCCACATGAAGAAGGGACCTCTGGGATTGTGGTTCAACCAGGTTGTTGCCCGGGACACCACTTCATCCCCCCGGCGCTCGATGGAGTTGTACCGGTCCCTTTCAGCCAAGAACTTCGCTGAACTGAATCCGGCGTTGTAGACGTCAAATCCGCGGTCAAAACCGGGAGCGCCACCGTGCGGGTCAAGAGCCAGGGAGGCGATGAATGCTGCGGTGTGATATCCATGCGATTGTAAAATCGCCGGCGCATAGGGTAAGTCCTCACCCAGCACATCCGGAAAATCGAGCACATGATGGTACTGCGGATAGGTCCCCGTAAGAATCGTTGCATGCGAAGGCGAGGTTAGCGGAACCTGCGCATAGGCCCGCGTGAAGACCGCCGATTGTAGGGCCAACCCATCCAGGTTCGGAGTAAGTCCGCGCCTCGATCCCATGAACCCCATGCGGTCCGCGCGCGTCGTGTCGAGCGTGATCAGCACAATATTGGGAAACGCCTTCTCCGGCACGCTCGTTTTTCGCGCTGTGGAATCGCCAGCCGTCTTCCCCGCTACCGGGCTCGCGGACGCGTTGTTCCCAGTGGTCTGATTCCCGTTACTCTGAACCGGTGAGTTCTGGAGCGGCAGCGCGAACGCGGCCAGACTCACAACACACAAGAGCCAACGGATCACAAACATCGAATCAGACTCCATTCCCGAAGGAACATTGACCGGAACGACTGCGGCTCACAAAAAAAGATCGCTCGGGACGAACCGCAACGACAATATTCCGACCTGCTCACTCCTGCGGCGCGGCATTTCCCGGGTCGGGTGCGACGTTAGGATTCGCGGCCAGACGCTTGGCCTCAGCCCGCTCGCGTTCTGCATCGGCCTGCTTCCCCAACTTAGTGTAAACATCGGCCAGATACAAATGCGGCGCTGGCATTTCAGGCCGCAGCGCAGCTGCCTCTTGAAGCTTCGGCACTGCGCCCTCCAAGTCCCCGGACTTCGCTAGAAATTGCCCGAGCATCAGATAGGTTCCGTAGCTACGTGGAAAGAACTTCAATACTTTTTCACATTCACTGATCGTCTCCGGCACGCGGTTGCTCCGGGCATACGCAATCTGTAGCAGAAGGTGTGCCTCCGCCAGATTCGGCAGCCTGGCTGTGACCTGTTCGAGCACAGTGGTTGCTTCCGCAATATCTCCAAGCCGCAGCAAAGTCTTGGCCAACCCCATCTCGGCAGCGGTGAGCTTCGGATCCAACACCACTGCTTTGCGAAACAGTGGCTGTGCTTTCTCGAACTCGTGTGTCTCCAGGTAGCAATCGCCCAGCTTGGAATACGGCATGGGCATCTCCGGGTTTTCGGCGATCAATTTCTGCAGAACTGGAATCGCCTCTGAGTAGTACTCATCCGCCATCAGATCGTTGACGCGTCGAATTGCTGTGATCGTCCCAATCTTGTCCTTCGGATCGGGCTCCTCGTCCGACGATTTGAAAACATGGGTGCCCGACGCAATATATCCAAGCGATGCGAGCTTCGCCTCCGCCGCTGGATCCAAGGCTGCAACCTTTTCTGCCGAGAGCTCAGGTGCTGCGCGCTTGCTGGTTGTCTTTTCTCGGATTGCCCGCACCTGGCCGCCCAGTGTATCGGCCACCGCTGCCGATGTCGTTGCCAGATTGTGCTCCGCTCCTGGGTCTACCGTCTGGTCATAGAGTTCTCGCCGCGGCGCCTGTATGTACAAAAATTTTTCGGTCCGCAGTGATTGCAGCGCACTCCATCCAAACGCGAGGTGCGGATAATCCGATTGCGAATAAGCTGGACGGTCGTGCCAGGAATCGGTAGCTTTTGCCTCTCCCGCCTTCATAAGGCCGACCAGCGATTGGCCCTGCACTTCGGCCGGCACCGCCGCTTCCGCAATCTGCAACAGCGTCGGCATTACATCCACCAGCTCTACCCGATTCCCGATCCGTTTCTCCCGTGCATCCGCCTGCGGCAGCTTGATCACCAGCGGCACCCTAATTGTCTCATCGTAAAGAAAGAACCCGTGATTCTGTTCCCCGTGAGCTCCCAGTGATTCCCCGTGGTCGGCCATCACTGCGATCATTGTCCCGTCGTAGAGGCCGCGCGTTTTCAGCTCCCGCAGTAATTTCCCCACCGCCGAATCCATGTACGCAATCTCTCCGTCGTACGGCTCCGCCGCGTACCGGCTTTTGTAGGGTTCGGGGGGATCATAAGGCTCATGCGGGTCATAAAGATGTACCCACATGAAAAACGAACCCTGTGGATGGGAGGTCAACCACGCCAGAGCATGCTCCACTACCTCACCGCCGCGGCGCTCAACTGTGCGGTAGCGATCTTCTTCTTTATCGAACGCTTTCGTGCTGAAACCCGCGTCGTAGGTGTCAAACCCCCGGTTAAAACCGGGCGCGCCCCCTTTGGGGTCAAGCGCTATCGAGCCAATAAATGCCGCTGTGTGATACCCACGAGATTGTAAAATCGCCGGGGCATAGGGCAGATCCTCCGCAAGCACATCGGGAAAGTCGTACACCTGATGGAACTGCGGATAAGTTCCCGTAAGAATGGTCGCGTGCGA
>DASPSE010000230.1:0-2830 GCA_035624085.1 Terriglobales bacterium
CCCGCGTCGGTTACCAACGCAATGCGCGCTCCCTGTTCCAGTTCCACCACCAGCTCGGGTGCGCGCGTCATCTCGTTGTGTTCGTGGTAACTGGTGGTGCGAGTGCCGATGCCGTAATGGTTGAGAAGTTTTTGGGTTTGGCGCGTGTCTTCGCAGGCGATCAGATCGGCGGACTTCAAAACGCGCAGCGCGCGCAGAGTGATGTCCTCCAGATTGCCGATCGGAGTGGCCACCAGATAGAGCCCGGGTGTTAGAGCAGGTTCTGGGTTGGCGTCGTCCGGCGATCTTGGCTGCGCGATGGCCATCGAGCCGAGTCTACCACCGCAGCGCTCCCCGTATCTGTGCCGTAAATTGACGCGTTACGGCACAGTCCCTAGAATCGAGGCAGAGATTATTCGAGGTCCATGCCCCTATACGAATATCAGTGCAAGAAGTGCCACCATCGCTTCGAGCGAATCCAAAAGTTTTCCGATCCTCACATCAAGAAATGTCCGGAATGCGGTGGGCCGGTCGAACAATTGCTTTCGCCGCCAGCCGTGCAGTTCAAGGGTTCTGGCTGGTATGTGACTGATTACGCGAAGAAGTCGGCTGCGCCGGCGTCGAGTGAAGGCTCCAGCGCGAAGGCGGAGTCCAAGAAGGAAGAGAAGCCGAAGGCAGAGCATCACGCCAAGAAAACCGAAAAGAAGTAATCCTCATCGCCAGCATGATCTCATCGAATCCGTGGGTCTTGTTTTCTGTGATTCAATATCATCGGAGACGAACTGAATGAAGCGAGGTGCAGTCAGATTCGCTGCGGGAATTGTTTCAACCTGCTTCCTGGCGACGATATGCGCCCAGGGACAAAGCTCTGCAGTGCGGAGTTTCCGGCAGGCGGAAATTTCGCCCGATGGCAGCCGAGTAGCTTGGGTGCAGGACTCCGTGAGCCCGAATGGCGACGCGGGTGGCATATCCATTTATGTTCAAGAGTTGAAACCTGAGAGTTCCAAGCCGCGCCGAATTTCGGCGTCTGACGGCAATATTGACAACGAAGACAACCTGGCGTGGTCACCGGATAGCCGGCATATAGCGTTTTTGTCAGATGCAGAAGACCACAATCAGTCGCAGCTTTACGTAACCGACATCGAAAAGGGTGCGGCGCGCAAGCTCACCAGCATAACGGGTTCTCTGGCCGATCCTTCGTGGTCGCCGGACGGAAAGACCATTGCTTTCCTGTTCACAGAAAATGCGCCTCAAGCTAATCCCCTGAATGCAATGCTGCCCGAAACGGGCGTCATCGCAAACACGGTGTATGAGCAGCGCCTTGCCTTGGTGGATGTCGTCTCCGGTAACCTGCGCGAACTCTCGCCGCCGGATATGTACGTTTACGAGTATGATTGGTCGCCGGACGGCAAGAATTTTGCCTTGATTGCTGCGCACGGTGCCGGCGACGCGAACTGGTACGTCGCACAACTCTACACGCTGGGCGCAGAAAGAGGGCAACTGAAGCCAGTCTACAAACCCAATCTGCAGATCGCGGTGCCGCGCTGGTCGCCCGATGGCAAATCCATTGCGTTCATCGAAGGCTTGATGAGCGATGAGGGAGTCATCGGCGGCGACATTTTCGTTGTGGCGCCGACTGGCGGCCCAGCCCTCGATGTCACTCCGGACATTGCGGCGTCGCCATCAGGCCTGTACTGGCAAACTCCCAACAAAATTCTTTTTGGCGAAGACCTCGATGGCCAAGTGGGGATATCGACGGTTGAACTTTCGAGCGGAGCCGTGTCGCAGCTATGGGAAGGAGCAGGCGGTCTCAGGAGCTCGATTTTTGGTGCGACAGACATTTCGCTTGCGGCCGATGGCCGCAGCTCTGCAGCCTTGCGCAACAGTTCGGACCATGCGCCGGAAGTGTGGGCTGGCCCGGTGGGAGAGTGGAAGCAGGTCACGCATGCCAACCAGGCAGCCCGTAGCGATTGGGGCGAAATGAAGAGCCTGCATTGGGCGAGCGATGGCATGAGAATCCAGGGCTGGCTAATGTACCCCAAGGGATATGATCCTGGCCGGCATTACCCGATGGTGGTGGTCGCGCACGGAGGCCCGGCGGGTGAAGAGCACACGGTGTGGCCTTACCGATTCTTCAATACCTACGAACTTTCGGCGCACGGATATTTTGTTTTCTATCCCAATCCGCGAGGCAGCTTCGGGCAGGGAGAAAAGTTCACACAGGGCAATGTCAAGGATTTCGGATATGGCGATTTTCGCGACATCATGGCAGGAGTCGATGAAGTCATAAAAAGTTACCCGGTTGATAAGAACCGGGTCGGTATTACCGGCTGGAGTTACGGCGGATACATGACGATGTGGGCGGTGACGCAAACTAATCGTTTTCGCGCTGCTGTTGCCGGCGCTGGAATTGCTAATTGGCAAAGCTACTACGGGGAAAACGACATCGACGAATGGATGATTCCGTATTTTGGCGGATCCGTGTATGACGATCCGGCAGTTTATGCCAAAAGCGCTCCGATTACCTTCATTAAGAACGTGAAAACACCGACCCTCGTGCTAGTCGGTGAACGCGACGGCGAATGCCCGGCGGCGCAGTCCAGGGAGTTCTGGCACGCACTGAAAACCTTAGGAGTGGAAACGGAGCTGGTGATCTATCCGGGTGAAGGACATGTCTTCAATCAGGCCGAACATCAGAAAGATGCCATGGAGCGGTTGATTAGCTGGTTTGATCATTATTTGAAGTGATGGCTTTTAGCTTGTCATTTCGAGGGGATTCCTCCCCGAAAATCTGCTGTTCATATCCAAGAGCAGATTCCTCATGGCTAAAGCCATTCGGAATGACAAACTC
>DASPSE010000101.1:0-4009 GCA_035624085.1 Terriglobales bacterium
TCAACTGGATTAGCCGCTCGCTCGCCGCATGCTGCCGCTCATTCCATGCGAGCTTAACTTGTGATAAAGGGTCCTCTCGCTGGTCCGCAACTTCTTCGCGACTTCGCGGCGAGTCCGGCCGCCCGCGCTCAATGCGGTGGCGAGGACTTTCTTTTCCAGCGTCTCGATCGCCTGGGCGTAAGACAACCCACTGCGGGAGATCATCTGCCACAAGTTTTCTGCTGCTTCCCCGATCAGGTCGCGATCCATATCGGGCTTCTCTTCCCCAGCCTGCGCAAACCAGTCTTCCAGGCCTAGCGACGTACCGTGGTTCTTGGCGAACAACATTCGCACCACTGCATTTTCCAGTTCTCTGACGTTTCCCGCGAAGGAATGCCCACGCAGGAAACTTACCAGCTCCTGCTCGACGCTGGAGATCGGCTGATAAACATTTTCATATCGTGCGGCAAATGCCGCCATCAACGCAGCCAAATCGTCAGGCCGGTCCCGCAGCAAGGGCAGGCGCAGCCGCACAACATTGAGCCGATAGTAAAGGTCCGCTCGAAAGCGATGCTGTAGCACCAGCGGTTGCAGCGGTTGATTGGAGGCCGCGATGATTCGCACGCTAACCGGAATTTCCCGGTCGCCACCCATGGGACGCACCACCCGCCGTTGAATCACGTCCAGCAGTTTCGGTTGCAGGCAGAATGGGAGGTCGTTAATCTCGTCGAGAAAAAGGGTTCCCTGGTTCGCGGTTTGAAACAACCCGGAGCGCTGGGTGATGGCGCCAGTGAATGCTCCGCGACAGTGGCCGAAAAGTTCGCTCTCGGCCAGCGCTTCGTTGATCGTACCGCAGTGCGCTGTGACGAATGCATGACCCGCACGCTTGAAATCAAGGCGGTGGATCGCCTGGGCGAGCACCTGTTTGCCGGTGCCGGTCTCCCCTTCGATGAGAATCGTGATGTCACTGGCCGACGCCGCCTTGAAGGCCTCGCGCAGAACCGGAATCATGGCATCGGAAGCCGTGACGAATCCCAGCCGCGCAAAGGTCTCCCGCAAAGTGCCGGTCGGTGTGTTGTAGCGGGCAGACTGCAAAACTGCTCCTCCAGTTCTGCTCACTGTTCTTCCTACGATCAATGCAGTCGGGCTTGGACCTTACCCAGCCGTTCTTGCAACCGTAACGGTATTCGATACAGGGCCTACGCCAGGCCGAGAACTAAAACCTCACCGTCATAAGTCGCAAGAAAGACCCGGCCGTTCCACACCACCGGACGGTTAAACTTGTTATGGCTGAACTGCCAGTTCCACTGTTGGCTGTCCCAGAGCGCTGGCATGGATCCGCTTCCGTCGGAATACTTGCCGAAGTTCGCGGCGTCGTACGCCAGAAAGCGTCCGGCGCTGATTTCCATATTGGCGTCGGTATAAGGAATCGAGGCCCACACGATTCCCTCATTCCCTCCATTCGCCGACAAGGAGGTCATTCCACCAGGCATTCCGCCCGGCGGGGCTGGCGAGTTCGCCGAGGCCCATTCCGCGCTGCATGCGAGATAGGTGCAGACTCCATTGTTTCCGAGCGTCCACGCGCGCAGATTGCCGTTCTCACCCCAGCAGAAATGCATCCAGCCATGCACCGCGCTCTGCCAGAGGACGGGAGTGCCATGCAGATGGTGAGTCCGGTTCCCGCTCCAGAAGTTCAGATCTCCAATATGGCTCGGCGCCGGACTCCGTTGTGGCCCCGGGTAGTAGGTGTAAAAGATCGGCGGAGCCTTTAACTTGGCGTAGTTGCGCGCAGTGTCCGAAGGATCGAGCTCCGCAGGCTGGGTCTTGCCCAGATTGTGCAAGTTCGCGGTATACAAAATTCCGTCCTTGCCGCAGGCGAGAATCGCGCCTGTGGTTGGCGCCAAAACCGGCCCTCCCGCGCCAAAATCCTGATCGCCCCAGGCTGCGGCCATACTCATGGCAGCGCTACCCATCGATCGGGCGAGATACGCGTCCTTGCGGAAGTTCGTGGGCATTGCTTTTTCCCTGGGTTGCTTGACGCCTTCGCCTTCAGGATTTCCGCCCGTACGCCCATCGTCTGTCCAGGGAGTCCACCAATCCACCACGTTCAGAGAGCCGATGCCAGTGGCAGTCGGTGGAGTATATCGGAGCTTGACGATACTCTCGCCGAAGTCTGTGACCGCATCGAAGTCGCCATTGCCGGTCACGACATAAATGTTGCCTTCAGCATCGCAAGCTGGGCCACCACCGGAGTGCCAAATACCTCCGCCGCTCCCGCGGGCAGTCGAAGTCCAGGTCGCTGAGACCTGAAACCGCAATGTGTCGACGGCGATCAACCAGCCGCGCGCGGTCGCTGCGCTTTCCGCGATCGTGCCGAAGGCGATGAAGACCGCCCCATCGGCTAACAGTAGCGCGGCACGCTGCTTTCGCTCCATGGAACGAAACTGCTGGACCGGCAGTCCGTGACCAGGATTGTAAGAAACGCCTTCGAAGTTCAAAGCTGGATGGGCGGCGCTCCCGTCGCGCAAGCGGATGGCGTGAAGGTAATGCTGGCCTTTCGCCGGCGAGCCGTCGACACTAGTCCAGGCGCAAACGTACATCAGTCCTGCGGAAACATCGATGACCGGAGTGGACAGGATCCCCCAATGATCATTGATGAGGTAGGCGTCGATCGTTTTGTCACTCTGGATCGGGTTGCCGAGCTGCACCATCCAGAGTTGTGCGCCGGTGTTGGCATCGAAAGCAAAAACGCGATTGGCCATGGTGGCAAGGTAGACTACGTCATGAGTGCTGCCATCCGCCAGCCTCACACCCGGGACGATGAGAGGCTGGGCCTCACAGCCGCGCGCGTCTCCAGGGAGAACCAAGGAGAAGAGCTTCCTGATGCCTCGCGTTTTGATAGCGCCAGGAGTAAGAATCGTCTCCCGGGTGTTGGCACCGGAGCGGGCTTGGTCGTACGACCGCATAGTGACCGCGATACTCATGCTTTGAGCTCCTGGGTAGCGGTGTAGGTTACCGTCAACTCATAAGCTGCCCCCGCCGCGGGCAGTCCGCGCCCAGTGAGGCGCAATGTGATCCATCCAGTTTGATCGGCGATGACGTTGATTTTCTTCCCAATCGATTTCGCTGGGTACCCCTGACTCGCCAAACTTCTGCCCTGCGGATCAAGAATATCCACGACGATCTCCGCGCTTGTGGCCCACCCCGACGTTTCGGGCTTGAGTGTGGCTTCCATGTGCGTGCCACCCTGGCACCAGATGCGCCCGGCCTGTACCTCCACGTTGTTCTCCGCCGGACGCGTGTCCAGGTCCGCAGCCCCAAAGAAGGTCTGCGTCGTCGTCCTGCGAATAAGTGAGAACGGCTGACCGTAGCCGGTGCGCGAGAAACAGAGATAGCTTTGACCGTTGTCGTTGCGAGGGATGGTAAACGAGGCCATGCCCGAGCCGTCGGTCCAGATGTCGGCGTGCTTCCCGGTGTATTCATGAAGTTGCACGTTGGGACCGAAGCTGGTCTGCACGGTGCGGGTATAGCTGTTGTACTGGTCATTGTTGAGAGCGACCAACAGTCCGGGATACCCCTGGCGCTCAAATACGTAAACCTGCTGATCGTTCCCCCAGCGCGTCAGCGTCGGACCAAACGCCAGGTTCTCGTGGATCCAGATCAGATTATCGATCAGAGGCTTGAGACCGTAGCAGCCCGGATCGGGGCTGTAGTCTTTGTAGTAGACGCAGGGATAACCTTCGGCAGTCAGGATGAGCGCGTAGCCCAGCATCTTATTCCAAATCACGTTTTCGCCATAGGACAGGTCCGTGTCAGGGTTGTCAACAAAGGTGACCGCGTTCATGGGATCGATGGCGATGTAGCCCGCCCCTTGCAGCCCGCCCATCCACCAGTTCGAGCTGTTGTTGCACATTGCCTGGATGGTCCAGTGCAAGGTGAAGTCGAAGGCGTTGCAGCGCCCGCCCATGCCGCTGTTCCACACCCACCAGTGGAGAGCGGATGGATTACCATCAAAATATTCACCCACCGC
>DASPSE010000103.1:0-2956 GCA_035624085.1 Terriglobales bacterium
GCAACTGGATGTACACGGCGCAGCGCTGGACCGGCGCGATCGCATTCTTCTACATGGTTTGGCACACATGGACGATGCGTTTCACCGGGACTCACCTCCTGACGCATCCGGGAGCGGCGTTCGGCAAGGTGCAGACCGAGTTTCAGAGTCCCTGGGCGGTCGCGTTCTATGCAGTTGGAATTCTGTGCGCCTCGTGGCACTTCGCTTACGGGCTGTGGTTGTTCGCAGCGAAGTGGGGGATTACGACGGGTGACGGTGCTCGACGAAAATTCGGCTACGTCTGCCTGCTGGTCGCACTCCTGTTTATTGGCGTAGGCGCCGCAACAATGTACTCGTTCCTGACTACTCCGCTGCAGCCGCTGGAAACGTCAGGGACATCGATTGTGATGCGGTAATGTGGAGTTTGATTGTCATCCTGAGCAAGCTTCTTTTGCGCAGCGAAGGATCTGGGCGAGCCGCGCGAACGGCCGCGTTGTTTGCGGCCGAATAACGCGCGTTTGGCTCGCTTCCTTGTTACGCTACAACTGGTAGGCTTGGAATTCGAAGCAGATGGCCATAAACCCTAGAATCATCGTAGTGGGCGGTGGGCTGGCTGGTCTCTCGGCGGTCATCAAAATTGCCGAGATGGGCGGCGAGGTGGACCTGTTCTCCATCGTTCCCGTCAAGCGGTCGCACTCAGTGTGTGCGCAGGGCGGAATCAACGCGGCAAAAAACCTGAAGGGTGAGGGCGACTCCACCTGGCAGCATTTTGACGACACCATCTACGGCGGCGACTTTCTCGCCAACCAGCCCCCGGTTAAAGCCATGTGCGATGCCGCACCCGGCATTATCGATCTGCTCGATCGCATGGGCGTTCCCTTCAACCGCACTCCCGAAGGCCTGCTGGATTTCCGGCGTTTCGGCGGAACTTTGTACAACCGCACTGCCTTCGCCGGCGCCACCACCGGACAGCAACTCCTTTATGCGCTGGACGAGCAGGTACGCCGCTATGAAGCTGAAGGCAAGGTAAAAAAGTATGAGCACTGGGAGTTCTTGTCGGCGGTGCTCGACCCAAATCGCATCTGCCGCGGCATTTGCGCCATGGATTTGCGGTCCATGGAAGTCCGCACTTTTCCGGCTGATGCCATCATCATCTGCACCGGTGGGATCGGCGCGATTTTTGGCAAATCGACGAATTCCGTGGTCTGCACGGGGTCGGCACAGTCGGCGTTGTATCAGCAGGGATGCTATTACGCCAACGGCGAGTTCATTCAAGTGCACCCCACTTCGATTCCGGGCGAGGACAAGCTGCGGCTCATGTCAGAGTCGGCGCGCGGTGAGGGCGGACGAGTGTGGGTTCCGAAGAAGCCTGGCGACACGCGCGACCCGAAGTCTATTCCGCAGAACGAGCGCTGGTATTTTCTCGAAGAATGGTATCCGAAATATGGAAACCTGGTGCCGCGCGACGTGGCGACGCGCGCTATTTTCAAAGTGGTGTACGAATTGAATCTTGGGATCGATGGCAAGCCGATGGTCTATCTCGACCTGACGCACATCGACCGCAAGATTCTCGATCGTAAGCTGGAAGGCATTCTGGAAATCTACGAGAAGTTTGTCGGCGATGATCCGCGCGACACGCCCATGAAGATTTTCCCCGGCATGCACTACACCATGGGCGGGATCTGGGTCGATTTCAAGCAGGCCACGAACATCCCTGGAATTTATTCCGCTGGCGAAAGCGAATATCAATATCACGGGGCGAACCGGCTGGGCGCGAATTCACTGGTGTCGTGCATTTTCGGAGGATTCGTGGCTGGACCCGCGGCCGTCGAGTATGCGCGCAACGCATCGGCCGCAAGCGGCAACGGGCATTTCGACACGGAGCGCAAATGTCAGGAAGAAAAGAACGCGCTGTTGACGAAGGCTGAGGGGACGGAGAACCCGTTCAAGTTGTGGCGCGAGCTCGGCGAGTTGATGACCAAGAACTGCACCGTCATTCGCTACAACAAGAGTCTGCAAGAGACCGATGCCAAGCTGTGCGAGATGCTGGAGCGCTTTCAGCGAATTAATATGAGCGATCGTTCGCAGTGGGCGAACACCAGCGTGGTATTTGCGCGGCAGCTTTATAACATGCTCCAGCTCTCGCGGGTAATCGCGCAGGGTGCGGCGATGCGCGACGAATCGCGCGGCGCACATTACAAGCCGGATTTTCCCGAACGCGATGACAAGAACTGGCTGAAGACGACAAAAGCGTATTTCGCTCCCGATGCCGACGAGCCGAAATTTGAGTTCGAGCCGGTGGATATTTCGCTGATTCCGCCGCGAGCGAGGAAGTATTAGGTCAATCGGGAAGGGCACGACTTCTACTCGTGCCGATTAAGCGTTCTTTTAAATTTTCGGCTTTAGCCGCTGGGGGCCACACATCCAGCCTGAATCCGGGGAATGCGGAGCAGTATCGGTACTGGGCTGGGTCAGTCACCAATTGGAGTCTGCTCGAGAACTGAGATCCAAAACAGAATCCGTGGATGACTTCCTCGCCTCACTCAGAATGGCAGTTTTAGAGATCTAAGCTAGGAGCTAGAAGCTAACAGCTAATGGCTAACAACAAATCCGTCATCATCAAAATTCGTCGCCAAGCCCATCCCAAGGACAAGCCGCATTGGGAGGAATTTGAGCTGGCCTATAAGCCGGGCATGAATGTGATTTCCTGCCTGATGGACATCGCGGCCAACCCGGTGACGCGCGATGGCAAAGCCACAACTCCAATCTTTTACGATTCAAACTGCCTGGAAGAAGTCTGCGGCTCCTGCGCCATGCTGATCAACGGACGCGCCCGAATGGCCTGTTCGGCTCTGGTGGACCAGCTCGATAAGCCGATCCGGCTCGAGCCTTTTTCGAAGTTTCCGGTGGTTCGGGACCTGGCGGTCGACCGCCAGGTAATCTTCGAAAATCTCAAGGCGGTGAAAGCGTGGGTTCC
>DASPSE010000241.1:0-29556 GCA_035624085.1 Terriglobales bacterium
CTCACCTTCGCTGGATCGCGGTTTCCATCTGTTGTACGGTTTGGACTTCACTGCTGCGCAGCAGGTATTCAGGTCCTGGCAGCAGGAGCATCCGGACGATCCGCTCGGACCCGCTTCTGAGGCGGCGGGATTGCTTTTCTCCGAGTTCAATCGCCTGGGCGTGCTGGAAGAACAATTCTACAGAGACGACCGGGCATTTGCAGCGCGCAAAAGTTTCACACCGGACCCCGCACTGCGCGCGCGTTTCGAGGCTGCGCTCGACTTGGCGGAAAAGCGAGCCCAAACGCGCTTGAACAGCCGTCCCAATGACCCCGACGGGTTGTTTGCCATGGCGCTGGCCTCGGGCCTAAGGGCGGACTACGCGGCACTCATCGAGAAACGCAACCTGGCTTCCCTGCACTTCACCAAACAGGCGACCAGCTGGGCGAATCGGTTGCTGTCCACGGATCCTGAATACTACGACGCCCACCTGGCCACCGGTGTGAGCCAATACATTATCGGCAGCATGGCGGCGCCAGTACGCTGGCTGGTGCGCCTAGGTGGCGTGTCCGGCGATAGGCAGGCGGGCATCCGTGAACTGCAGATTACGGCGGAGCATGGACGCTATCTTGCCCCGTTTGCCCGGATCCTGCTGGCGATTGCCTACGTTCGGGAAAAAGACCTCGCCCATGCGCGGCAGATTCTCGTCGCACTTCGCAATGACTTTCCGGAAAACAAGTTGTTCGCGCGGGAAATCGTCCGGCTTGACTCTCAGCCCTGATGATTGGGCCTCAGACTCGCCGGGGAAACATGCTTTTCTGACCGCTAAGTCCAATGCTATCCATGTGATTTATCAGAAATTCACCGTTCTGTAACCAACCTGTAACATTCCCGACTTAGAAACTAAAAGTCAACCGCAAATCATACCCAGGAGGCATCATCGCGTGATACGCCGCATCGCGGTTTTGTGTCTGGCCTTGGCGCTCCCCGCCTTCGCGCAAACCACACTGAACGGAGCCGGCGCGACCTTCCCTTACCCGATGTACTCGAAGTGGTTCAGCGAGTACCACAAGCTTCATCCCGATATTGAAATCAATTATCAATCCATTGGCAGCGGCGGCGGCATTCGCCAGGTATTGGCGGGCACCGTGGACTTTGGCGCCAGCGATGGCCCCATGACCGACGAACAACTGGCCCAGGCCAAGGTCAAAATCCTGCATATTCCTACGGTTCTGGGAGCGGTCGTTCCCGCCTACAACGTTTCAGGACTTTCCGGGGAGTTGCGCTTCTCTCCGCAGACGATTGCGGACATCTGTCTCGGCAAGATCAGCAACTGGAACGACAAGGCCATCGCGGCCGACAATCCCGGCATAAAACTTCCCGATCGCCCCATTATTGTCGTCCACCGCTCCGAGGGCAGCGGAACAAACTACATCTTCACCGACTACCTTTCCAAGGTCAGTCCAGAGTGGAAGCAGAGAGTGGGCAAAGGCGCATCGGTCAGCTGGCCGGTGGGACTTGGAGCCAAGGGAAACGAAGGAGTAGCCGGGATGATCCGGCAGATGGACGGCGCGTTCGGCTATGTGGAGCTGATTTACGCCGTGCAGAACAAGATTCCATACGCCGCCGTGCGCAACCCCGCCGGCGCCTGGCTTAAGGCAAGCTTGGATGGCGCCACCGCGGCGGCGGCTTCGGTGAGGGACATGCCGGCGGACTTCCGCGTTTCCATTACCAATGCCCCCGGTCAGGACGCTTATCCCATCTCCAGTTTTACCTGGCTGCTGATCCCGGTGCAGGCAAAAGATCAAGCCAAAGGAAAAATTCTGGTCGATTTTCTCCATTGGATGTTGGATAGCGGAGAAAAAATGACGGCGCAGCTGGACTATGCGCCGTTGCCGGAAAATGTGTCCAAAAAAGTGGCAGAGGCCATCAAGCAGTTTCGTTAGTCATTCCTGATTTCCAGTTGGCATTCACAAGCGGCCTCGAGTGAGCGAGGCAAAGGAGCATAAATGAAGCCCGTTCTCAGGTGGTGCGTAGTGGTGTTTTTCGCCGCAAGCTCGTTAGCGCAGACCTCGACGACAACAACTGCAAAGAAGAAGTCGACAACTGCGGCAGCGGTTACGGCCAGGGACGTGCAGGAACTGAAAGACGCCCTGGCAGCACAACAACAACAAATTCAACAACTCAAAGAGGAAATGCGCCGGCGGGACGCGGCTCTGCAGCGGGCGCAGGAACAGATGCAGCAGGCCCAGGCCGCGGCTTCGGAAGCCCAAGCCAAGGCGGATCAGGCTGCTGCGCAAGCCAGCCAACAGCAACAAGCCGTTTCTGATCTAAAGACTGACGTCTCGGATATCAAGCAGAACGCCACTAACGCCGCGCTCAGCTTGCAGGAGACGCAGAAGAATATTCGCTCCAGCCTGGAAAATCCCATCGCCATCCATTACAAGGGCATCACCATTACACCGGGAGGCTTCCTGGCGGCAGAAACTGTGTGGCGCCAGCATGCGTTGGGAGCAGACATCAACACTCCTTTCAACAGCATTCCGTTCGACGGAGCCACAGCTGCCCACATGTCGGAGTTCTTCGGCTCCGGGCGTCAGTCTCGCATTTCGATGCTGGCGGAAGGCAAGCTCAGCAGCACCAAGTTGACCGGGTATGTGGAAGCCGACTTCCTCTCGTCGGGTACCAACTCTAATAACAACGAAAGCAACAGTTATTCACTTCGCCAGCGGCAAGCCTGGGGTCAGGCGGCTCTCAATGACGGCTGGAGCTTCACCGGTGGCCAGATGTGGAGCCTGGTCACCGAAACGAAAACAGGTCTGGACAACCGCAGCGAGGCCCTGCCGATGACCATTGACCCTCAATATAACGTCGGCTTCAGTTGGGCGCGACAATACGGATTCCGGGTCACCAAGAATTTCAACAACAAATACTGGTTCGGATTTTCGGTCGAAGATCCCTCGACCACGACCTCCGGTATCCACCTCGCCTCTGGGCAGAACAACTTCATTATTGGCTCACAAGGATCGAGTTCCGGGCTTTACAATGGCACGGCGAACTACTCGTTTAATGCCACGCCCGACTTTATCGCGAAGCTTGCCTTCCAGCCGGGCTGGGGGCACTACGAAATTTTCACTCTCGTGAGTGACTTTCGCGACCGGATCTTCCCCTGCGGTGGGTTGATTTCGGCCACCAACGGAGTGCTGCCCCCCAAGACGACATGCGACGGCGCCACATTCCCCAATGCGAACGGTGCTTTCAACAATGGCGGATTAGGCAAAGGCGTGGGCGCCAACATCCGAGGAACTTTGGCACAGCATGTAGATGTCGGACTTCACTTCCTTGGTGGCGAGGGCATTGGCCGCTACGGTTCGGCGCAGTTGCCCGACGTCGTTGTCCGTCCGGATGGCGTTCTGGTGCCGGTCCGTAACTACCAGGCACTGGGCACCCTGGAATGGCACTCGAAGCGACTGGATGTGTATGCCAATGTAGGCGGCGAATACGAGTCCCGCGTCGCATACGATGTCGGCGGCAAGGGCGCCGGTTACGGCTCACCCTTGTTAACCAACGCCGGTTGCAACCTGGAGAGTCCGCCGACTTCGACGGTGATCAACGTGGATACGCCAGTGTCCAGTACCAGCCCCACTCCCATTAACAGTGGGACAGTGCCCAACCCCGGCAGTTTGGGCACACCGCTGACTGGCGGCTTCAACCCCGCCGGCCCGGCGAACTGCGCTGGGGATACTCGAGCTATCTACGAGGGCACGCTCGGATTCTGGTATCGCCTGTACAGTGGCGACAAGGGGCGAATCCAGTGGGGGCCGCAGTACTCTTATTTGAACCGCAGCACCTGGGCGGCAACGAAGGGCAACAGTCCCGCTGCGACCGAGAACATGTTCCTCACCTCTTTCCGCTACTATCTGCCCTAACCGGCGCTGTGATTTAGCAGGGCGCCAGCGCACAGCTGGCGCCCTTTTCTCGTGCCATATGCCGAGTTACCCATGGTTCCACGGTGCGGAGATCGATGCTTTATACTGATAGCAGTGCCGGCACGGAATTGGCATCGCTAGGCACAAAGTTGTAAGGCTCGAAGACAAGAATCCGCAACTGCTCCCGCCGACAGATCGGTATGGCGGGAAATCGTTTACACCTGGGTTGGTCCCGCGTAACTTATGGCTCGCGTTTCAGTCGAACACTCGGCTCACTACATCAATCGCGAACTATCCTGGCTGGCTTTCAATCGGCGTGTACTGGAGGAAGCTCTGGACACGAACAATCCGCCGTTGGAGCGGGTCAAGTTCCTTTCCATCACCGCAAGCAACCTGGACGAATTTTTCGAGGTGCGGGTTGCCGGCTTGGTGCAGCAGATCGAAGACGGCTACACCGAAGCGGGTCCGGATGGGCTTACTCTTTTGCAGGAACGGGACGCGGTTGCGCGCGAGACTCGCGAATTCGTTGACGACCAATACCGCTGCTGGAATGAGCAACTGCGGCCGCTGCTCGCCGAGAATGGCATCCGCGTGCTGGGTTTGCATGAACTGGACTCGCGAGCCCGTGAATTTGTAGCCGAGTACAGCGAACGCGAGCTCGATCTTCTGCTCACCCCGGTTACCGTGGATCCGGCCCATCCCTTTCCGCGGGTGATCAACAAAGCTCTCTGTGTGGCATTCTTGCTGCGCCGCCGCCGTCGTTCTTCCATGACCTACACCGGCGTGGTGACGGTGCCGCGGGCTTTGCCGCGGCTGGTTCGTCTCCCCTCCGAAGGCACGGTCGACTTTATTTTTCTCGCCGATCTCGTCGCGCACCACGCCTCGCGCATGTACCACGGATATGACATCGTCTCCTCCGCCCCTTTTCGCGTCACTCGCAACAGTAATCTTTATCTGGCGGAAGAAGAGTCGCGGAACCTGCTGGAGTCAGTGCGCACCGAGCTGCACAACCGCCGGAAGGGCGACGCGGTTCGCCTGGAGATTGAATCCGATGCTGACCCGGATATCATCGAGCGCCTGCGCAGCAATTTTGAGCTGGAGCCGTGGCAGGTCTTTTCCGTGAACGGTCCGGTGAATCTGTCGCGCCTGTTTAACGTTTACGACCAGACGGAGCGGCCGGATCTCAAGTTTAAGCCGTTCATCCCGCGTGAGCTTCGTCTGACAGCCAAGTCGCAAGATCTTTTTGAAGAACTCCGCCGGCACGACGTTCTCCTGCATCATCCCTACGATTCCTTTGACGCCGTGGTTTCCTTTATCGAATCGGCGGCCGAAGACCCAAGAGTGCTCTCGATGAAGCAAACCCTCTACCGCACCAGCGAGCATTCGCTGATCGTGCCCGCGCTGATGTCGGCGGCCGCGAAGAAAGAAGTCACCGCGGTCGTGGAGCTGAAGGCGCGTTTCGATGAGGCCTCCAACATACGCTGGGCGCGTGATCTGGAGGACGCCGGGGTGCAGGTGTTCCACGGATTGGTCGGGTTGAAAACTCACTGCAAGCTGTCTCTGCTGGTGCGGCAAGATCCCGATGGAGTCATGCGCCGATACGCTCACCTCGGCACGGGAAACTACAACACCACCACCGCGCGCATTTACACCGATTTGAGCCTGCTTACCGCCGATCCCGCAATCACCAGCGCAGCTCACGACGTTTTCAGCTTTCTCACAGCCTACGCAGAACACCCTAATTACGATCCCCTGCTGGTTGCGCCCTTGAATCTGGCCGAGCACGTTCTGGCATTGATCGCTCGCGAGGCCGAGCACGCGCGACACGGGCGCCCCGCCCACATCATTGCCAAGATGAACGCCCTGCTGGATAAAAACGTCGTAACGGCTCTATATGCAGCCTCGCAGGCTGGGGTGAAGATTGATCTGATCGTCCGTGGAATTTGCGCCCTCCGTCCCGGTGTACGCGGCGTGAGCGATCACATTACGGTGCGCAGCATTGTGGGCCGGTTTTTGGAACACAGCCGCATCTATTATTTCTCTAACGGAGGCGAAGAGGAAGTCTACCTGGGCAGCGCCGATTGGATGCCGCGAAATCTTTACGAGCGTGTCGAAGTCCTCTTTCCCATCAAAGACGAGCTGCTTCGCGAGCGTGTGCGGCACGAGATTCTGGAATCCTATCTGGCGGATAATCTTAAGTCACGCATTCTGCAAAAAGACGGAAACTACGTCCGCACATGGCGGGCTCAGGGCCGGCGAAAACCTCCTTCCGCGGGATTCAATGCGCAAGAGTTTCTAATTTCCTTGGCGGAAGGGAAGGCAACTCTGGAATCGGTCCCCGCAGCTCCAGAGCCGCGAACCAGAAGAATGCTCATCGGAAAGGAACGGTAAGCGGTCATGATAATTTACTTCCTTCGTCACGCCAGCGCCGGTCAGCATTTGATCAATCCGAAGAAGGACGAAAAGCGTCCGCTGGACAAAGATGGCATTGAGCAGTGCGGGATTGTCGGGCGTGCGTTGACAGCGCTGGACGTTCAGGTAGATGCAATCGTTTCCAGTCCGTTGAAGCGCGCTGCGCAAACCGCGTCACTCGTGGGCAACGAACTCAGCTACGAAGGCAAACTTCAGCTCGATGTCGCGCTGGGGCCCAGCGCGACGTTTGCCGACTTTCGCCGCATGCTGGAGAAATATGCCAACCAGGAAGCCATTATGGTAGTCGGCCACAACCCTAACCTGAGCGAGTTCCTGGGACGCATCGTCAGCGAAGCCGGTTGTGAAGCCGGTGTCGACCTGAGAAAAGGTGCGGTGGCCAAAGTGGACATGGGGCGGAATTCCGCGACCCTTAACTGGTGCTTAACTCCCAAAGTCCTGCGCGCTCTCTACGCAGCGGCAGCCGCGGAGAGTTCGCGCCCGAAGACCTCACGAAAATAGTTCTCCTCCTTTTCGACCGCCCAGAGTTCCAGGACCACGGTGCTTCTCGGCTTGGTAATCAGCGTCAACTTTACCGTGCCGTCATGAGGATGGACCCGCAACCCCCGGATGGCGTCGCTGCGGCTCAGGTTGAGCGCGCGCGCCAGACGCAGCAGCAGCGACGCTTTCGCCACATATTCTTGATCCGCGCTGGGCAGTACTTTTATGGGTCCATCACCGGCAGTTGGCCGCGACTTGCCCAAGTACCGGGCGATGGCGGCGATGATTCTTCTTTGCTCGGGTGTATAGCCAAGAATTTCTGAGTGACAAATGATGTAATAGGCATGGCGATGCCGGCCGTTGCGGTTAACGTAATCGCCGACTTCGTACAACATGGCAGCCGCTGAGAGCCATTCGGCATACTCCGGCGGCAGCCCGTGAACCGATCGCATCGCTGAAAAAAGATGCATCGCAGACTCGCGCACCTTCAGGGCGTGATCCCTGTCAATGCCATAATGTTCGACTGCGTTAAGCAGTGAATCCCAGCGTTCAGACTCGATTTGCCTTCCCGAGCGCGTGCTGCGGTCATATTCCGCCGCCATTTGCGCCAGCAGACCGTCGCGCAATCCTAAAGGAGAATAGCGGAATCCCGCTAACTGGCAGCGTTCCAGAAGCGTTGCGTAAACAGCAGCGCCCGGCACGATGATCTCCGCCCGCCGAGGCCCAACTCCCGACAGTTTTCTGCGTCCTTCCAGCGGCAAACGCGCCAGCAGTTTGGCAATGCGCTGCATCTGGGTGCGGGAGACGGCCTTCGCCCGCGCCCCTTTCGTTTTGTAGAGCCCATGACAGACAGCCGCCAGGGATTCTGCGGTGCCGGACGTCGCAATCACGACTTTTGGCCGGGCTCGCTTGATCCGGTCGGCGGTGCGGTCGATCTCGCGCGTGACGAAGCCGCGCATCTGGCGCAGTTCCGCCTTGCGCGGCGGATCGTGATGGAGAAATTCATTGGTCAGCCGGACTGCGCCCAGTGGCAAACTGATAGTGCTGCGAATGTGCCACCCGCCCGAAATGGTAAGTTCGCAACTCCCGCCGCCCAGGTCCATCATCAACACCGGCGACGCGTTCACTCGCAGCGTGGATGTCAATCCCAAGTGGATCAGGCGGGCCTCTTCCAGACCGGAGATGATCTCCACGTTCCATCCAGTCGAGGAGTGGACCCACTCCAGGAACGCGTGTGAATTGCGCGCGTCGCGCAGGGCGCTGGTGGCGACGACGCGGACCGAATCCACGCCTACGTTCTGCACAGCACGATGAAAGCGCCGCAGAACCTTCACCGTGTTGGCAATCGCATCCGGCGAAAGAAAACCGCTGCGGAACACCGACTCGCCCAGGCGGGTGACCTCGCGGTCTTCTAGAATTTCAACGAGGCGATGCCGGGTGAGCCGGGCAATCTTCAGGCGCACCGAATTCGATCCAATATCGACCGCGGCAAAGGTCGGCATGGCGAGATAGCGTAGTTTACCCCTAACAGGGAGGAGTCCAGAAGGATATCCGACCCGCTGTAGGTCAGTCGAATTTTACAGGCGGTCGCCGAAAGAAAGTGCGGCGTCCAGGAACAAGATGCTCAAAACGAAGGCCAGGCCCAAGGAGCAATTCTTTGAGGCTGGGGCGAGCAGAGTCCTGTAGCCGCTGACTGCTCAGATTTTCGGCATTCTCCCGACCATGATTGCGAGGATGATCTCTGGGTTTACCCAAGGCCGCCGTCCATAACGAACATTCTAACTCGCAGTCTACGCGACCGCGGTCTGCGCAGCTTCCTTTGCCGGCGGCTTATGGTTTCGGATTGGCTGGGCAGGGCGGCTTTGACCAGCCAATACTGACCGGATTTCCGCCACCGCGTCCAGGCTTTGCCGGAATTTTGCCTGCGTTACGTTGCGCAGCATGGCCACTAGCGGCGAATCACGAACTCCGCCCAGCAGCGCTTCCGCTTTCTCGGTGAGTTTCAGCCAGTCGTGCCAATCGCCGAGCACATCCTGCATGTGTTTGAGCTGTTCGACAATGCGCTTGGCCTCGGGATCACCGTCCGCAAGCTCGGCAATGTACCGGGCTCGCTTGCCGATGATCCGGTATTGGTGAAGCATCTTCTCAGTCAGCGGCGCCGGGTTGTGTCCCAATTCCTCGAGCTTGTGAAGTGTGAGCGTCAGCGGGTCGGTGTCCCGGGGAATGTCCATCTCATGCGCGGCCCGCTTCAGACGTTTGCGGATCTCGCCCGTTGTGTCGCGATCAAATGCTCTTGCCAGCTTCTTTTCTCGCTTCGCCCGCTCACCGACCAGCGCATCCATCACCTGCGACTTGTGTCCGTTGGCCTGAGGAAACTTCAAATCGCGCAGCGACGCGATCTGCACATCCAAATCACGTACTCGCCCAGCTTTCTTGCGCAACCCCGTCAAGAGCTTGAGCAGCTTTTCGTCGTTGCGATGGCGTTCCGGCGCCACTTCGCTCAGCAGGGCTTCCACGCGGCGGCTGTTGGTGCGAAACTTGTGGACGCTGTCCGGAGCCGGCTTCTTCGCCAGCTTGCGCAATTCGCGCTCTAACTTCTGAAAGGTAAGGCGGCTGCGTTTTGCGTCAATAGGCATAGCGAAGCGTGAGAGTACGAAAAGCTACAACGTAATCTCCGACAATGCAATCGGAGATTGCCATCGTCAGGCTCGTTGGCAGAAGCGAAGTGGAAGACCACCCCAGCCGGACGCGGAGCGGGTATTTTAACACTCCTTTAACACGATTCTGCTAGCGTCAGGAGGATGGCCAATCAAGCATTGGGAGCGCCACGCTTGCCTGGACCGCAACCCGTTGCAAAACCGGAGGTTATGGCCACACCCAGGGACCAGGCCCAGCCGCTTATTAAGGCCGGCAGCAGCCACATCACCGACCGCCTTTTCCAGTTGGCCATGCTGGCTTGTGGGGTTTGCGTACTCGCCTTGGTTGGTCTCATCGTTTACGAACTGATCGCAAAATCCAGCCTCTCCTGGCATGCGTTTGGCTGGAAGTTTTTCTTCCGCAGCGAATGGGATCCGGTCAACGAGCAGTTCGGGGCGTGGCCGTTTGTTTACGGCACGCTGGTGTCCTCGCTCGTGGCGCTGATCCTCGCGGTGCCGCTGTCGATCGGGGTTGCAGTTTTTATCACCGAAATGTGTCCGCGCGGGCTTAAGGGAACATTAGCGTTCACTACTGAGCTGCTGGCGGCGATTCCGAGCGTGATATACGGGTTGTGGGCAATCTTTGTGCTGGTGCCGTTGTTGCGGCAATACCTGGAGCCTTTTCTGGCCCAATATTTCGGTTGGACTGGATTGTTCGAAGGGACGCCGTATGGCGTCGGGATGCTGGCCGCCGGAATGATTCTCGCCATCATGGTGGTGCCGATCATCTCTTCGATTACGCGCGAAGTAATGACCGCCGTATCGCAGCAGCAGCGGGAAGCGGTGCTGGCCTTAGGCGCCACACGTTGGGAAATGATCCGCACCGGTGTGCTCAGAAACGCGCGCGCCGGAATTTTGGGCGCCATCATTTTGGGATTGGGTCGCGCGTTGGGCGAGACCATGGCTGTGACCATGGTGATCGGCAATCGTCCGGAGATCGCGCGCTCGCTGTTTGCGCCCGGTTACACCATGGCCAGCGTCATTGCCAACGAATTCAGCGAGGCTACTGGCGACACTTACTTGAGCGCCCTGGTGGAAATCGGACTGGCGCTGTTTCTTGTGACCATCATCGTAAACATTCTGGCGCAGGTTCTGGTGTGGTCAGTCACGCGTGGAATGCCGGCGAGGGGCCATGCCTGATAACGTCAAATCCGCCTTGGCTCCCGTCAGTTTTCGGCGGCGAAGCGTAAATATGCTCGCCACAGTGGCCGCTGCCGGCTCAGTAGTGCTGGTTCTGCTCCCGTTGATAGCTATCTTTGCCTACCTCGTGTACAGGGGAATCGGTTCTCTGAATTGGGCTTTCTTGACCCAGACGCCCAAGCCAGTTGGCGAGGCCGGGGGTGGCATGGCGAACGCCATCGGAGGCACAGCCTTGATCTTGCTGATTGCCAGCAGTATGGGCGTTCCGATTGGGATTGGAGCCGGCATCTATCTCGCCGAATACGGCCGCAACCGCTTCGGAGATCTGATTCGCTTCACGGCCGATGTCCTGAACGGCGTGCCTTCTATCGTAGTCGGCATTGTCGCCTATGGAATCGTGGTGATTGCGCAAGGCCACTTTTCCGCTCTGGCCGGTGGAGTCGCACTCGCGATTATGATGATTCCCACTATCACTCGCGCCACCGAAGAGATGTTGCTGCTGGTGCCGCAGGCTATTCGCGAGGCGGCCTACGGCCTGGGAGTTTCCCGCTGGCGCACCACCCTTTCGATTACCTTGCGCACCGCGACCTCCGGGGTCATTACCGGTGTTATGCTAGCCTTTGCCCGGGTTGCGGGAGAAACCGCGCCACTGCTGTTTACGGCGTTTGGTAACCAGTACTGGAACTGGAAAATGAATCAGCCGACCGCCGCGCTTTCGCTGCAGGTTTTCACTTACGCCATTTCGCCTTTCGACGAGTGGCATCGGCAGGCGTGGGCGGGCGCGCTCATCTTGATTGTGTTGATTGTGGTGTCGGTGACCGCGGTGCGAATCGCCGCCGGACGGGGAATGCTCAAGGGGATGAGCTGATCTATGGGAGTTGGCATCAAGGTCGAAAATCTCAACGCCTGGTTTAGCAACACGCAGGCTCTGCATGACATCAACATGGAGATTCCTGCCAACCACGCGACCGCAGTCATCGGCCCCTCGGGATGCGGCAAGTCCACCTTCGTGCGTTGCCTGAACCGGATGCACGAAACCATCCCGGAGACGCGGGTCACCGGCCGGGTTCGAATGGGAGACTTGGACGTTTACAACGGAACCACGGCGGTGCAGATTCGGCGCCGCATCGGCATGGTGTTTCAGAAGCCGAATCCGTTTCCCACCATGTCCATTTACGACAACGTGGCGGCGGGATTGAAGCTGAACGGGTTCCGCAACCGCAAACAGCTGGATGAGATTGTCGAGCGCTCCCTGAAGGTCTCCGCCTTGTGGGACGAGGTGAAAGATACGCTGCGCAAGAAATCCGGCGCCAGCCTGTCGGGAGGACAGCAGCAGCGGCTCTGCATCGCTCGCGCTCTGGCTGTCGAGCCTCAGGTGCTGCTCATGGACGAGCCTTGCTCCGCCCTGGACCCGATCTCCACCGGTAAGATCGAAGAATTAATTTTCCAGCTAAAAGAGAAATTTACCATCGTTATAGTGACGCATAATATGCAACAGGCCTCCCGCGTGGCCGAATTCACTGGATTCTTCCTTCTGGGCAGGTTAATCGAGTTCGACCGGACCGAGAAGATCTTTACTACTCCGTCCGACAAGCGTACCGAGGATTACATCACAGGCAGGTTTGGATAATGCGCACACGCTTTCAACAGGGACTCGACGATCTGCGAAACCGATTGCTCCGCATGGGCGGGCTGGCCGAGCAGGCGGTCGACCGCGCCTGCCAGGCGTACATCGACCGTGACCTCGCGCGTTGTCAGTTGGTATTGGAAGGCGAGTCCCAGATCAATGCAGCCGAACGGGAGATCGATGAGCTGGCGTTCGATCTGCTCGCCATGCAGCAGCCCATGGCTGTCGATCTGCGGTTCATTCTCGCAGTCACGAAAATCAACTCTGATCTTGAGCGCGTCGGCGATCAGGCGGTTAACATTGCTGAGCGCGTCATGGACCTGGTTGAATTGCCCCAGGCCGATCTTCCGGTGGATATCCCGCGAATGGCGGGCGCGGTTTCGGCGATGGTGCGGCGCTCACTGGAGTCATTCATTGAAGCCAAGGCCGAACTCGCCCAGGCGGTGCTGGAAATGGACAACGTGGTGGATCGCATGCGGGACGAGGCGTTCATTACCTTGGTGAAAACTATGAATGAACGCCCGGATGTGACACGTCAGGCTCTCGACGCGCTACTCATCGCCCGCAATCTGGAACGCGTCGCGGATCACGCCACTAACATCTCCGAAGATGTCATTTTCTGGGTCCGTGGCGCCGACGTCCGCCACAATGTGCAGCAGGAGCCTCAATCATCTGAGGTTGTCCGGGGCCGCGCCACAGAAATCTAAAAAAGCGAAGAGAGTCTGGCCCGTTACTCCCTAACCTTGAAGATCAGAAAATAATCCATGCCATCGCCCTTCACAAAATCGTACTGTTCAACCATTTTGTAACCAGCCTCTCCCGCCTCGCGGATGACCACTTCTCGCCCCACGCCATGATTCTCTCCGTTGCCGTTGCGATCAATGATTCCGATCTTGGCTTCGGACCGAAGTGAAGCGCGAAGATTCCGCAAGAGGGCCACCGGTTTCTCCACCTCGTGATAAGTCTTCAGCAACAGCACCGCATCCACCGTGTTGGGCGGAAGCAGTGGGTCATCGCTGCGGCTCAGAATGGTTCTTACATTTCGCAGATTTTCCTTCTTAACACGATTGTCGATGTAACGAATGGCTTCCGGATTGATGTCGACCGCGTACACGCAGCCGGAATCGGTCACACGCGCGGCAGCCCGCACTGTGAACCAGCCGGACCCGGCTCCGATGTCCGCGACATTCTTGCCAGCGCCGATGCCGAGGATGTCCATCACGCGATCAATCTGAAGCCGCTCATCGCGACCCGGCGAATCGAAGATGGATAAGTCGCCGGTGTACGGCGTGCTGGTCTTTCGTTGCTTGGCCTGCGGTGCTGGCGCGGGCGTGTTCTGTGGGCACAGGACGGCCGGGCTCAGAAAGACCAGAAGCAAAACGACGGGTAAAACGCTGAACCTGAACATGAATCTCTAGAGTCGCTGTCAAATATGGACTGCGGAAGGAATCGGTTGGTTAGCGTGGCCGTCACAGCTTGCCACAAGCTGCTTTTGTTGTGACCCCGAAAGGCGCGCGAGGGATCTGTAGTTTCCCCCAACTGCAGATTCCTCCTCGCGCTTGGCTCCTCGGAATGACAAAGATTAACTTTATAGGGCGAAAAATTCACCCTACTGCTGCCCCGCCGCTTTCTCCGGCGCGCTGGCGGCGTTCCGAACCGCCTGCCAGTTGTAAACCGGATACTTTGGCCTCTTGATTTCCGGAATCGGGTGCTGCTTGAGCTCGTCGAGGACCGTAGAAACTCCCTTTTCGAGCTGCGGGTCGTGCCCTTGCCGCCACGCCGCCGGATCCAACTCCACTTCAATATCCGGCGACACGCCTTTGTTCTCCACGTCGAACTGGCCAGTATCCGGGTTGAAGATACCCCAGCGCGGGGCCGTCACTTCGCCGCCGTCCATCAAGGGCGGATACCCGCCGATGCCGATCAGCCCGCCCCAGGTGCGCGTGCCGATCAGTGGCCCAGTTCCGAGTCGCTTAAACATCCACGGAAGCGCGTCGCCGCCTGAGCCGGCATACTCATTAATTAACATCACCTTCGGTCCGAAGACGGACTGAGGAATGTAATTGTCTTTGCCCTCGCGAGTCATCGCGACCGCCAGCAGCGGCCGCTTGAGCCAGTCCACAATATAGTCGGCAATCCAACCCCCGCCGTTGAAGCGTTCGTCGATCACCGCTCCCTGTTTGTCCCACTGCGCGAAATAGTAGCGATTGAAATTCGTGTAGCCGTTCACGAACGTGTCCGGCAAATAAACGTAGGCCAGACGGCCATTGCTGAGCTGCTCCACCTTCCTGCGATTTGCATCCATCCAGGCACGCAAGCGCAACGAGCGTTCATTGGCGATCGGCACAACTGTGACGTTCCGTGCCCCTTTCCCGCTCGGATCAGGTCCGACTTTCAACTGCACTGATTTTCCAGCGGTCTCCTGAAAAAAACCGTAAATCTCGTCGCTGCCATGCAGCTCGCGGCCGTTGACCGCGAGCAGGTATTCACCTTCCTTCACGTTTACCCCGGGCTCGGTCAGGGGAGCGCGCAGGTCCGGATTCCAGTTTTCACCGTAATACACGCGTGAAAAGCGATAGCGATCGTTCTCGATGGTGTAGTCCGCTCCCAGCAGTCCGCCGCTGACGTGCTTCACCTCCGGCCGGTCGCCGCCGAAAACGTAGACGTGTTGCGCCGTGATCTCGCCCAGCATGTCGGCGAAGATGTAATTGAGGTCGGCGCGGCTCATGACGTTATCGACGTATGGTTGATACGCCGCCATCAGTGCCTTCAGATCGGCCCCGTGCAGGTTGGGATCGTAAAAGAAGTCGCGCTCAATCCGCCAAACCTCCCGGTACATTTGCTGCCATTCGGCCCGCGGATCAACTGCCACTTCCATCGAGTCCAGCTTCAATGCGCCATCCGGCTTGCCAGGTTCGCCCGGTTTGCCAAGGCCATCAACCGCCTTGATGAACCAGGCGCCATGCGGATGCTCACCGCCGCCTCCAGCCTGTGGCTTGGCTTCGGGCAATTGTTCGTACAGCGCCTTCTCCCCGTTCGCCGAAACAAAAAAGTTCCCGATGTTATCCAACAGCTTGTCGGTTTTGCGAGTACACAGATCGAACTTGTGAACGATCTGCCTGGGATCTCCCGTGCCGTCTTCAATAGTCGGTCCTTCGAGCAGGTATAAGATGTGGGTTTTTCCGGCAAGCATTCCCCAGTAGTTTCGCGCCGGAAACGGCAAGGCCAGAATCCGTTGATCGATGTTTTCAAAATCAATGCGAACTACTGGTGGTTCTTTGCTTTCTTTCGAGCCGTCACCTTTCTTTTCAGCCGATTGTTTGTCGCCTTCCGTGGCCGCAGTTTCTTTGGGAGATTCGCCGCCTCCTTTCTGGGCCTCTGGAGAGCACTCGTCCGCTTGTGCAGCCATTTTCTGTTTATCGGCCGCCGACTTGTCGGCTTCGATTTTCTCTTCATCGCTCTGCGGCGCCAGCGGCGACTTCAATTCTTTATTCAGCACGATTACGTATCCGCTACGCGTAACCGGTATTTTGAAGCCGCCCATGCTGGCGGCCAGAACCGGTCCGACGTCGGTGCTGGCCGTGAAGTACAGGTATCGCCCGTTCTTGTCGAAAGCAGCGAATTCGGCGTCGCTCATGCCGTCAGTCACCTGGTGGGTGGCTTTTCCTTCGAGCCCATAAATAAAGACAGCGCGCATGCCGCTGGTAAGCTGCTTCGTGTAGGCAATCCACCGGCTGTCCGGCGACCAAACCGCATTGAATCCCGATCCCGGCCCGGCTTCGTACGCGTTAGTGTCGACCAGAACCGGCTTCCCGCCCTCAATCTCCACGTACCAGAGATTGAGCCGCTTATCGCTGTAGGCAATTTTCTTACTGTCGGGCGACCAAACCGGCGAGTAATAGAACGTTGGCGTGCCCAGGTTGATTTTTCGGATGTCGCTGAGACCGTCCTGGGAACGCAGATGCAGCGCGTACTCTCCCGACTCATCCGAGAAGTAGGCAATCCACTTTCCATCCGGCGACCAGGCCGGATCGCGATCGGCGACCCCGGGAGAATTTGTCAGATTGCGGATATCTCCATGCTCCGCCGGGACGGTGAGGATTTCGCCGTGCGCCTCGAAGACCGCGCGAGCTCCAGTGGGCGAAACATTTGCATTCTGAACTTGCTCCGCAACTTTGACGAAATGCGCCCGCACCGCGGGGAAGTCGCCGGTCACGCGGATATCGACCGCATGCTCCTGGCCGCTGGCCGGATCGAAGAAGTGAATCGATCCGAATTGCTCGTAGACGATGGCATCCGGTCCTGCAGAGGCCGACTTGATATCGACCCCATTGCTCCGCGCCGCCTCGCTGACCTGCTTGGTGGTCGTGTCGTACATAAATAGGTTGACCGGGCCATTGCGATCAGAGAGAAAGTAGATTCGGTTGCCAAGCCACATCGGGGTCGAGTCGTTGGAGTCCGTGCGCGGGATCTTCTCGACGCTGGAATCAGACAGCTTGGCTATCCAGATCGGCGACGCGGTGCCGCCTCGATAGTGTTTCAGCCCACGCTGAAACCGCCAGGATTCATGGAAGTTGGTAAAAGGCACGTACGCCAGGTGGGTGCTGTCGGGAGAATAGGATCCTTCCTCCGCCATGGGCAGAGGCAACTCTTCCGGCAGGCCTCCTTCGATGCTGACCAGGAACAAGCGGTTGGCGCCCGAATAATTGTCGCGCGCCGAGCGAAACAAAATGCGCTTGCCGTCGCGCGTCCAGCCCACAACTTGATCGGATCCGGGATGCGACGTCAGTCGCTTTGGAATGCCGCCGGCGGCGGGAATGACGTACACATCCTCGTTGCCATCGTATTCGCCGGTGAAGGCGATCAGCGATCCGTCTGGCGAAAAATATGGATCGGTTTCTATGCCAACGTCGCTAGTCAGGCGCCGGGCGTCGCCGCCGCTGCGGTCCACGATCCACAGGTCTCCGCCGTAGCTGAAGGCGATCTGAGTTTTACTCACCGTCGGTTTGCGCAGCAGCGGAGCCTTATTCGATTCGCTGCTCGCAACGGGCGCACCCAACAAAACAATGACGCACAGCAGGAATGAGTACAGGGCGAAAAGTACCGGTTTGCAGGGTTTGGAACGCATGAAGGCCTCCTTGGAGTCGAAACAATGAGTTGTGAAAAATACCAACCGGCAGACACACGAAACGAGAGTTGGTGTCGGGAGCTTGACGCCAGAGTCTATCACAACTGCCAAGGATGGTGGCTGCTGGTGGCTTGACTGGTCGCGCCTACGCCACCGGTACCGTGAAATAAAACACCGAACCATGCCCGAGTTGGCTGGTGACCCCAATCTCGCCGCCATGGGCTTCCACGATCGCCTTGGCGATCGCCAGACCCATGCCCGTGCCCTGCACCTGCAGCCGCTGGTTTCGGCCGCGGTAGAATTTTTCGAAAATCAACGACTGTTCGAAATCGTCGATGCCCGGTCCGTGGTCGGCAATGCTGGTCATCACTTTTTGGTTTCTCACTTCTCCCCTGATATTAATGGGCGAGTCCGGCGGCGAATACTTCGCTGCGTTTTCCAGCAGTTGCGCGACGACCTCGGAGATGCGATCTACATCGATTCGCACCGCCGGCAAATCGCCGGGCAACATAACGTTCACCGGATGTTTCCCCAATGTTGTTTTTGATTTCTCGATCGCATTCTCGACGGCTTCCTCGATCTGATGCTGGCCCAAACGTAGTTCCACCTTGTGAGCATCGAGCTGCGCCATCTCCGCGGCTTCGCCCACCAGATGGTTTAAGCGATCACTTTCCTCATTGACGACGGTGAGTAATTCCGTCCGCTGGGCCTCATCCAGGCCGGGGTTCGACAGCAACGACGTGACTGAAGCCTTGATGGAGGTCAAAGGAGTGCGAAATTCATGAGTGACCGAGTCGAGCAACGCCGAGCGTAGTTGCTCGCTCTCACGCGCGGCCTCGGCCCGGCTGAGCTTCTCAACCGCGCCGGCGCGCTCGATGGCGATCGCAATCAGGCTGCTCATGGACTCCAAGGTTTCGCGCGAAAGTTGCGCGCCAGAGAGTCCCATACTCCCCACCACGCGCAAACCCATGCGCAGCGGCATGAATATGACTCGTTGCTCGGGGTCGATCTTGGGTTCTCCTCGCATGGCGACCAGCCGCAGATCATGCCGGTCCAGAACATCTCTGTCGATACTGGAGCGGTAAACGTCCGGGCGATTGGGTAGAGAAATCGCCGCAGATTCCACTCCGAACGATTCGACAATGTAGATGGGGATGGAGTTAAGAAGTTCAGCCACGTTCTCGCTGGACAGCATTTGCTGGCTGAACTTGTAAAGACGCTCGGCTTCGCCTCGTCGCTCATTGGCGCTTTGCGCTTCTCTTCGTGCACGGTCCCCCAATTGGCTGGCGATGATGGCAGTGACCAGAAAAGCCAACAGAGCAATCCAGTTTTGAGGGTCGGCGATAGCCAAGCTGCCGATCGGAGGTAGAAAATAGTAGTCAAACGCCAGGCTCGCGAGCACCGCCATGAAAATTGCCGGCCGCAGCCCCCAATTGGCGGAGACCAGCAGTACGCCAATGAGAAAAGTAAGTGCCACCGTAACCGGGTTTACATGAATAAGGAAGTGGAAAGCGACAACAACAACGATAAGCGCTACCACCGTCGCCGCATATTGCTGCGCCGCTTTAGTCGTCGCTGGCCTCACGCCGAGATTGTAGCTGACATCGACAATTTTGGCTTTCTCAACGAAAATAACCCCGATGCTCAAAACACCTGAACAATGGCTGGAGGAAGCTGCTCCTTCCAAGAAGGGAGGCGCATTCAAGCTGTTTCTGGGTTACGCGCCCGGCGTGGGCAAGACCTATACCATGCTGAGCGAAGCCATTCGCCGGCACAGCCGCGGCGAAGACGTCGTTATTGGCGTCGTCGAATCTCACGGCCGCAAGGCTACTGCCGATCTGGCAGCGCAACTGGAGGCAGTTCCGCGGAAAAAGCTGGAGTACAAGGGCACCATTTTCGAGGAGATGGACGTCGATGCCATTCTGGCGCGCAACCCGCGGGTTGTGCTGGTCGATGAGCTGGCCCACACCAACGTGGAAGGCAGCAAACACCACAAGCGCTATCAGGATGTCTTCGAAATCCTCGATGCCGGCATCGATGTGCTTTCGACCATGAACATCCAGCATCTCGAGAGTGTCACCCCGACCGTGCAAAGCCTTACCGGAATAACCGTGCGTGAGACCGTGCCGGACTGGGTTCTCAAGCGCGTGGATGAAGTGGTCATGTCCGACCTGACCCCCGAAGCGCTGCAAAACCGCATGCGCCGCGGTGACATTTATCCTTTGGACCGTGTCGGAAGGGCCTTGGACAATTTCTTTCGTCCCGGCAATCTCATCGCCTTGCGCGAGTTGGCGCTGCGGCAGGTGGCGCAGGCGGTCGATCGCAGTTTGGAATCGTATCGCGAGAAGGACGAGAGCACCGGGGCTGTGCCGGTTCGCGAGCGGATTGGAGTCGCCATCAGTTCCAATCCGGCCGCGCAATACTTGATTGCGCGTGGCGCGCGCATGGCCCAGGCCCTCGATGGCGAGCTTTTCGTCATCTACGTCGACTTGGGCCAGGACACGAGCGAGAAGAACCAGAAGACTCTGGCCGCAAACCTCCAGTTTGCCGAAAACGTTGGTGCGCAGATCGAGAAGGTGAAGGGCAAAACCGTGGCGGAGGCGGTGGCCGACGCGGTGCGCGAAAAGCACATCACCCAGGTGGTTTTCGGCCGTTCGGCCACAACCGGGTTGAAAAGATATTTCTATCTCAACGCGATTCACAGATTCCTGCGCGATGCCCCTCCGGTGGATGTTCACATCGTCACACAAGAGCCGTGACCTCAACATGAGCGATCCTCGCCGCATTCTCGTCGTCGATGACGAACCCCAGATCACGCGGGTGCTGCGCACCAGCCTGTCCAGCCATGGTTATGACATTCGCGTGGCCAATGATGGCGAGACGGCCCTCGAGATCATGAAGGATTGGATCCCCGATCTGGTGATCACCGACCTCGCCATGCCCAACCTGGACGGTCTTGAACTTTGCCGGAAATTACGTCCGTCCACGCAGATTCCGATCATCGTGCTTTCTGTCCGCGGAGAGGAGCGAACCAAGGTCCAGGCGCTTGATGCCGGGGCCGACGATTACGTCACCAAGCCCTTTGGGATCGAAGAGCTGCTTGCCCGCGTGCGTGCCAGCCTGCGGCGAACTCCTACAGCTGAAGAGGAGTCGCCTCTCATCGACGTCGGAGATTTTCATATCGATCTCGCGGCGCATAGAGTCACGGTGTGCCGCCATGAGGTTCATCTCACTCCCAAAGAATTCGACCTGCTCGTCTATCTCGCCCGCCACGCCGGAAAAGTAGTGACCCACCGCGCCCTGCTGGGCGCCATCTGGGGCGGGCAAAGCACCGAGCAAGTGGAGTATTTGCGTGTCTTTGTAGGCCAACTGCGCAAGAAACTGGAAGCCGAAGCATCCTCGCCGCGTTATATCGTGACTGAACCTTGGGTGGGATACCGCTTCGAACCGGGCAAGTAGACGCCGACTACTCCAAACTCGTGAGCTTTAAATTGATGGCCTGGACGCCAGGGGTGTTCAGTTCTACGCGCTCGGCGCTGCCGCGGTGGCTGCCGGCGAAGTCCACGGCAAAATGCGCATTGTCGGGGCTAGGGGGCACTGCAAAAAGAAGGTAATCGCCCGGAATCACTCCCGAGATTTTGTACTCTCCGGCGGCATCCGTCTTTGAAGTAAGCGTGTAACATGGAATACGGCGAAGATCCTTCGATTCCGGGATCAACACGACCACTACTCTCGGCGCGGGATTTTCGCCGTTCATCACTTTTCCGTGCACCACGCCCATATCGTTGGCCAGTGTCACGGTGCAATCGAGCGTCGTATCGAGCGCGAGCGTGAACACACTTGATGCGTAATCCCGGCCATTACAGACCGCTTTCTTGACGTAGGCCGACTCTTGACTGCTCTCTAGAAGGGTAAACATGTCATCGCCCGGCGGGATATTGGGGATGACAAATCGGGCGCTGGAGTCAACTGCGGCTTCGTGAAGGAGATAAAAGCCTGGGCCAAACGTTTCCAGCGCGATTTTTGTGCCCTGTAGCGGAAAGCCCTGGGGAGCTTCGACCTTTCCATGCACTTCGATAGCGTGGCCGATCTGGATATCGGCATGTTCATTGGAGTCCACGATGCGAACCGACGCATACCCCAGCTCGGTTTCTACGCCCTGGCGATTTACGTCCGCGCTTAGCGTGTAATCGCCAGGAGGCAAGGGCGAAGTCTTGAAGGAACCATCGGGCGCAACCTCGGCGGAACCGTCATCGACGCTGAACATGTATCCCTCGGAGTCTCGCGCAATATAGCGAACCTCCTCTGCCCGCTCCAGCGCCGATTTGCCCAGAACCTTCCCGGCAATCGTGTAGGTTCGCTCTGTGGCTACGGTGAATTGAATGTCGTTGGTGCCCTCCGGCGTTACGTGCAAAACCTGCGCTTCGTCCAGGGACGACGTTCCCGGATAATACGTATTGTGATATCGCATCCCGCCGGCAGGATCCTCCTTCAACCCGAAGGTCTGCATATGCCGCGTCTCCTGCGTTATCAAGCCGCCAGCTCTCACGTAGTACGGCCCAGGCGGCAAATTGGAGACGCGAAAGTTGCCAAGGTCGTCCGTAACTGCCCGCCCCATTGCATTGATTTGTCTCCGTCCACCACGCACAAACTTGGCAAATAGAACATAAACTTCCACCCCTGACACCGGCTCCCGCTCCTCGTCGGTGATCCTTCCCGCGATAACTCCGGCGGGATGAAGACGTAGCGCCAGATTCTCCAGTTTTTGTCCGGGTTTGAGGGAGACAGACATTTCGCGATGAAGTCTCTCGGCTTGCTCTTCATTTTGTGGCCAGGAGAACTCCGTAAATCCGTTCTGCCAGCCCCCAATCTGATACGTGCCTGCGGGAAGATCAAAAAAAACGAAGGTGCCGTCCGCGCTCGTGCGTACAATGCGTTGTCCGCCTGCGGCCTGGGCTGGCGCCTCATCCGCAGCCCAAAGTCCGACCTGCGCCTTAGGGATCGGCTCTCCCGTGTCCGAGCGATAGACATGTCCTGAGATTTGTCCCAGCGCCGACTGAGAGGTAACGTCCTTGCTTTGCGCTGCGGCAACGACGATCAAGCACAGCGAGAAACCAACAAGCGCGGCGGCACTGGAAACGAAAGCCCAGAGCGATTGTTGGACCTCTGATCCCATGGCGCTACCCCGAGAATCATACCTTGGCCGGACGACCGCTCGCTGACCAATCGTGGTTTGCCATTGATTCAGTAACAGTTAGGCCTAGGGTGTTCGCTTACGAACATTCTACGAACTCTTTATTCAATCCTTACGCTTTGAGGAATCCAATCTATCGAAGGCGGGGAGAGCGCCAGTAAATTGGTTCTGCTCGCGATGGTGAATATGCTTCTACTGCTGCTGGGATTTCTGATCCGTTTGCGCAAGAAAGTCGCCGCAACCACCAATCAATCAAGAACCATTCCGGCGTTGGACCCGTCCGCCGAACCACAGAAAGGTTAGGAGTTTATGTCGGCAATTCAGGATGTCTCTGCGGAGCAACTGGCCAAGCTTTTCCATCACTATCGGGAAGCTCTGGCCCACGACTACGATTGCAAGGACAACGAGGGAAACACATCTTGTTGGGATCGAACTCCCAGCAACGAACGAAGATTGATGGTAGCTGCCGCCCGTTTGGCACTCGATGAGCTGGGCGCAGCTTCATCGCCAGACCACCCGAGCCGCAAGTATTTTGCCAAGCCGGGCGAGGCCGATTGGGGCTGTTGAGCGGAGGTTTGTCATGGCAAGCACTTGGAGTCTGAGAGAGTTCGCCCGCCCGTTCGAAAAGCTCGAAGAGCACATGCCGTCGCTAACGAGTGGCGATGAAACGGTAATCGCGAGCGGAGATTTTCGCATTGATCTCCGCGCCCACCGCGTGTTTGTCAGGGGACACGAACTTCGCCTCGACGAAGAGGAGTTCGAGATGCTGGTATTTCTCGCCGGACATCACACCAACATCATTACGCCCCACACCCGCTTAACCACGCGCTGGGGCCGTGAGCACATCCGGCAATCTGATTTCCTTCGCGTCCTGGCGAACCTGCAGCGCAAACTCGAATCCATACCCGGCGGCGCGCGTTACATTCGCACCGAACCTTGGATGGTCTGTCGTTTCGATCCCGGCAATCGCGTTCAGTAACCCTCGCCGCGCCAAAGCGGAGGACTGTGTAAACCACCGCTGAGCAGTTCCGACAGTTTCATTCGGGCACACCCTCCTTACGAATTCTTTATGAATTATTAACCCTGCCTTTATGTGCGGTGTTGTGAAATAGTAAGTTTATCCCTTAAGGAATGGCTGTGTGCGCGATGTCGGTGACCCGGCTTCGCACGAGCAGTGCTGTGTCGCACGTGTTGATCTGTACTTGCGCTTTCTTGCAGCGCTCTGGTGAAGGAAGCAAGAACTTGCGCTCAGCGCTGTGAAGGCCTGTTTCGCCAAGTTCAATCCGTCAAAGAAACGAGGAGAACTCATAGTGATGCATCCTGAAATTCTCAAACGCAAACTTCCGAAAGCTGGCAAGTGTGTGGCCTTTGTGTTTCTGACCACCGCGTTACTAGCTCTGCCGATTCATGCCCAACAACTCACCAGCGACACTCCAGTTAGAGAATCCAATCAGCAAGCTGGCGCTGCCGATCAGCAAATTCCTCCCGCCATCGCCAAAGAGCTGGCTGCGATGAAGCAGCGCATCGAGCAACTCGAAGCAGAGCTGCAGCAGCACACGGCAAAGGAACAACCCACGACTGTAGTTCAGAGCGCCAAGGCGACCGCGCCCATAGCGGTTCCTACCGCTGTTCCAGTGATGGCGGCTGTCGAGCCCGGAAGCTCAACGCCTCCAGCGGCAGCACCGGGGAAGGCCGAGCCCTTTGCCTTTGCCGACTTTACCTGGCTGAACGGCAACAGCCGGGTGAAGGACGTGCCCTTCGATACGAAATTTTTTACACCGGAGGTGCAAGCCGACGTCGACTACATCGTCGACTTTAACCATCCGGCCGATGACTCCATCGGCGGATCAAGCGAGGTATTTCGTGCGTACGAAGTTCAGCTCACCCAACTCGGGGTCGGCGGCGACTTCCACTACGACAACGTGCGCGGCCGCTTGATGACCCAGTTCGGAATGTATTCGGAAACGACTCCGCGCAACGATGCCAGCCCGGGGCGTGGCCAATGGGATCTCGACACGGCCTACCGCTATATTTCCGAAGCCTACGGCGGATATCACTTCAATGCCTTGCATGGCATCAACGTGGATGCCGGAATTTTCATGTCGTACATCGGCCTCTTCAGCTACTACAACGCTGATAATTGGGCCTATCAGCCGTCGTATGTTTCTTCGAACACCCCATGGTTTTTCAATGGCGTGCGCGTCCAGGTTTTCCCCAGCGAGCATTTGAAGATTGAGCCCTGGTTCATTAACGGATGGCAGTCATACGGACGGTTCAATCACCGGCCGGGCATCGGCGCGCAGATTCTGTATCGGCCGAACGGCAAGTTCGAGATTCTGGGTAACCAATATGCACTGGGCGCGGACACCCTCGGAGTCGCCGGCCGCATCCGCTATCACACCGATGACAGCATTGAATACAAATACTATGACAACCCCGAAACCCTTATCAGCAAGGCGGCTTTTTCGCTTACCGGCGACATGGGATGCGAACATGGCGGTGATCCCGTGGCAGGCACGGCGGTCAGTTGCGATACCAATGGAACGAAAGTAGTCAACGGTGTTAAGTACATCACGCCCAAGCAGGACTTCCTCGGATTCATGCTTTACAACCGGCTTTGGTTCCACAGAGACCGCTTTGGCTTTACTCTCGGCGGCGGAAAAATCAACAATCCCGGCCGTTACCTGGTGCTGTTACCGCCCATCGACGGCGCCACCGCGGTTACTGGAACGCCGTACTTTACCGAAAATCCCGGCAATCCCTTCAAGGCGTGGGATGCGTCTGCAACCTTTGATTACATGCCCAGCCAGTACATTACTTTTCGCTGGGAGTACGACCATCGCGCCGCCAACGTGCCGTATTTCACGGGACGGGGTGGAATCACGCCACCGGGCGGAAACAATGGCAATCCCGGCGCACTGGTGCCGGGCTGGGCCGGTCCTGATCTTGTGAAAGACGAGAACCGGCTGGATTTGGCGATACTGGTTAAGTTTTGAGGGCTTATCTCGACATTGTCATCCTGAGCGGAGTAAGAGCTTCGCTTCGCGAAGTTCTTACGAAGTCGAAGGACCTATGTATTGCGAATTGAGCGCATAGGCTCCGATGGGTGATAACGAGCTACGCGCGGAGCTATGAGGAGCTCCAATTATGCAGGATGTTATCTGGATTGCGGTCACTATCGCTTTCTTCTTGATTTCGATCGCCTACGTGCGCTTTTGCGATCGGATGAAGTGAGGTCAACACTATGAACCTAGAATCGATCATCATGCTCGCCGTCAGCGCTCTGCTGATGGTCTATTTGCTCTACGCCTTGTTGCGGCCGGAGAAGTTCTGATGACAGTCAACGGGTGGATCCAAATTCTGGTGTTTCTGGGATTGATCCTTGCGGTCACCAAGCCCATTGGTGTGTTCATGGCGCACGTGTTCAACCGCGAAAAGACTTTCCTGGATCCGGTGCTGTGCCCGCTGGAGCGCTTGCTCTACCGCGTGACCGGCGTGGACGAGAACCACGAAATGCACTGGACCGAGTACGCCGTAGCCATGCTGTTGTTCAGCTTGGTCTCGATGGCGCTGCTGTACCTGATCCAGCGCGTGCAAGGTTTTTTGCCCTTCAATCCGCAGAAGTTCGGCGCGGTCAACCCTCCCGCGCTGGCCTTTAACACGGCTGCCTCGTTCACCACCAACACCAACTGGCAGAACTACGTCGGCGAAGCCACCATGAGCTATCTGACTCAGATGGCTGGTCTCGCTTATCACAACTTCGTTTCGGCTGCGACCGGCATCGCTCTGGCAGTGGCCTTCATTCGCGGCATCGCGCGGCGGGAAAAAGACACCATCGGCAACTTCTGGGTCGATATGACGCGCGCCACACTTTGGGTGTTGCTGCCATGGTGCATTATCGGTGCGCTGATGTTGGTCTCACAGGGCGTAGTTCAAAACCTGAAGCCGTACGACACAGCCAAACTCGTCGAGCCGATGCAAGTTCAGAAAACCGGCGCAGATGGCAAGCCGACGGTGGACGCAAACGGCAAACCCGTGATGGACACCGTGAGCACTCAGACCATCGCGCAAGGCCCCGTCGCATCGCAGGAGATTATTAAGGAGTGGGGCACCAACGGCGGCGGTTTCTTCAACGCCAACAGCGCCCATCCGTTTGAGAATCCCACTCCATTCAGCAACCTGGTTGAGATGTTTGCCATCTTCGCAGTTTCCGCCGGCCTGACCTACACGCTCGGCCGCATGACCGGCTCACAGCGCCACGGCTGGGCGGTCTGGGCGGCCATGGCATTTCTCTTCCTGGTCGGCGTCACCGCTGCCTACTGGGCGGAAGCTCGCGGCAATCCACTGCTAGCCGGAGCCAACCAGCACCTGACCGCTGCGCAGCCCGGCGGCAACATGGAGGGCAAGGAGGTCCGCTTTGGCATTGCCAATTCTGCGCTTTTCGCCACTGTGACTACCGACGCCAGTTGTGGCGCGATTAACGGTTGGCACGATTCCTTCACTCCCCTCGGTGGAATGATTCCGCTCGCCAACATTATGCTCAGCGAAGTGGTGTTTGGCGGCGTCGGCGCAGGATTGTACGGCGTTCTGATTTATGTTGTGCTGTCGGTTTTCATTGCCGGGTTAATGGTTGGGCGCACGCCCGAGTATCTGGGCAAGAAAATCGAAGCCTACGATGTGAAGATGGCGATGCTGGTGGTGCTGGTGTTTCCTCTCGTCATCCTGGTGCTCACCGCAATTTCATCGGTCGCGGGATTCGGCACGTCGAGCATCAGCAATCCCGGCCCTCACGGCTTGACGCAGATTCTTTACGCCTTCACCTCGCAGGCCGGCAACAACGGCTCCGCTTTCGGCGGCCTCAACGGCAATACTCCCTGGTACAACGCCAGCGGCGCGATGACAATGCTCATCGGCCGCTTCCTGATGATCATCCCCATGCTGGCGATTGCAGGAAATCTGGCACGCAAGAAATATGTCCCGGCTTCGCTCGGAACTTTCCCCGTCACCACGCCGCTGTTTAGCGTGCTGTTGGTCGGCGTCATTTTGATCGTCGGTGCACTGACATTCTTTCCGGCCCTGAGCCTCGGGCCAATTCTCGAGCACCTGCTCATGGTGGCAGGCAAGGCTTTTTGAGGAAACATGGCAACCAAGAAGACAAAATCGAAATCCATTTGGGACCTGAAGATCGTGCGCCGCGCGATCCTCGATTCCATTCTGAAGCTTGAGCCTCGCAACATGATGAAGAATCCCGTCATGTTCGTGGTGGAAGTGGGCAGCGTGATCACCACCGTGCTGCTCATTCTGCATCCACACGCAGCGTTCAAGTTCAATCTCCAGATCACGCTCTGGCTGTGGTTCACCGTGCTGTTCGCCAACTTCGCCGAAGCCATGGCGGAGGGTCGCGGCAAGGCACAAGCCGATGCCTTGCGCAGAGCGCGCTCAGAAACGGTCGCCAATCGTCTCCTGCCCAACGGACAGATCGAACATGTTCCGAGTTCCAAGCTCTGTTCCGGCGACGTTGTCACGGTGTCTGCCGGCGAGTTCATCCCCAGCGACGGCGAAATAACCGAAGGCGTGGCTTCGGTGGACGAATCCGCCATCACTGGCGAGTCTGCGCCGGTGATTCGCGAAGCCGGCGGCGACCGCTCGGCCGTGACCGGCGGTACACGCGTGCTTTCGGATTGCCTGAAAATCCACATCACTTCCAACCCCGGCGAAACTTTTCTTGATCGCATGATCGCCTTGGTGGAAGGCGCGGAGCGGCAGAAAACTCCCAACGAGATCGCGCTCAACATTCTGCTGGCCGGCCTCACCATTATTTTTCTGCTGGCCGTTGTGACTCTGCAGCCGTTCGCCATCTATTCCGGATCGCCGCAGACGGTTTTTGTGCTGGTGTCCTTGCTCGTCTGCCTGATTCCCACCACGATCGGCGGACTTCTCTCCGCCATCGGCATCGCGGGTATGGATCGACTCGTGCAACACAATGTTCTGGCAATGTCCGGCCGCGCGGTGGAAGCTGCCGGCGACGTGAACACTTTGCTCTTGGATAAGACCGGCACTATCACGCTGGGAAACCGCCAGGCCGCGGAATTCGTTCCGGCGCCGGGAATCACCGAGGCGCAGATGGCCGATGCAGCGCAGCTTTCCTCGCTTGCTGATGAGACCCCGGAGGGACGCTCGATTGTCGTGCTAGCCAAAGAACGCTACGGGTTGCGGGGCAGGGAACTGGCCAGCCGCGAGGCCCAGTTCATTCCCTTCACCGCGCAGACCCGCATGTCCGGCGTGAACCTGGATGGCCGCGAAATCCGCAAGGGCGCTGTCGATGCGATTGCCAAGTATTTGAACCAATACGGCACGGTTTTGCCCAAAGAGATTCAGTCGACGGTGGAGACGATCGCGCGTTCCGGCGGAACTCCTCTGGTCGTCGCCGAAAATCGTCGCGCCCTGGGCGTGATCTACCTGAAAGATATCGTGAAAGGCGGAATGCGCGACCGCTTCGACCGGCTGCGTGCCATGGGAATTAAGACGGTGATGATCACCGGCGACAATCCCCTGACCGCGGCGGCAATTGCGCGCGAAGCCGGCGTCGACGACTTTCTGGCCGAGGCGACGCCCAAAGAGAAGATGGACCTGATTCGCAAGGAGCAGAAAGAAGGCAAACTGGTCGCCATGACGGGGGATGGCACCAACGATGCTCCGGCACTGGCTCAGGCAGACGTCGGCGTCGCCATGAACACCGGCACGCAAGCGGCGAAAGAAGCGGGAAACATGGTGGATCTCGATTCCAATCCCACCAAGCTGATCGAGGTCGTCGAAATCGGCAAGCAATTGCTCATGACCCGCGGCGCGCTGACCACCTTCTCGATTGCCAACGACGTGGCCAAATATTTCGCGATCATCCCGGCCATGTTTGCCGGTACATTTCCGGTGCTGAACGCGCTGAACATCATGCG
>DASPSE010000257.1:0-25710 GCA_035624085.1 Terriglobales bacterium
ATTCCGAAATAGCGAGGGATGGAGTGCAAACCGCTCTGCCGATCGAACTCGTAATCCTGGCAGGCGTAGAGAACATCGAAGCCGCCGCCCCAAAAGGTGACGGCCGCGGTCAACAGCAGAATTCGCGGATCGAGCGAGCCGCGCACCGCAATCCACGCCGCTGAAGGCGCGATTCCCATGGCGAAGCCTAGGACCAGATGCGACCAGCGGGTGAAGCGCTTGGTGTACGAGTAGAGCAAAAGCACCGCGAGCGCGACCGGAGAGAGAGCAAACGACAAGCGATTGAGTTGCGAAGCCGCCAGAATGAAGACCGCGCAGGAGGCAATTACAAACGTAGCAACAAATGTGGGCGACAGTGTTCCCGTCGGTAGAGCGCGCGTCCGGGTGCGCGGGTTGGCTGCGTCAAGCGAGGCATCGGCGAGGCGATTGAAGGCCATGGCGGACGACCGGGCAGACACCATCGCGACGATGATCCAGGTGAGCGCATGTGCAGACGGCAGACCGCCGGCTGCGAGCATAGCGCCGCAAAGAGCAAATGGAAGCACAAAGATTGAGTGCTCCCATTTGATCATCTCCAGTGTGACGCGCAGGTTGTGCAGAACGGGCACCGAAAGATTCTAAAGGATGACGGCAGCCTCACGCCGATCAATACGAACACCAGCCCGGCCAAAAGCAGCCGGTCGCCTGGCCGGGTATGTACCAGCGTAATGTTGACCCATCTATGTAGGAATCCTATATTCAGAACATCGGATTCCTGTATTGCGAGTCCCGATATGAACAAACGTATCCGTTCACAGATTGCGCGCGGGAGCGGGGAGTTGGCGATCCTTTCTTTACTCGCAGAACAGCCCTTATACGGCTTCGAAATCGCCAAGCAGATCGGCGAGCGCACCGCGGGCGCGCTGCAATTCACCCTGGCCTCGCTTTACCCGCTGCTTTACGAGATGGAGAAACGCGGGTGGGTCGAAGGCCGCTGGCAGACGAACCAGGCCGGCCGCGACCGCCGCTACTACCGCCTCACGCCCAACGGACGGCGCCATCTTGCCCCGCTGCGCAAGGAATGGCGCTCGTTCTTCCAGGCCCTCGACAGCCTGGCTGGAGTCAGCCATGCCTGAAGCGAACAAGCCCGATTGGAAAGAAATTGTCCGCCAGCGTCTGCCCCTGCCGTCGTCAGCTCAGGAGGCCATTCCGGAAGTCGCCGCACACCTGGAAGACACCTACGACAACGCTCTTTCTCGCGGCGTGAGTGAAGCGGTCGCAGTCGAAGTTGCGCTACAAGAGGCCGAGGACTGGTGTGTTTTGGCCCAGAATATTTGCCGCGCAAAATCTCGGGAGGGTCTTATGAACCATCGCGCAAAAACTCTTTGGTTGCCGGGGCTCGCCAGCCTGGCGGCTGCAAACTTTTTCATGCTGGCACTGACAAGCATCAGCCTTGAACCGCAGTTCCTTACTCGCTTGGATTCAGGTCTGGGCCGCTCGTTCTATTGGGGATGGCTAGTCGCCCAGTTCGCGTTCGGTGCGCTGGGAGCGTGTTTGTCTCGCCGCGCCGGCGGGAATCGTATCGCGCGAATCGTGGCGGCCGGGTTCCCCGCAATCGTGACGTTCCTTCTCTGTGTCGTCGTCCTCGTCAGCGCAAGGTTCGAACACAACTCTTTGCTCTTTCGCCATCCGCTTGTATTTGCGCGTGGAATTCTCACCTGGGTGATAGCACCTGGAATCGCGCTGCTGTTGGGCGCTGCACCATTCCTGAACGAGACGCAACTGCAAGAAGCCTAGGCGCGCGTTTCACGGACACTGGGTGCAGGGGAACTGGCAGCAGAGAGTTCGCTACCATCCGTTCGGATAGCCCTGGCCGCCAATCAAGGGCACGAAGCGGCATCCCTCCAGATTGGTAACTACGGCACGGCCATCCTGCTTACACACGAGCTGCAATTCCTGGGCGTAGGCCGGACCCACCGGCACAACCATGCGTCCGCCTTCGCGCAACTGCTCAAATAATGCTGGGGGAATTCGGGGAGCGGCCGCGGAAACAATGATGGCATCGAAGGGCGCCTGCTCGAGTAAGCCCTGGCTGCCATCAGCCACCAGCACGGTTACGTTGTCGTGTCCCAAGCGGCGCAGCACGTCTTCGGCGGAGCGGGCCAAATCCGCGTGGCGTTCAATCGAATACACCTGCGCCGCCAATTCTGCAAGGAGAGCGGTTTGATAGCCGGAGCCGGTGCCAACCTCCAAAACTTTCTCCGAACCCGTCAGGGCCAGCGCCTCTAGCATAATAGCAACGATGTAAGGCTGAGAAAGCGTTTGGCCTTCTTCGATGGGGACGGGATGATCCTCGTAGGCCTGCTCGCGATACTCCTCGGCAACAAACTCATGGCGTGGAACACGGGCCATCACGTCCAGCACACGCCCGTCGGAAATTCCGCGAGCTCGTAATTGCGCGCTCACCATGAGCTCGCGCTCGGCGGCAAGGTTCTCAGCTTCGATGTCAGGATTCATCGGACGCTATAAGCATAGCGCGAATCGTCCGCAGGGTATGTGACGACCAGTGACAATCGTCGGCGCATCCCAGCAGTCCGTGGAATCATCTTAAATCTCAGGTGTGTGCAGGCCCTTAGCTGTCAGGATGTCATTCCCGATCAAGAGGATGAAACCGGATGGGTGAGACAGAACGCATTGCCCCGGGCTGGCCCGGAATTGAGCCGCGGTGGACGTCGAGCGCAAAGAGCGGAGTCGGCACGGCACTCAACCTGCACAGCCGGGTCTGGTTCACCACCAGCCACGGCATTTTGAACGAGGTTTACTATCCGCGCGTAGACCAGGCCTGTACCCGCGACCTCGGCCTGATCGTCACAGATGGCGTGAGTTATTTCTCGGAGGAGAAGCGGCATTGCAAGTTTGAAAACTATCCGCTTGAGCCTGGGGTTCCCGTCTTCGAACTGGTGAACACGGAGTTGGAGGAGCGTTACCGGATTGAAAAGGAAGTCCTCAGCGATCCGTACCGCAACGTCGTGCTGCAGAAAATCCGCTTTGTTCCGCTCAGGGGAAATCTCACCGACTATCACCTTTGCGCCCTGCTAGCTCCACATTTGGCGAATTGTGGGACTCACAATACCGGCTGGAGTGGTGATTACAAAGGCGAACCCATGCTATTCGCGGAGCGGGATGGGACTGCCTTGGCCTTTGGTTGCTCGACTCCGTGGCGGAAGATGTCGGTCGGTTTCGTGGGTTACTCGGACGGTTGGCAGGATCTGTCGAACAACTATCGAATGACTTGGGAATACACCCGCGCCGAGAACGGCAACATCGCTCTGACTGGGGAGATCGATCTGGCGGCGTGCAATGGAGAATTTGTTCTGGCGCTCGGTTTTGGCGGAATGTGGACGGAAGCAGGACAGCAGGTGCGATCCAGCTTGCTCGAGTCTTACGAAGAACTGCGCAGGCATTATGTGATGCATTGGCAGAATTGGCAGGACAAGTTGCTGAAGCTGGACGAGCCGCAACGTGAGCGCGACCTCTACCGCTCGAGTGTTGCCGTATTACGCACGCATGAATCCAAGGATTTTCTCGGTGGCGTCATCGCCAGTCTTTCTGTTCCGTGGGGCTTCAACAAAGGGGATGAAGACCTGGGCGGCTATCATCTGGTGTGGCCGCGCGATCTGGTGGAAACCGCCTTGGGATTTCTGGCCGCTGGGGCGAAGAACGATGCGGTGCGAGTGCTGCGCTACCTGGAGTCAACGCAGGAGTCCGAGGGTCATTGGGCACAGAATATGTGGCTGGATGGACGCCCGTACTGGCTTGGGGTGCAGATGGATGAAGCGGCATTCCCGATTCTTCTGGTGGATTGCCTGCGCCGGCAGGCGCCAGAAGAGCTAGGCGAATTGAAACGCTGGTGGACGATAGTTCACCGCGCGGCTGGCTTCCTGGTTCGCAATGGTCCCGTCACCCAGCAGGACCGGTGGGAAGAGGATTCGGGTTATTCGCCGTTTACTCTGGCGGTGGAAATTTCGGCACTGCTGGCGGCGGCGGACCTCGCGGATATGGTAGGGGAGAACACCATTGCCGGCTATATTCGCGACACCGCCGACCGCTGGAACGACAATGTGGAGCGCTGGACGTACGCCACCGATACCGATCTGGCGCGGCAGATCGGGGTCGAGGGGTATTACGTCCGAATTGCGCCACCAAGTACGGACTGGGCGGCCTCCCCGCTGCAGGGCTATGTCCCCATCAAGAACCGCCCACCGGAGCAGAGCGACACTGCAGCTGCCACTCACGTCATCAGTCCAGATGCATTAGCCCTGGTGCGCTTCGGATTACGCGCTCCGGATGATCCGCGCATTATCAATACGATTAAAGTAATCGACGCGGTCTTGCGCGCGAAATTGCCCCAGGGCTACTGCTGGTATCGCTATAACGGCGACGGATACGGAGAACACGAAGACGGCTCACCATACGATGGCAGCGGCATAGGCCGGCCGTGGCCGCTGTTGGCAGGTGAAAGGGCACATTATGAATTGGCTGCCGGCCGGCGGCAAGCGGCCGAAGAGCTTCTACAGGTTATGGAGTTCGCAACGGAGGGCGGACGCCTGCTCCCCGAGCAGGTGTGGGATGAGCCGGACATCCCTGCCCGCGAACTCTTCACTGGAAAACCTACTGGTTCGGCATGTCCCCTGGTGTGGGCCCACTCGGAATACATCAAGCTGCGGCGTTCGCTCTATGATGGGAAGCTCTTCGATCAGCCCCTCCAGCCCTTCCGGCGATATGTGATCGAACGGAAAAGTTCACGCAACTATGGTTGGCGTTTCAACAATAAATGCCGAACCATGCCGCGAGGCAAGACTCTGCGCATATCGCTCCCGGCGCCTGCCCTTGTGCACTGGAGTTTTGACCGGTGGCAGACAACCCATAATACTGACACGGTCGACACAGGCCTGGGTCTCCACGCAGTTGATTTGCCGGCGCAAACGTTGACACCGGGGCGAGAGATCTTGTTCACTTTCTTTTGGAAAGACCAGCGGCGCTGGGAAGGCGTGGACTTTTCTGTTTTGGTCGGAGATGACGGGCGGAACGACGGTTAGGTTGCCAAAGTCATGGCGCAACGTGCATGGACAAAGTCGGAACAGGGGTCACGGGCAACTCTGAGTTTCCTGCAGGAATTGCTGGCCGATTACCATCCACGAGATTTTGCCATCGAGTTGTGGGACGGCGCGCATTGGGCGCCGGAGAACAATCAGTTCCGGCGATTCACCTGGAAAATCAACGATCCCGGCGCATTGCGGTCAGCCATAGCACCGGCGAGTGAGATCTCGCTGGGCGAAGCTTACATCTACGGTCAGTTCGACATCGACGGTGACATCCAAGCGATCTTCCCGCTCGCCGAATATCTCCTGCACAAGCACTGGAGCGTAAGGGAGAAGCTGCATTTGAGCAGCCTGATGCTCAGTTTGCCTTCGCAGCTATCGCAGCCTGGGAACGGCACAGTGGCTTTGCGCGGACCACTCCACTCCAAGCGTCGCGACCGTCAGGCTGTCACTTATCATTACGATGTCTCGAATGACTTCTATAGCCTATGGCTTGACAAGAACATGGTCTACTCATGCGCCTATTTCCAGACGCCGGAGGATGATCTGAATCTTGCTCAGGAACAGAAGTTGGACTACATCTGCCGCAAGCTGCGGCTACAAGCGGGCGAGCGGCTGCTGGATATCGGCTGCGGCTGGGGCGGATTGATCATTCACGCGGCCCGCCACTATGGCGTGCGAGCTTTAGGGATTACGCTGAGCGAACGCCAGCTGGATTTTGCGCGGAGACGGATTGAGCAGGAGGGGTTATTGGAGCGATGTGAAGTCCGGTTGCTCGACTACCGCGAACTCGAGGATCCGGGCGCGTATGACAAGCTGGTCAGTGTGGGGATGGTCGAACATGTGGGCAAATCCAAGCTGCCGGAATATTTCGAACGTGCATTCCGGCTGCTACGACCGGGCGGGGTGTTTCTGAATCATGGGATCGGCAGAGCCGGAAACCGGTCTGCGCCCACGCAACTCACGTTTACCGACGTGTATGTGTTCCCCGACGGCGAGCTTGTGCCGATTGCTGAGACCCTGGATGCCGCAGAAAGAAGCGGCTTCGAAGTTCGCGACGTGGAGAACCTGCGCGAGCACTACACGTTGACACTGCATCATTGGTTGCGGCGGCTGGAAGCGCACATGGAAGAAGCGCGGCAGCTCACGGATGAGGTGAAGTATCGGATCTGGCGATTATACTTAGCCGGAGCCGCGTACTACTTCCGAACGGGCAAGCTGAATCTTTACCAAACTCTGCTGGTTAAAAGCGGCAACGGAAGCAGTGGAGTGCCACTAACGCGGGCGGATTGGTATCAGCATTAAGAAGCCAAGCAGGCCCGCGAGAGAAGCGGGCCTCTCGACTGCGCTTCACCGTTGGCGAGCAGATGGAGTGCCTCCGGTCGGCATCACAAGTGCTGGTGAATGCCGAGCCTATCCCGTGTACACCAGTTCTACGACCGTGCAGTCGTCGCTGAGGGCCGTGCCGCCGCAAAAGTTGGAGACGGCAGCAAAAATATCTTCCATGGTTCCGGCCTGGGCGGCCAGCTCCAGACGCGAGTCCTCAAAGAATTCGCCGCGCGCATTTTCCGCTTCAGTGACGCCGTCGGTAACCAGGATCAGACGATCTCCAGCCTTCAATTGAAGCTGCGCACTCTTGTATTCGGCATCAGGCAAAAGGCCTACCGGCAGGTTGCCGTGCGCCGGTCGCTCGACCTGTCCGCCGGAAACGACCAGCGGGGGAACGTGCCCGCAATTCACGTACTCCAATTCTCCGTCCGGGCGAACGCGCGCGATGATTACGGTCGCGTATTTCTCGCCGATGTGCTTGTGGGTGAAAAAGTGGTTGACGAAGCTCATGATCTCAGTCAACGGCGTACCGGCGGCCAGCTGCGAGTAAATCATGCCCTGCAGAGTTGAAGCCAGCACAGCTGCGGAGACCCCTTTTCCGCTTACATCGGCCAGCACAATGGTCAGGCCTTGCTCGGTGTTGACCGCGTCGAAGAAATCGCCGCCGATCTCCTTGCAGGAAAGATTTCTGCCGCCCAGGCGGGCGAAGGGGACTTCCGGGATGGTAACGGCCATGAGGCGCTGCTGAATGGAAGCAGCAATGGCCAGCTCCTGCTGGTAACGTTTGGCGGATTCTTCCGCCTGCACCAGCCGCGCGTTTTCGATCAGCGAAGCAGCTTCAGTTGCGATGGCGTGCAGGATATCATTGCTGACGCTGGAAATATCCCGCGAGGCGAAGCGCGAATCCACGTAGAGCGCCCCCATAGGCTCGCCCAAAACCGCAGGAGAGGCAGCCTCCGCGCCTCGCGTCGCCTGCACCTGCGGCTTGCGCAGCGGGACGCAAATGACGGTCCGCAGATCGTAAGCCACGATGCTCTTGCGCCCGGTCAGGTCAACCGAGCGGCTGGTATCGGTGAGCACAAACTCGGAATTCGATTTGAGCGCATCCTCCAGGATGGAGTGCGAAATGGTGGTGTCTTCGAGAAGTGGCTCGCCCTTGGAGTTGCGCCCTGCCGCCAGCCGTAATTGTCCTTGATCGTTCTTCATGAACACATAGGCGCGCTCAGCCCGAGTGAGCTTGAGGGTGACATCGAGCAGAGTCATCAGAATCTCATCCAGCACCCCGACTGTGTTGAGCTTGCGGGCGGCTTCGAGAAACAGAACCAGTTTTTCCAGATCCGTGGTTTCGTCCGAGATGTGCATTACGGAGATCTGGCTGAGGAACTCGCGGGCGGTGTTGCTGGTGGTGTGTTGAGGATTGAAGATAACGTAGGCGACGTCACGAACGCCGAATTCCAGCCGGTCGTTGCGCTCCAGCGCCTTGCGCTCCACCTTTTCGCCATTGACAAAAGTCCCGTGCTTGCTGCCCTGGTCCACCACGCAGAATTCGCCGTTCTCCGAAACGATCACGGCATGGTCGCGGGAGACGCGGGGGTCGGCGATAACTAAGTCTTTGTCGACTTTCCGTCCCACACTAAAAGGGCTGTGGTCGAGATTGATGACGCGCTGCTCGTTGCCCTGCACGAAAACAAGTGTCGGGAAGACTCCCGAGCTTGACGGTGGTCCGACGATGGTTTGGAAGGCCATAGGCCTGGAAAAATCTTAACCTAATACTAGAAGAATAATGACAGGATTGGGAGGCGGTGAAAAGAGGCCGGCCGGAATTTCCGCCCGTGCTGCCTGCCGCAGGGATCAAGTCTCGCCTAGGCAGCGCCGCGCTTGAAGGCTGCAATGGCCTGTTGCTCATTGTCATAGGCCTCAAACACGGTCACCAATTTGGTAATCTGCAACACATCACGTATGCGCTGGCCGAGGCCGGTCAACTTGATGTCGGCGCCCGCGGAGCGCGCCGAGGAGTATACGCCCACCAATGTCCCCAATCCGCTGCTGTCAATATAGGTCACACCGGCTAGGTTCAGCACAATCTGTCGCGACGAGCTCAAAACTTGCTTCAAGCTGTCGCGTAGAGCCGTGGCCTCGTCGCCAAGAATAATGCGCCCACTGCATGAGACGATTGTCACCCCATCGGCCTGCCGCGTTTCAATCTTCAGGTTCATGTCGGCCTCCCAATCTCTGCGGGATTGATCGCCCGAGAAGCCTAACGCGGGCCGCAGCGGAATGCAAGTTCAGCTCGCGCCGGAGAGGGAGCCATTGAGCCGCGTCTGCCGTAGCTCATTGAAGACATAGACCACCACCACCAACACCACGAAGGGAATTGCCGGACTGGTGTACAGCGGCAACGTCCACGCCCTTTGCAGCGCTTCAGCAGGAAAGAAAAGTGCAGCCATGGTGATGGCAAGCGCCGCCAACCACGGCCAGAAGATGATCAACGTCGCAATCGCGAGCGGGGCGCGCGACAAGGCACTCTTGGCCCACAGAAGCGGCAGGTACCGGATAACAAGCAAAACGGGCGCCACCAGCAGTACCTGGTTGTAGGGCGCTTCCTTGGGAGCAATCACGATGGTGGCCGCCAAAATCAGGGCCAAAATCCAGTGGAATGCCGGGTCGCGGTTGGAGACCCGCCGAAATCGCCAGCAGACGAGAGCGAGTCCAAGCAGCACCGCAACGGCAAGCACCTTACCCCAAAACGGAGTGAACAGCAGGTCCAAAGCAGATCCGGCACCGTTATTGTATTGGCGATACGCAATGATGGCTTGGCGAAAGCGTCCAATCCAGCCTGGCAAAACGAATTCACCCGCCGCGATCAGCGCTACCACGGGTCCCGCAAATCCCCAAACAAAGCTTTTGCGCGAGCGCCAATCACTGACGGCCCAGAACAGAAGCCAGGCTGACAAAGGGAAAGCGAGCTGGGGCTTGATGGTGGCCAGCGCCAGCAAAACCCCGGCGGCGGCGAGCTGATCTGCCGCAAGCAGCACGCCACCGAAGGCGATCAATCCATTCACCAACAGGCTCAATTGCTGTAGTTTGATGCCCTGGATAGCCTGAAAACTGCCAAGGATCAGGATGACCAGGGTCGCCATGGTCCAAGCTGATGTACGCCAACGCAAGGCGCGCAACCAAAGCGGTACGGAGGCGGCGGTTAATGCGATGAGCAGCCATCGAAATCCGGTTTGCACCACGGCAAAAGGCAAAGTAATCGTGGGAGCAAGAAGAAACACCACGTACACCGGATACGCAAAACCCTGCCAATCGGTAGGATCGTACGGGCGGGCCGGATCAATGGCTCGTCCGTAGTAGCCGATCTGGATTTCGCGGGTGACTTCGTAGCTGTAGGGGTCGCGGTGGCGCAACAGCAACTCACGTGCTCCGAGCCAGCGCGGGTAGAGGTCGGATAGATTGCCACGCGGAATCTGATGAGCTGCCGCGTAGGATAGTTGACGACCGATCAACACGTGCTGCACGTAGAACCACATGCTGCCTGCGAGCAGGAGAGCCACAGCCAGCGCGATTTGTCGGTTTCGAAGCAATCGCTGAAGTGTTAATGCGGTCTCATCTTACAACTTGAGGATTCTTTTTTGTCGGCCGCTGGCGCATCGTTGCATCGCCTTGATGAACGGCGATCACCGACTTAGCCGTTGCTGAGGTAACTGAACTTTCTTAAACTTTATGCGTCTCAGGGAGCACAGTTGAATCCTTCTTCACCTGCGCAAAAACCTCTAACACGCGTGGATTACTGGGCCAGTGCTGTGCTAGCCCTGGCGCTAGTCCCTTTGCTCAAGCGGCTGCATTTGCCGGTGATTTTTGATTGGCCAAAACTCTTGATTGGTTATTGGCTGATTCTTTCGACGCAATCCATATTTGTCGCGATCATTCTCACCCTCATTGGATTCCCGCCGGAGTCGACCATCGCACCGCTTTTCCATCGCTTTCGGGCGGACAAACGGCGAATTGCTTTAGCGCTGGCCTATTTCGCCGTTCTGTACGCGCTGCTGGGCATCGGCAAGGCTGTAGTCGTGACCATCGACACAATCGCTTTGCTGGAATTGCGCGAGCGACTGAAGCCCAAGCCCTTGCGAGCCGTCGCTAGCGCTGTGTTGTGGCCAGGCTTATACCTGTTTGCGGGATTTCTGTTGGTTTTCGCGTACAACGACATCATCCTTTCGCTGCGCTTCTTTGGTGCTTACGACGCGGCGTTCAACGCGATCGACCGATGGGTGCTGCACGGAAGCTCGGTTTCCGGCCTCAGCCATTGGGTGGCGCAGAAATTGCCGGTCCCCGCGTTCCGCTCACTCGAATTCATTTACTTCGCCATGTTCTTTCAGGTAGGGGCTGGCTTGGTCATAACCAGCATTTACTACGGAAAACAGCACGGACTACGATTTGTCGGCTCGATTCTGACTGCCTATTACCTAACGTTGCTCCTTTTCTACCTTTGGCCGAGCCAGGGACCGTACTATCTCTGCCCTTCGCACTTTTCGCAATTTCCGCGCGGCATAACCTATGCATCGCAAAAAATGCTTCTTACCAACTCACTGGCACTGTGGAACCATCAACGGCTTCCTCGCATTTCGACCGACTATTACATCGCTTTTCCCTGCATGCACATCGTGCAACCGTTGATTGCGATGTGGTTTCTGCGGCGCTGGAAGCGAATGGTGCTGGTGATGGCAATCTATGATGTCATCCTGGTCGGAGCCATCGTTTTGCTGGAGTGGCATTACATCGTCGACATCCTCGCGGGTGTACCGCTGGCCGCTCTTGCGGTGGTAATCAGCGGGTCGGTGACCACCAAGCTCGGGCAGCCCCTCAAACTGGCGGTGCAGCAGCCCGAAGACGGGAGATTTCCCGTGACAGGCCCCACATCCAAAGCATCAGCACAATCGCCAGCAGATTCATGAAATGAAACCGCAACCACAAGAGCGGATAGATCGGCCCGAATAACAGAACGACCACGGGGGCGAGGAGAGCGGATTCGTCCCAGACGCTCAACTTGGGACCTCCTTTGATTACCCGGCCAGCCAGCAAGGCGATCGGCAGAAGCATGACCGCCAGGTCATAAGCAAAAGCGTGGTAGCTCACCAGGAACGTAGCCACCAGCGCCTGGCAGAAAACCAGGTCACGAATTCTCTCATTCTTCTCGGGTCTTCCGCCTTTTGCAGCCCAAATCACAATAGCAACGGAAGTCACCGCAATAACAAGGAGAGCGACCGAGGCCGACATCAATCCCGACGTAAAACCTTCCACCAGCCCGCGCAAGTTGGGCGTATCGCGAGGAAGCACCAAGCCGCGGCCGGTGTGCTGTTCCAGCCACCAGATGTACCCAGGGTAATGCATCAGTTTCCGCCAGCCGACAATCGCGACTGAGACCACAAGCAGAAATGCCGCGATCCATGAGAATCCCCAGGCGACCTTCCTTCTGCCTTGAAAGAACAGAATTATGACGAACGGGACCACCAGGTGAGGTTTGAACAATCCGAGGGCTAGCCAGCATCCCGCGCACAGATCGGCTTCTTTTTGAAGCGCAAGGTACGCAAGGCTGTAAAGAAGAAGAAGAAGAATCGAGTCCTGACCTTGTACCAGGGCAAAGAATATCGGGGTGAAGGCCAACGGCAACAGAGCAAGCAGCCAGGAAGACACCGGCCGAAGGTCGGGAACGTGCCGCCGTAAAAGAAACGGGACCCATACGGCAATGCCCAGGTTGATAGCGGTCCACAGGAGATAGGCCCTTGGATATGACAACAACGTGAGGGGAACAAACAGCAGCGTCTCAAACGGTGGCCGCAGATAGGGCAGAGGACCGCGGCGAATTCGCACCCTCTGCGCAAATACCTGCTGGGTTCTCCACTGCTCCTCCGGATCGTAAAGCTGGCTTCCCTGGCCCTGGCGGAGACTCAACCCGGCGCCATAAAACGAAGTGAAATCGGGGTAACCGGCGGCCACCATGTGGCGAACGCTCCAAAACACGTATCCGTGAACCAGTAGCATGCCTGCGAAAAAAAAATATGCGGCCAACCTGAATTTTCGCGTCATCGCGTATAAGCGCGGTTTCGACCCCAACCGATGCACGTCGATTCTACATCTGGCAGTAATCCATTATGATTGCTGGCGCGATGCGTTCGCTCCTGCAGACACGACGCCTATTTGTGATCATCCTCGCTTCGGGCTTATTCGTCCTGGCCGCCCGCAACGTGACGGATCCCGATGTGTGGTGGCACTTGCGTACCGGGCAGCTGATCATCCAGAATCACAGACTTTTTCATGCCGATCCTTATTCGTTCACAAAGGCTGGCCAGCCTTGGGTCGATCACGAGTGGTTGTCGCAAGTCTCGATCTTCGGTTTGTATAGGTTGGCCGGCTGGGGCGGGCTCATTACTGGATTCGCCGCCGTAATTACCCTGACGTTTCTATTGGTTTTCTTCCGCTGTCCTGGGCGTCCGTATGTGGCAGGCGCGATCACAACCTGGGCAGCAATAGCCTCTGTGCCGAGTTGGGGTGTGCGGCCACAAATCCTGACGCTCTTGCTGGCCAGCATTTTTCTGTTGATTCTTGAACGTTCCGGCCAGCGGCCCAGGCTGTTGTGGTGGATACCGCCCTTGATGTTGCTATGGGTCAACCTCCACGCTGGATATGCCGTAGGAATCGCCCTGCTGGTGATATTTCTGGCTGGGGACGCACTGGACATTGCTTTCGGAAACGGCCAAGGGCAATCGGTTGCTCGCCTTCGAGGTCTGGCTCTAACCTTGATCGTTTGTGTTGCCGTCGTTCCGCTGAATCCTTACGGGACGGCAATGTACCATTACCCACTCGAAACGCTGCATTCGCGGGCCATGCTCGCCTATATCGGCGAATGGGCGTCGCCGGACTTTCACCAGGGCAGATATCTGCCGGCGCTGCTGATGATGCTGGCCACGATTCTGCTCTCCGGTTCATCTCCCCGTCGGTTGCGAGCACGAGAACTGCTGCTTTTGGCGGTAGCAACGTATGCGGCTCTGCGTTCGGTGCGCCACATTCCCATTTACGTGCTCGTCGCGGCCCCGATGCTCAGTGTAATGGTTCAAACATGGTTGCAGGAAATCGGCAAAGCAGGACTCTTTGATCGCCCGCTGCCCCTGACCCGGGCTAAGCTGATGGTGAACTTGGTGCTCCTTGCAGGCTTTCTGACGTTCGCCAGCGTCCGAGTCCGTTATGTGATCGATCGGCAACCTCAACAGGAAGCGAAGGAGTTTCCTGCGGCAGCGGTTACCTTTCTGACCAAGACGCGGCCACCGGTTCCGATCATGAACCACTACAACTGGGGAGGATATTTCATCTGGGAGCTTTATCCGCAATACCAGGTTTACATTGACGGTCGCGCGGATCTTTATGGCGATTCGTTTCTCGACGAGTTCGCTTCTGCGTATTATCTGAAAGGCCAGTCCTGGCGGGATCCGCTTGACAAATGGAGCGTGCAAACCGTAGCCCTGCCGCCCGATGCGCCTTTGGTTACGGCTCTCGGAACTCTACCCGGCTGGAAGCAAATTTTCTCTGATCGGCTGGCGGTCGTGCTCACCCGGTCCCACTGACGAAAGGGAAAGGCTCAATCTTTGTTCAGCGTGATCTTCGCATGAGCTTTACGCCGCAGGCGTGAAGGAAGCACAGCGACGCCGGCATCGGTCATCTTTCCGCTCTGGAGCAGCGCCTCAGCGAACACCAGATTACGCTCGCTCAACGGGCTTTCGGGCCGACGAGCCGTGAATCGTACCGAGAATCTCTCCGCGTCCAGGGTCTTCACGCGACTGTCGATCCAACTAGCACAGGGCCTCTTGCAGAGCCTCCCGATACGTTATGGCTTGCTTCCCCGATGCTCTCTTCTTGAAAACCAGCCAGACCTCCGGCGTCCACCTCGCGTGCCGGGCAAGCCACCGCGCAAAGTCACCGGGACGCTTTGGGTACAGGATCTTCACGCCAACATCTTACTTGAGATCCGATTTGATGAAATGAGGCCGGGGTAGCATTTTTCCGGCCAAAGTTCCTCACTTGACCGCACCCTGCCCTAATCTGCGAAACTATCGTTACTAGCCAGATTCAGGTTTTGGGCAAAATGTGCAAGAAATTGTCGCTCGAAGCGCCACGCCTCGGAGTATCATGGGCATGGGAGTGGGAGACCTTTTTCCCTTCGCAAGCTGTTGATTCGTAACACGCAAGCAAGTGTGGCCAAACCGGGCTGGTGGGCAGACAACTGCATCCACTTGACGGAGATGTGGGGCGGTCGTTTGTGCAAACATGGAGGTGAGCACAATGACGGATGTGATCTTAAGACTCTGGCGCGAGGATGACGCTCAAGATATCGCGGAATACGCGGTGATGCTGGCTGTAATCCTGGTGATTGTGGTAGGCACGGTCAGGCTCATTGGCGGCAACGCGAACAATGTCTTCTCGTCGGTCGCAAGCTCAATCAGCCAGTGATCTGCCGGAACTGGTGTGTGCCAACGCGATAGTCCATCGGCGAGCATTCTGCGTAATCAGCGAGCAACGCAGCTTTAGGAGTAGAAATGAATCGTAACCGGCTCTTGATGATTGGCTTCGTTGCCTTAGCAATGGGCGCTTTTGTCAGTATTTTTGTTTATCGCAGCCTGCTGGGCGGGCGCGCCAAATCGGTCCCGGGCGAGGACATCCTGGTGGCAGCAAACGACCTCCAGGTAGGGGCTAAGATTGAAGACAAGGACGTGAAGTACGTTCACTTCCCCTCGAATGAAATGCCTGCAGGGGTGTTTCATCGTAAGGACAAGCTGCTGGGCCGCGGCGTTATTCTTCCAATTGCCAAGGGCGAGTTTATTCTGACTTATAAGTTAGCCGGCGAAAATGCCGGCTACGGTTTACCGTCGCTGATCCCGCCCGGGATGCGTGCAGTTTCGGTTCGGGTGAATGACACCAGTTCGGTTTCCGGTTTTGTGCTGCCCGGCACGCGCGTGGATGTAATGCTCACGGGAAATCCAGAGGGTTCAAGTCAACAACAGACCACCACCGTGCTGGAGAACGTGGCCGTGCTTGCCAACGGACCAAAGCTGGAGCGCAATGCCGCAGGAGAGCCGCAAACCACAACGGTTATTACGCTGTTGGTTTCCCCCGATGATGCGCAGAAACTCACTCTGGCCACTAATCAGGGTAAGATTCAATTGGCGTTGCGGAACCCCCTGGATACGAGGCAGGAAGAACTAGTGGCCGCGAGAGCCGATGCGCTTTATAAGATTGCCCCTGCGCCAGTCCGAACCGAAACCCCCAGACCGAGAGTGCAGCGCATTGCCGCCCCCACCCCTCCCGCACTACCCGCCCCCTACACGATAGAGATCTACAAAGGCAATAAGAAGGAAGATACGAAATTCTGAACACACAGCGCAGCGAGGTTAAGAAGATGCCGATCTGCTCCAGCACGGGGCACAACGAAGGAACAGACACCCACAAGCGGTTGCGAATTACACTGAGTGTATTCGCGCTATTGCTTTGTGTTTTTCCCGGAGCGATTTGCCAGCAAGAACCGGGGACACTGGGTGCAGCACAAGCCACAGCCCCGCCGCCGGGCACAGGTCCTTCCGCCAGCGCCCAGGCTCCAGCCGGCGAAGCATCGGGTGCGGCTCCCTTACGGGTGATGGTCGGCAAGTCAATCCTGATCAATACCACGGAGCGCATCAAGAGAGTCTCCGTGACGGACCCTGACGTTGCCGACCCGATCGTGGTTGCCCCCACCCAAATCCTGGTTCATGGTCGCTCCGCCGGCGAGGTTTCACTGCTCATCTGGGATGAACTGGAGCGTTCGCGAAGCTTCGATCTGCGAGTCGACGTGGACGTGAGCGCAGCGGCCGAAGAAGAAAGACGCGTTTTCCCGGACGAGCAGATCACGGTGACGCCGTCGCGTTCTGCCATCGTGCTTTCAGGCCACGTCTCGACGGAGGATGTCGCCAAGCGTGCTGGCATGATCGCTGAGGCTTACTCTAAGAACGTGGTCAACGTGCTTACGTTTGGTCCGGTGGGGGCTCAAGAGGTTCTCTTGCAAGTGAAGTTCGCGGAAGTGGACCGCACGGCAGCGCTGCAATTAGGTATAAATTACTTTACCCCCGGGACGGGGCATACCACGGGAACCCTGAGCACGGGCCAGTTCGGCGGGCAAAGCATTTCGACCAGTACAGCCACCACGACCGCGGTTGGCACGACCAGCATTACTTCTACGGTGCCCACTCCTCCGACCGTCAATATTACGAATCCACTGAATCTCTTTCTCTTCCGTACCGACATCAATTTCGGAGCGACCATCGAGGCCTTGCAGACCAAAAGCTTGTTGCAGATCCTGGCGGAGCCCAATCTGATCGCGGTAAACGGCAAGGAGGCTAGTTTCTTGGCCGGCGGTCAGTTTCCGTTCCCGATCGTTCAACCGGGGCAGGGATTTACCGCGGTTACTATCTCATTCAAGGATTTTGGAGTGAAACTCAACTTCACCCCGGTGATTATGCCCAACGGCAATATCCACCTGAAGGTTGCGCCTGAGGTCAGCACGTTGGATTTCAGCAACGCGTTGACCATCTCCGGTTTTACGGTACCAGCCTTGAGCACGCGCAAAGCAGAAACCGAATTTGAATTGCAGGATGGCCAAAGTTTCGTGATTGCCGGTCTGCTGGACAATCGCCTCACCGACGTTGTGAACAAGATTCCAGGATTGGGGGACATTCCCATTCTTGGCAATTTGTTCCGAAGCAAGAACCTGCAGAAGAACAAGTCCGAGTTAATGGTGCTGTGTACGGTGCACCGGATTTCGCCGACGAATGAGCCTCCGCCGGGACCGGCCAATCCGCAGCCCTACCTGGATCCGAACAAATTTGATAAGAAGCCGTCGGGTAGCCAGAAATGAGAGTAACGTTTGCGCATATGATGGAGTGCTGATTTTCTTGTAATAGGGAGTGCCAGCGGTATCATGCCCGAACTTTCAGTTGTCGTAGTCGCATCGGATAACGAGCAGCGCACGGTTTTGCAGGTCCTGGTGGACGGTACCAGTGTGGCGCACGTGGTGCAGAGTTGTGCGACCTTTCCCGTCGTGGCTGCCGATCCCGTAGTGCGCCGAATCCAGAGCGCCCACCCTGATGTGGTGTTGCTGGATATTCCCGCCGACAATCCGAGCGTTGCTCTACGCACGATCGAACTGCTTCAGGAGGAAGTGCCAGACCCGGCGATCTTTGCCATCGGCAGTATGAGCCAACCGCAAGTGATCGTGAATGCAATGCGCGCCGGAGCCCGGGAATTCATTGAGCGGCCCACGACCACCACGGATCTCCTGGAAGCATTCGTAAGGTTGACCAGCTACCAACGAAAGCACCACCAGGAGGAAACTCGCGGCAGGATATTTACTGTCCTCAACGCAAAAGGAGGCAGCGGCTCGACTACCGTAGCGGTTAATCTGGGTCTGGCCCTGCAAGCCATGCATGGCAGTACGGTCCTGGTGGACTTAGCTCCCCTTGGGCATTGCGCCCTGCACTTGAATATCAAGCCGTTGTTTAGCGTGGTCGATGCCATCCGCAATCTGCATCGCCTGGACAGTTCCCTGCTGGAAAGCTTTATGACCCGGCATGGCAGCGGAATGCAGTTACTGGCCGGCCCCAACGCCCCGGTCGGGACTGAGCCCTCCAACGCGGAATATGCCAAACTGTTCGATCTGTTGGTCGGGCATTTTCGTTATGTGGTGGTGGATATTTCTACGCGGATGGACGCGGCCACGCGCCTGGTAGCTAATTTGTCGCAAACGGTCTTAATGGTGGCCCACGCCGATGTGGCCTCTTTGTGGAGTGCCGCCCGCGTGCAGCAATATCTAAGCGAGAACGGCAGCCGGGAGAAGGTGCTCCTGGTTCTGAATCGTTTCCGCAAAATTCCGGGATTCAGCGAAGCTGATGCCGAGGCCGTGGCCGGAGTGAAATTGGCGGCAAAGATCCCTAACCAGTATTTTGCAGTGTCTACTGCAATCGACCGTGGTGTGCCGCTGCTACAGCAGACTCATACAGAGATCGCTCGCGCCTTTACCGGACTGGCTACACGTCTGACGGCGAACGAACTCGACGTGAAACGCAAGGCTTGGTCATTATTTAAAACAGTGTAGAGTTTAGGGCCTTTTGGAACGGACCATGGCGAATTTGCAAACTTTCGAGAGAACCGAATATCAGCAGGTTAAGGCGGATCTCCACCGCAAGATCTTGGATCGTCTCGACCTGGAAAAACTGGGGCGCACGCCAAGCGATACCGCCCGCGATGAAGTGCTGCTGCTGATCCGAAACACGGTAAACAGCGAGGCGGTCCCGCTGAGCTTCGCCGAACGCGAACGCCTGGCACGCGAGATTCTCGACGAGATTTTCGGTCTGGGGCCCCTGGAGCCTTTGCTGAAGGATCCCACGGTTTCCGACATCCTGGTCAACCGTTTCGACCGGGTTTATGTGGAGCGGGCAGGCAAGATCGAACCCACCGGATTGAGTTTTAAGGATGATGCCCACCTGATGCAGATCATCGACCGCATCGTTTCCCGCGTGGGGCGGCGCGTGGATGAATCTTCCCCCATGGTAGACGCGCGCTTGGCGGATGGTTCTCGTGTAAACGCCATCATTCCTCCTTTGGCCATCGATGGGCCTTGCCTTTCCATTCGGCGTTTCGGCCGCGATCCGATCACTGCCCGCAACATGATCGAAAACAAGACCCTGACCGAACCCATGTTGGAGCTGCTCTCTGCCATCGTGAAGGGGCGCCTGAACATCGTGGTATCGGGCGGAACCGGTGCTGGGAAGACCACCTTGTTGAACGTGCTATCCGGCTACATTCCCAACGCGGAGCGCATTGTCACCATCGAAGACGCCGCGGAGTTGCAGATGAAACAGGAGCACGTGGTCCGGCTGGAGACGCGTCCGCCGAACATTGAAGGCAAAGGCGCCGTGCGGCAACGGCAACTGGTTATCAACAGCCTGCGTATGCGACCCGACCGCATCATCGTGGGCGAGGTGCGCGGCGAAGAAGCCTTCGACATGCTTCAGGCCATGAACACCGGCCACGAGGGTTCGCTCACCACCGTTCACGCCAACTCGCCGCGCGATGCGCTGGCCCGTTTGGAAAGCATGTTCTCGATGGCAAATCTCAACCTGCCGGAGCGGGCCATGCGCCAGCAAATCGCTTCGGCCATCCATGCCGTAGTCCAGATCTCACGCCTCTCCGACGGAACCCGCAAGGTGATGTCGATCTCGGAGGTGACTGGCATGGAAGGCGAGGTCGTCATGATGCAGGATATTTTCCTGTTTGACCGGCGGGGCATTGACGAGAGCGGCAGGGTGCGAGGATTCTTCCACGCCACCGGCATCCGGCCCAAGTTCGCCGACCGCCTGGCGGCGGCAGGGTGCCGCTTACGTGCAGCATTGTTTGAGTCCCAGATGGAGGTATAGGGGCCGATACACACACGAATCTTATGTTGATGCTTATCGTCATCCTGATATTTGTGGCCGTGGCTTTGGTCGTGTTCGCGGCCGGCGCGTTTTGGGACCAGCGCCGGGCGCAGGCCCGGCTTTTGCGCGAGCGGTTAGCTTCGGTGCAAAAAGCCGGTGAACGCGAACCGAACGAAGAACTGGCGCTGTTGCGCGACGAAATGCTCAGTCAGATTCCGGCTCTGGACAACCTGCTGCGCCGGTCTGAGCGGATGACCAATTTCCAGAATTTTCTCGATCAGGCAGATTTGAAAGTGCGCGCAGGCAACCTTTTGATTTATTGCCTGATCAGCGCCATTGCCCTGGGTGGCCTGGGACTGGTGCTGGCTGGGTCCTTGCCGCCTGACCAGGCGACGCTGTTCGCCGCTGTGGGCGCGATTCTGGGTGCAATCCTTCCTTTTTCTTATGCTTCGTATCGCCGTAGCAAGCGATTCCAGAAATTTGAAGAATTGTTTCCCGATGCGATCGACACGCTGGCCAGAGCTGTGCGGGCCGGACATGCCTTCACCACCGCGCTGGAATTAATCGCGACTGAAATTGCCGAGCCCGTGGCCGGCGAATTTCGCATGCTCTTTGAGGAGCAGAAGTTCGGGTTGCCGGTCCGCGATGCCCTGCTGAATCTCACCGACCGCATGCCGCTGGTAGACGTCAAATTCTTCGTGACCGCGGTGATGTTGCAGCGTGAAACCGGCGGCAATCTGGCCGAGATTCTTGATAATCTCTCGTATGTGATCCGGGAGAGATTTAAGATCATGCGGCAAGTGCGGGTGTACACGGCGCAGGGCCGTCTAACCATGCTACTGCTGATGGCACTGCCTCCCATCATAGTGGTAGTCATGCTCTCGACGAGTCCTGCGTTCATTCATCCGCTCTTCGCCGACCCCATTGGGCACACGCTTATCGTAAGCGGTATCGTGCTGCAGACTCTGGGTTACTTTGTGATTCGCAACATTATCCGGATTCAGGTGTAAGGAATGGCCCTGGCGCTGACCATTATCGTGTTTCTGACCATCGTACTGGCGGTGTTTTCCTTTGGAGCAGCGGCCTACGCTCCCTCGTCCTTGCTCGGAGCCCGCTTGCGAGCGCTGGGCTGGCAGCGTGCCCAGCCCGTGGAAAAGCCGGCGCTGAAGGAACGCCTGGGGCAGGCGCTGGATCCGCTAAGCAAGGCCATCCCTTTGTCGCCCAGCGACGTCTCACGTACGCGCCGCTGGCTCATTCAAGCGGGATACCGCGACCCGCGTCACCTGACGATCTATGTGGGCAGCCGACTGGCCTGCGCATTAGTTGCGTTGGTTACGATCCTTGCCACCAGCGGCTTGGAATCCCCCGTACTGCTGGTAAGCGTTACCGCTTTCGGGTTTTTCCTGCCACGCTTTGCGCTAAAGCGCAAAATCCAGGGCCGCCAACACCGAATTAAGCTGGGGTTGCCCGACGCCCTGGATCTCACCGTCATCTGCGTCGAAGCCGGACTGGCGCTGGATCAGGCCATGATGCGAGTGGGTCAGGATTTGCACCACGCACATCCGGAGTTGAGCGACGAGTTCCATCTGGTAAACTTGGAGATGCGAGCTGGCAAGCCCCGGGCCGAGGCGCTGCGCAACCTGGTCGAGCGCACCGGCGTAGACGATATCCGCTCTTTGGTGGGGACTCTTATTCAGACCGACCGTTTCGGTACCAGCGTGGCCCAGGCGCTTCGGGTGCATTCGGATTCGCTGCGGACGGAACGGCGGCAAAGAGCAGAAGAACAAGCTGCTAAAACAACGATTAAAATGGTAATCCCCCTCGTTTTATTTGTCCTCCCCTCGATTATTTTCGTCACCCTCGGGCCTGCCGTGATCCAGCTGATTCGGACACTCATGCCCGCAGGAAAGTGAAAACATCAGCGATCAGGAATTGTATTCAGGGTTTATCATGACGGGAACGGGGTCGACCGCATACGCGTTCAACCGGACGCGCCACGCCTACTTAGCCACTCGTTTGGCGATTGCCGGAACACACTGGTCCCGTTTCCGTGGGTTGATGTGCGCCGAGGCTTCGAAATTTCGTGCGGGAGATGGCTTGTGGATCGTGCCCTGCCGGGGGGTACACACTTTCGCCATGAACTTCCCCATTGACGTGGTTTATCTGGACTCGAATAAGTTCGTGGTGCACGTTGAGGAGAGTCTTAAGCCGTGGCGAGTGGGCGGGATCAAGCTGGGGGCCGCGTCAGTCCTCGAGTTGCCGGGTGAAACATTAAAAGCGAGCGGAACTGCCATCGGAGATGAAATTGAAATCGCAATGGGACAGGGGGCGGAGGCAAGCACGGCATGAACGATGAGCTCAAGCTTCTGGTTGAGTGGTCGTCGCCGTGGCAGGAGTTTGTCACGTCCATTCGGCCTGCGCTGGCGAAGTCTTCCCTGCCGCTCGCCGGGGAAGCCCGAACCGGGCTGTTTCCACGCCAGGGAATGCTGGCCGCCTGGATGCTCGAAGCGTTGTTGCTAATTGCGGCAATTGTGCTGCCGGAAAGATTGGCATTTCTGTACCCTTACCAGCCGCCGGCCTTGCCGAAGTACGACGTGATCTATTTCTCCGGTGATGAATTGCCGCAAACAGAAGATTTGGGTGGGGCCAAAGTGGGGCGTACCGGCCGCGCCGGCGGGCAGGAGGCATTTCACAAGACGCAGGTCATCCGCGTGGCTCGCGGCGATTTGCTGCGGGAAAAAGTAGTGGATGCGCCCAGCCTAAAGTTACCGCAGTCCAATTCCGCAGTGGCCAACCTGCTGGCGTATAAGCCGCTGCCCGGTCCGCCTCCGGCGGAAGGCTTGAAACCCTCGTTACAGGCTCCGGGCTTGGCCGATCTTGCCGTCGCTCCTGCGCCGGAAGTGCATCGAGACAAAATGCTGGTGGCCCCGGCGATGGATGCGGCCGTGGCTCCAAGTCCCGACGTCCGGCGTGACAAATTGCGGGCTTCGCCTTCCATGAGCGCGGCCGCAGTTCCACCGAGTCCCAGCGGGATACAGAGAGATGTGACGTTGCCGAGAATCCCCGGTTCGCAGGCAGTGGCTGTGATTCCACCCCCGGTTTCTGCGCCCGAGCAGACGACGAATTCGCAGGCCCGGCTCACTCTGCCTTCACCTGCCGTGATTGCGCCACCACCCAGCCAATTTACGCGTGACACGGCAACCCGCGGCCCGGGATACGGACCTGGCGAGTTGCAAAAGCAAGTTGTGCCGCCTCCAGTTCAGGTGGGTAATGCGTCGTCCGGACGACCCTATGGCGGTATGGGCAACGCGAATGTTGTGCCACCTCCAGTTCAGTTGAACGGCACGCCAAACGGACGCACAACGGTTGCGGTGTTGGGAGATCCTAATGTGGTAGCTCCTCCAGTGCAGGTAACCGGGGTTGGCAGCGGCGGACGCTCTGCGACGGCGAGTTTAAGCGATTCGAAAGTTGTTCCTCCTCCGGTGCAGGTCGGGGGCGTTAGCGGCGGGCACTCGGCTGTTGCGAGCTTGGGAGATTCCAAGGTGGTTCCCCCTCCGGTGCAGGTCGGCAGCAGTTCGCTTCATCGTTCACCGAACGGCAGCTTAGGCGGCGGGACGTCGGTCGTTCCGCCCCCGCCTACAGTTGTGGCCAATAGCGGGCTGGGACACGGTAATCGCGGTTCAGGATTAGGCGGCCCGCTGGATGCAGGATCTGTTGCGGCACCTCCCAGCCATGCCGGCGGCAGCGGCAATGGGACGGGAGTTGTCGTTTCCAGCCAGCCTGGATCAACGGTTGCGGTGCCGGGCAGCGCCGGGGCAGGCGCCTTGGCGCTCTCACCGTCGGGAGGCGCAAAACCGGGATTAGGCGGACCGGGAGGCGGAACTGATATCGCGCGCGGCCAGGGCACTGGAGCCGCGCTGCAGGGTGAAGGCCCGGGAGGCTCGAATACGGGGAATGGCGGTGGCGCCGACACCATCGCTCACAACGGAATTTCTCCTTATCCCGGTACTGGCGGCGCGGGAACTGGATCGGTGACCAAGCCAGCCATGCCCGGCGTCTCCGTGCACGGCGGCAGCAACGTGATCACGCTTCCCAGCTTTGGCGGTGACGGTAGCGCTCCCGCCATCGGAGGACGATCCTCGAAAATGAAAAGCAACGAAGGCCCGGACATCACGATTGTCGGAAGTTCGCGTTCCGGCGGCGCGTTCAATCTCTACGGCAAGCTGGAGGGCGATAAGGTCTACACCATCTACATCGATACCAGGCTGGGAACGGCTGTGATGGAGTACGCGGATCCCACCTCCGCCAAGCATCCCTACGCCGACGACCTGGTGGCGCCACAACCGGTGCGCGCCGATTTGCCCGCCAATCTTAAGCTCTCGCGAACGGTGATCTCCTGCACGCTTGACCGTTCCGGAATGCTGCGCAACCCGCAGGTGTTGGAAGGCAGCCGGGAGACAACCAACCAAGTCTTGGCGGCTTTGTCCAGTTGGAAATTCCGTCCCGTGTTTCACGGCGACCAACCCATCGAAGTGACGGCAATTCTGGGATTCCAGATCGATACGCGGTAAAACCCTTCACAATTTTGTTGGAGTTCTGGGTGCCCCACCCAAGCCGGTTTTGCTTGGGTGGGAAAGTCGAAGGAAGCATTTTCTCGCGCCCCGTCCTCCGTCGCAGTTGTCCCGATCCCACCCGAACACCGCTAAGGGTGGGGCACCCAAGTAGGCTCGTTGCTAAAACCGGCGGTGAAAGAGCGCGGCCGTGCCGTCTTCATGCACTGCAGTCCACTGTGGGGTAAGGCGCAGCATGTTCGACAGCGACGACCAGCGAGGCACCAGGACCCAATCGACATGCATCTGATCCAGTTCTTTTTCATAGGTGGGTTGGACCAGGACAATCTTTAAATAGTCTTTGATGAATTGATCGCCGTAGAGGTCGTGGCGGTCGTCGACAACGACTTTGGTTTGGGGATACAGGCGGTAGATCAGGTATCCGCCCCAATAATCCAGGCTGAAAATGGGTTCGCGAATGTTGTGGTCGGCAATATACTCGCTGGCTTCCACCGGAAAACTTTTAGCGTCGAAATACGCACTGATGAGCTGAGTCGAACCGAGCCGTCCGTGGTGCATGCAGGCCCACAGGCCAAGAACAAACACGAACACAATCCAAAGATGCCCGCGGAATTCGATTTCGAGATTGAGCATACGGGCGCCGAAGGAATCCACACGCGAGAACAAGCCGCGCAGCCGGGACGCAATAGCTGACCTGGTGGCGGCTTGAGCAACGGTGTCGGAGAGATGTGGAGCAATCACCAGCGTGATCAGCAGCGAGGATGTGGGGAGATTGCGAGTGGCGTAGAGTCCGCTGTAAGCGGCAAAAAGTAGAAGCAGAAGAGACGAAGGCCCGGGTCTTCGCCGGCTGCTGGCCAGGGTCAAAATCGCGGCAATCAGGAGAACCGCGAAACACTGCTGGGCCCCGCCATGGAAATCCGGCGAGCGAAATTCGCTGATCTGGCTCATCAGGAAGCGGTCCGAAAGATAGCGATAAATGTGGACGTGAAGATGGTAACCGGAGGGGTTAACGAAGCTCACGGCCAGGCAAAGCGCCGTCACGCCACCCAGCCGCTTGAGCCAAGTTGCAATTTCTGCTTGCTGCTCCTTGCGAGTGAAATATTCGATCACGCCGCCGGCCAGGTAGATCGCCAGCATGGCGAAACCGAGCACGAATCCGCCGTGTAGATTGACCCAGACAATCATCAGCGCAGGAAGCCAGAACAGGCGTTTGCCTGCCTGACGGTTGCGCGC
>DASPSE010000280.1:0-11852 GCA_035624085.1 Terriglobales bacterium
ATATTGACCGCAAAGCTCTCGCCGCCGGACGCCAGTACATCGACCACGAAGCTCACATTGGCGGGCTGAGCCAGCCGGACGGGTTCGCGGAGTAGCCCGCCACAGCAGCAGGGCGGCTGAAAACCCCTCCCACCCAAGCAAGACCGGTTTTGAGTGGGGCAACCCGGATCCCGAAGTGGAAAGGTTGGGCCAGCCCCCTACTCGTACCTCAGCGCCTCAATCGGATCGAGACGCGACGCGCGGATCGCGGGCAGCATTCCGCTGACCAGTCCCACGACGGCAAGAATCACCGTCGCGATGAGCAGCGTTCCCGGATCAATCACAAGGCGAATGTCTCCACCTTCTGCATGCTTGGCCATCGCGCTGTACAGGGTCAATCTGCCTACGGAGAGCGAGACCGCGAACGCCAGAATAACCCCCAGCGCTCCACCCATAAATGTGATAGTCAGCGATTCTGCAAGAAATTGCAGAAAAATATCCCGGCCACGCGCGCCCAGCGACTTTTCCATTCCAATCTCGCGTGTGCGCTGCGTGACTGAAACCAGCATGATGTTCATCAGCCCCACTCCGCCGATTCCCAGCGTCAGCGTCCCGATGAAGGCCAGCAGAATTTTCAAACCCAGCGTGATGACCTCAAACTGGCGAACCTGTTGCATCAGATTGAACACCATCAGAGCGCGACGGTCCATCGGGTTGAACTTGTGCTGCATTGCCATCGCGTAGCGCAGCGATTGTTCGAGCTTCAGATAATCATCGCTCTCGTAGGCAAACCAGATACTGTCCAGATAGTGAGTGTCCTTGAGATCGGCCATCGTCGTGAATGGGATATAGATTATGCGATTGATATCGCTGTCCGCTTCCTGCATCTTGGGAGCCACCACTCCGATCACCTCAAAACTGATTCCGTCGATGCGGATGCGCTCGTGCAGGGCGTTGCGCCCGGAAAAAAGTTTCTCTTTGGCTTCCGGGCTGATCACTGCGACATGCGCGCGTTGCATCTGATCTTCCGGGTTGTGGAACCTGCCCTGGTCGATCTTGAGCGCGCGAATTTGCATTCCGTTGGGAATCCCGCCCACCACATAGAAATCGTAAGTGCGGGTTTCATACTGGATGTGGCAGTTCTTCCCGACAGTCGGTTCAATTTGGGTGATTTCTGGCAGGTTTTGCTTCAACAGATCCACGTCATCCAAGGTAAAACGAAGCTGCACACCGGCTTTCTGTCCCCCCGCCTGCATCGATGTCCTGCCCGGCTGAACGATCATCAGGCGGGTGCCAAACTCGGCAAAAATGTTGGCGCAAGCTTGCCCAAACCCATTGCCGTAGGAGAGCAGCATCACCACCGTCGCGATTCCCCAGGCCATGCCCAGCATAGTGAGCATGGTACGGCGGCGGTTGTGCTTCATCGCGCCATAGGCTTCGCTGAGTAAAGCCCTGACCATCTCTTACTCCTGCCGCAGCGCTTCCACCGGCTGCAGCATGGCGGCTTTGCGCGCCGGATAGATTCCGGCAATCACCCCCGCAACTGTGAGGCACGCGATCGCCAAAGTGGCCGTCATGGGCACAAGCCGCGGCGGATCATAACCTTGTGGACCTTGCACATGGCCCAGCGCGTACATCAACCCGCCGGCAAATGCCATCCCGATCATTCCGCTCAACAAGGTCAGCAGAATACCCTCCAGGAAGAATTGAAACAGAATGCTGCGCCGGGTTGCTCCTAACGCCTTGCGCAGGCCGATCTCGTGCGTCCGCTCGGTCACCGAAACCAGCATGATGTTGATGACACCGATGGCGCCGAGCGCGAGAGTAACGGCTCCCACTGTGCCGAGAAACATGTCCATGGCGTCGAAAATCGTGCCCATGGCTTGCGCCCGCTTGACCGTGTCGTCTACGTCGAAGGCATCTGCATCGCGATAATCGAAGCCATGATTGCGTGCAATAACCTTCTCCGCCTCTTCCGCCGCGAGAAGGTGATCGTCTGCGGTAAGCGGCTGGAAATTCAGAAAGGAAATGGCATTCCGCTCGCCTTCCCCTTTTAGGGGGAAATACACATTCATCACTTGATACGGAATATAACCCCGCATGTTGGTGGAATTGTTATCGCCCCGACCGACGCGGATGATCGTTCCCACCACTTCGAAGTTGATTCCGTTGAGCAGAATGGTCGAGCCCACTGCAGGGCGGCCAGGAAAGAGGTTCCTGGTCATCTCGTCGCCCAGCACGATGACGTTGCGTCTCTGGGTCTCATCCAGCCAATTCAGCCAGCGTCCCTGCTTCAGGGGAAGGTAGCGGATGCCCCGGTACTGCGGCTCAATCCCCATAATCTCGCCGCTGGCGCTGGCAAAATCGCTGACTGCGCGCACGTCCGTGCGCGAAAGCACCGGAGTGATGGCCGACACGTGTGGCGCCTCGCGGCGAATATCGAGATAGTCCTGGTAGGTGAGGTGGTAGTGACGTCCCGGATTGGGACTCCCCGGCACAGCAGGGACTCGCTCCGGATACAGCCACATGATGTTGTCACCGTATTCGGACATGCCCCGTTTGTTGCCCGAACGGAAGCCCTCACCCAGACCCACCAGCAGCAACAATGACCCCACCCCCCAGGCGATGCCAAACATAGTGAGGAAAGAGCGCAGCTTGTGCGCCCACAACGTGCGCAGGATTTGCCCGAAGATGTCGACCAGGATCCTCATTGGCCGCCCTAGTAAACGAGAATTCTATATCCCATAGCCAGCGATTTTGGCACAATTCATCGGTGAAGAGAATTGGTGGTCAGCAGTCAGCACAAAGCCATACCCCACTGGCTACTGACCCTGACTCCTGACCCCGCCTTCCGGCGAGAATCTCGGCAGTTACCTCGATAGGACCTTCGTAACCTAGACCACTTCAATAACATAGAACTAACCTTTGCGCCGGGGGTTCCAACAAGCATGACCAACAAAATCACGCATTCGCTCTTAGTCCTGGCAGCTGGTGGATTGCTGTTCGCCGGATCGGCCGCTGCTCAAACCTCAACCAATACCTCAGGCGCGGGCCCGGGCGTTGTCGATCCTGGCCATCCGCGGGTGAACCAGGTGAACGGCCGCGAGCAGAACCAGCAGAACCGCATCGCAAACGGTCTGAAGAACGGAACGTTGAACTCAAAACAGGCTGCCAACCTGGAAAAGCGCGAAACCGCCGTACAGAATCGCGAGAAGAAAGACATGGCGGCGCACAACGGCCATCTGACCAAGGCCGAACAAGCCGGGATCAACCGGCAGCAAAACCGGATCAGCAAGAGCATCTACAAAGACAAGCACGACAAGTAATCCGGTTGCCAGGACGCTCTACCGCAAGCCGCAGCCCACTGCGGCTTTTTTGTTTGTGGCGACACTGTACGACTCCCGAGGCTAAGACCACATCAAACTTACAGTTCCTTAGTCGATCAAATCCGCGCTAAAATTGCGCCGCAGTGGAAAAGAATCAGCTCCGCGGCTCCAGATTCTCAGCATCGCCGAGCTGCTAGCGGGGAAGAAGATTGGTTATCCGCGCTTTGCCCTCGATGTGACACACAAACGGGCACCTGAGGCGCGCAAAGCTGCGGAGGAGCAAATTCCGCTCACGCCAGCGGAGTTGGAGGACGAGGGCCCGTTCTAAGCAGTGCGGACTGCCCCTGTCATGCCGAGAGCGCTTATCGGCTTGTCATCCTGAGCGGAGCATAATCTTCGCGCATGCGCGAAGATCATGCGTAGTCGAAGGACCCTCCATAAACAGAAATATTCCCGGACGCATCAAGGGATTCTCCCATCTGTTCCGGAGAGGTTGCATGGGGAGGATTCCCTGAACTGCCGCTGCGGAGGTTGAGCTGCGAGGGATCCTTCGACTGCATTGGTTCATTCGCAAGCGAATGAACCAACTGCGCTCAGGATGACAATTGAAGAAATTAGGGGAGATGCTAGAACGTGAAGTTCAACCCGCCCCTGACGGCGCGGGCGGATTGGACGAGGTAGACGGTGCGGCGGTCGGCGCCCAGGACTGGGACGTAGCCTTCGGCGAGCAGGTTGCGCAGATCGACCAGCGCCTCCAGGTGTCCGGGGAAAATCAAGGGAACGGGCTGGCGGAAGTAAATATTAAGATAGGGCGCGGCCTGACCGGGCGAGGCATTGAAGGTATCTACGGGCGTGAGCGCCGGGCCATCAATCCAGCGATAGGACGCAATCCAATGCGTCCTCGTCTTGGGCATGACCCCGCTGACTTTTCCCGCCGCGCTGTGACGCTCGCGCGTGCCGATCCACTGCTGCGCATTGGCCAGACTGGTTCCGGGATTCTCCAGCGTGAGCACGCCGCCGTAGTCCACATCCATGGTTCCGGTAATGTCGCGAGTCAACTTCTGTTGCACCACCACCCGCACGCCTTCGGTCTTCAGATCGTTGCCCTCATAGGTGAAGGTTCCGGAATATACATCCGGCAGAACCATGCCGCCATCGGTCGATAATTCTCCAACGCCGGTGAGCGCAGGATCCACCACCCGATCGTAGAACGCTGCGACCTGCAGGCTGGTGTTGTTACCCACGCGCCGCGAAAGAGAAAGCTCGTGATGATGCGCATGTTCGAGCGCCGAGTTGTAATTCACCATGCTCACCCGGGGTTGCGACTCGCTCAGATCGGCGGGCGCGGACTCAAAACCTCTCTCCATTTGCGCATCGGGTTCTGACGTCGCATAACGGTATTCGACGACCGTGTTTGGGGAGAGATGAAGGTCCGCGGATCCGAAAGGACGGAACGCGGTCACGCGGCCCAGGAACTGGATGGTCTGCAACTCGCTGCCGAAGCGAAATTCAAGCACATCGCCCAGCGCAAAACTGTCGGAGGTGGTCATCGCCAGCGCCTGCAGCGAAGCATTGGGCATAGTGAAGGGCGCGGGCAGGGTGCGCATGGTCAGAGCAAACTGCGGCTCCGAACCGTTGGACATCTTGTGGCTGAAGGACGCGCGCAGAACCGAAGCCGGGGATGCGCCGTCGGTGTAGCCGATGTTGCCCCAGAAACCGATGGTGTCAGAGGCGAAAATCGAACGCTCGACCGAAAAGCCGGTACTCATATCGGAAGCACCACCGAAGCCCTCCGATGCTGCCCCAGCCAGGAACGAAAGGCTGCCCTTCAGGTCGTGATTATTCTTTGCAGAATCTCCCAGCACGGCAGCAGAGCTGGTGGTCGTTGACTTGTCTTCCACAGCGCGCAGAATGGCGCGGTTGGCGGAGGAACGCAGCACCCACTTCCAGTCGTCTTGATCAGCCGGGCCTTGCGCCGGGGCCAATTTGATGGCATCGAAAAGCGTGTTCAACGTGAGGCTCAACACGACCTTGCCGCCGGGGCGCAGTCCAACCCCGTCACGAAATGAGGGTAGAAAAGATGCCGCGGAAACCTTGATGTCGTAGACGCCGGGAAGAAGTCCGCCAACCGAGAAGAACCCGCGATCGTCGGTGAAAGCAGTAACCGCCGGCGCAGCTGATCCCAGGATTTCAACCACCGCGCCCATTTGCGGCGCGCCCGCGGCGTTGCGCACGTAGCCCGAGAGGGTACCCGGCCTATCGGCAGACCACGCCGGAAGCGCGAGGCCCAACACGAACATGAAAAACCCAAGCTTGCGCAACATCAACCCACCACCTCACCTGGTTGCGGCTTACTCCACTGCGAAAGTCGCCGTGGGATCGACCGACTGCTTGGAGATGTTGTCATTCACCTTGATCTGCAGGCGATACACGCCCGGTTCAAGGTTGGCGGCCGCGAGCGTTTTCTGCAGGGTCACTTGGTCGCCGATATTGCCCATGGTGTCCGTCGATTCAACCGTGTGAATCACCGGCTTGTTGGTCGCTGCGTTCACGACATTGTACTCGACCGTGGCCGAAGGCTTGTGCGTTTTGTCGTCCACGCTGAGGTTGTAGACCTGCATCCAAAAGTTGAGTTTCTGGTTGCGTTTAAAGGTCACCGGCTTGCCATCCGAGGGAGGCACCCGCGGGCGGACCTTGGTCGCGCCGATCACAAAACTCCCAGTGCCGACGTTCTTGGAGGCGACAGGCTCCATCTGGTCAGCAACGATCAGAGATGAAGTTTCCAAACGGTCCTCGGCATAATCGGGAACCTGAATCCCTTTACTCCACGTGCCTTTGCGGTCCCCGTTCACGTCTTTGACCACAATGTCGAAGCGGTAACGGCCGGGGCGCAGGGGAAGCGCCTTCCAATAAACCTGGGAATTCTCGGCTGCCTTGGCAAGGAGCTCCTCGGGAATATCCGCTTGTACGGTGTCTTCGAACGTCTGCGCGACTCGACCGGTCAAGGTGGTGACACGACCGAAGATGTTAACCGTCCCCCGCTGCACTCCGTCTTTGTTTTGGAAGGTGATATCGCGGTTTTTTAGCTGGACGGTTACGGGTACCAGAACCGTGTCACTGGTGACCTTGACGAAATCAGTAAGGACGTCAAAGGGCATGAGGTTGTAAGTAATCTTGTGGCTAACGACTTCTTCAAGGTCCTTGAACTTCACAGGGGGCGGTGTGTTCAGCTTGGCGTACTGTTCCAGGCGGTCAAACTCCTTGCTTTCTTCCATGCTGCTCATTGGGCCCAGACCCAATCGCTCCAAACCGCCCGAGTTAAATCTGTCGGCCTTGTTGGCCATGCCCATCTGCTCATAGAGGGTAAGACCAGCGTTCGGCGTGTAGAGGAGGGCGTCTTTTTCTGAGCGGTCGATGGTCATGTGGTATTCGCCGCACATGCAGGTATCCACAAACTCGATGATGACCTCCTGCCCGACGCCCTCGAGATAGCGATAGCGCCAGTCTTCGAAAGGAAAGGCCGAGGTTTCGCCTCCGCCCTCTTCCATCGGGCGCTCGTAGGTCCCTCCCGAGGGATGGGAATCGATCTCGTCCGCCGGGCCATACATGATATAAATCCGCCCGCGGTCGGTTTTCCAGCCGGGAACACCGGAGGCAAAGTGCTCGTTGGCATACTCGATGCGGCGGTAGTGCTCTTCCTTGAATTCGTTTTCTTCGCTGTCGGGGTCAGGATTACGACGCTGCCAAAAAGCTTCAATGAACTGGTCGCGCTCCTCGTCGTTGGAAAGCTGTTTAAAAGCTTTGCGCTCTTCGTCGGAGATGATATAGACAACGTCCTCGTCCAGCCACTTCTTGTAGGTTTTGCTGAGTTCCTGCTTGAGGGACTTCGCGTTTTCTTTCTTCTGCTTCTCGCTGACGGGCCGCTTTAGGGGGTCAACCTGCTGATCCTGCTGGTTTTGCGTGTCCCCCGAGGGGGCGGACTTGGCGTCCTGTTGGGCAGTTGCCAGCAATCCCGCGCCAATCAGCGACAGTAACAGAAATGAACAGGAAAAGTACCGTCGCGCGCCTACCTGAGACATGGAAAAGACACTCCTCGCAGACACTTGTTCGTGAACAATATTTTATGTCTTTGGCTGACCCAAGGCAAGACTCCCCCCTCCGCCCTGGACAAACACTGGGATGCGGGGAGGGTGGCCGAAGGGTGCCTCGGGGACTCTAAACTCGGGACGGCTCGAGCCATGGGACCGAGGAATTCTTACCGTGCCACGATGGCATCGAAGAGGTTAAGAAAGTTGACTTTCTTGTCGGCGGGGAGAAACGATGCCTCGAAGGAATTCCGTGCCAATTCCCGCAAATGCTCGTCAGTGAAGCCGAACCTATCCTGAGCCAACTGGTATTCCCGGGAGAGCGAAGTACCGAACATCGCTGGATCGTCGCTGTTGAGGGTAATCATGATGCCCTGATCAAAGTAATTGCGAACCGGATGTTCAGCGATGGATGAACAGCAACCGGTGCGCAAGTTGCTGGTAAGACAAATCTCAACCGGAACCTGGCGTCTTGAGAGCTCTTCGACCAGCTCTGGGTCCTGCCAGGCGGTGAGCCCGTGGCCGATGCGTTCGGCGCGGAGATTGAGCGCTCCCCAAATCGATCCCGGACCGGCGCTTTCGCCAGCATGAACCGTAAGGCGAAGGCCCTGGTCGGCGGCGTAGGCGTAGACGTCGCGAAACAATTCTGGTGGAGCCTTGAGTTCGTCACCGCCGATTCCGAAGCCGACCACGCTGGGCCCGTGATAGCGAGCGGCCAACTCGGCCACGTGCTGTGCCTTGTCGGTGCCGAATTGGCGCACGGCGTCGAAGATCCACAGCAGGGAGACGCCGAAATCGCGCTCGCCGCGCTGGCGTCCGCGCTCCATGGCGTCGAAGATGGCGGCAAAATCCTGCTTGCGCCACAGACATACGCCGACTGAAACGTACACCTCCGCATGCAGTACGTTTTCGGCTTTCAGCTTCTCCATCAAGCGGTAGGTGATCAGCTCGAAATCTTCGGGAGTCTGCAGGTCTTCGGTGACCGTCTTGAACGCCATGAGAAAGCCGGTGAAGTTTTCGTAGCGATAAAGCTGCTCGATTTCGGTGAGGGTGCTCGACTTGCCGTGGCGGGTCCTCAATTCAAGCAGAGTGGGTGGGTCGATGGAACCTTCAAGATGCAGGTGCAGCTCGGCCTTCGGCAGGCCAAGGATGAACGAATGAGGCCGAGCAGCTGGAGCCGCCATAAATCTTAGATTGTAGATTTCAGATTGAAGATTGGCGAGTGGGTGGTGGCCTGTTCGGCACAATTCAGGTTAATCCCCCGGCCTCCGCACATGATGCGGAAGGACCGGGGCACCGCCGGTGAACGGACTTTTTCGGCCTCCCCGAAACGCGCTTGGTACAAGGTGTACGCCCGCTGATGACCAAGGTAATTTGCTCGCGGCGCAGGGGCCCGGTAGCGTCGAGATAGCTGACACAATCCATGAGCACCTCACCCGATATTGTTCACCCGCGTTTCGCTCTGACCACCACCGTAGCTGTGCGCGAAGCTGCGAGTGGCGCGGCGGCGCTAGCCACGCTGAAGAATATCAGCCTGAGCGGATGTTACCTGGAGACACCTCGAGCGATCCCGGAGAAAGCGCGGGTCCGCGTTGTACTGCAAACGGCCGATGTGTGCGCGGATCTGTGGGGCGTTGTGCAGCGCCGCGACCAGGCGGGCCTGGGAATCCGATTCACAAATGGTTCCACCGTGGAAGACTGGAAAGCCCTTGAATTACTGATTGAAGCCTTGCAAGGAGAAGTTTCCGCCCAAAATCCCTCTTCCACCTCCAGCAAGTAATCGGCTGGATATCCCAAGTTACGGTACCCGGCCTGTGCAAAGGTGACTTCCTTTTATAGCGAACTCACTTCGCGAATTCGCTGCGGTGGCGGCTGTAAAAGGTGTAAATCAGAAGCCCCAAGACCAGCCACACGATAAATCGAATCCAGGTGATCACCGTCAGGCCGGTCATGAGTCCGCCGCAGAGAATGATGGAGATCAGCGGGAACCAGGGCACGAAGGGTACACGGAAAACGCGCGGGCGCTCAGGCTGGGTGCGCCGCAGAATGATCACTCCGAGCGAAACCAGCGCGAAGGCGAAAAGGGTGCCGATGTTGGAGAGATCGGCGGCATCGCTGACCGCGAAAACTCCTGCCGGGACGCCCACGGCGAATCCCGCGATCCAGGTAGCCCAGTGTGGGGTTTTGAAGCGTGGGTGAACTGCCGAGAAAAATTTGGGGAAGAGGCCATCGCGCGACATGGCGTACCAGATGCGCGCCTGACCATATTGGAAGACCAAGAGCGACGAAATCATCCCAGTGAGCGCGCCAATCACGATGATGGACCGCGACCATCGGCTGGCGCCAAGCACTCGCAGCGCATACGCCACCGGCGCCTGCCCGGCTTCGCCGGAGACGAAGGTGGAATACTTCATCATACCCAGCAGCACGACGGACACGCCGACGTACAGCAGGGTGCAAACGATCAGTGACGCAATGATGCCGAAAGGCAAGTCGCGTTGCGGGTTGCGCGATTCCTCGGCAGCGGTCGAGACGGAGTCGAAACCGATGTAGGTGAAGAAGACGATTGCACCGCCGGTCACGATGCCGCCGAAACCGGAGGGAGCGAAAGGCCTCCAGTTGCTGGGGTTGACGAGCGCGCCGCCGACCACCAGAAAGATCAGGATGGCGCCGATCTTGATGGCAACCATGACGTTGTTGGCTTCGGCCGATTCGCGCACACCACGCACCAGCAGAACAGTCAGAATAAATATGATGAGAAAACCCGGGACATTGAAATACGAACCGGTCCAGTGGCCAGCTTCCCAAACGGGTGTGGACCATTTGTCAGGAAGGTTGAGGCCGAAGGATGCAAGTTGAGCCTTGGTGTAAGCGCTGAAACCGATGGCAACCACAACGTTACTCACCACGTACTCAAGGATGAGGTCCCAGCCGATGATCCAGGCAAAAATCTCGCCGAGCGTGGCGTAGGAGTAGGTGTAGGCGCTGCCGGCGATGGGAATCATCGAAGCCAGTTCGGCGTAGCACAAGCCCGCGAAGCTGCAGGCGATGGCGACGAGGAAGAAGGAAATGGCGATGGACGGGCCAGCCGGCGGACGCCCATGCATGAGAACGTGGGCGGTGCCACCGCCGCGGATAAGATTGACGAGCATGTCGAGGACTTGCGCGTGCAGGATGGAAGGCGCCTGAAAAAATTCCCCGGCCGCGGCGGTGCCAGTCAGAACAAAGATGCCCGAGCCGATGACAGCCCCGATGCCGAGCGCGGTGAGCGACCAGGGGCCAAGAGTCTTTTGCAGCCGCTGGCCGGGAGCCTCGGATTCGGAGATCAGCTTGTCGATGGACTTGCAACAGAAAAGCTGATTCTCTGAGGTCCGGATCGGTTCGGTGGTGATCGGGGGTTGTGCCAAAGGTCCCTTTAAGATTCAACCACAGAGGACACAGAGGTACACGGAGTAAAAGGTTCGTGATCCTCGTGTCCTTGGTGGTTCATAGGTTCTAGCGCTTGGCCTGGCCGCGGGCCATCTTCTTTACTTTGCGCTTCTGCGAACCGCGCGCGTACTCGCGGGGTTTCAACGGTTTCTCTGCCTTGCGCTTCTTGCGTGAGGCGCGTTTGGATTTCTTGCGCTCTTCCTTGCTTAAACTCCTCGTGTTTGCCATCGTTCCTTTCTCATTTAAGAGCACGATCAATGAGGTCGATTTCGCGCTTGAGGCCCTTGAGGGCCGCTTTGAACGGCTCGGTTAAATTGTATTTCTTGGGCAGCTTGCCCTTTTGAATGTTTCCGGGTGACTGGTGCGTCTGCAGTATAACGGTCTCAATGTCCTTCAGATAGTTCGCCCTCTTTATCCGAAAGATCATAAAGTTATCCCACTTCCCCTTATGGCGGTCCTCGAGGTGGTGCTTTATCCGACTGTGAAGATTATTGCTGAGCCCGACGTAGTACAGCTCTTGTCCCCTATACAGTGCATAGATCCCGGAGTAGTGGCCGAGTACTTTCTTTAGTGCCTCCTGGAAAGAGGGATATTCGAACAGCCTCGAAGGAAGCTTCTTAGTGATTCCCTTAACCAGCTTCCCTCGATTGGTCTGTCGGACCTTCCTTCGCTTACGACCTGCCGCACTAGGGGTCATTCAGGCTCGCTCCAGCTGGGCATACTTCTCGACCAGCTTCTTCAAGCCGAACCTCGGGAATTGTACCGTAATCTTGGCCTCGTCGCCTTCTCCTTCTCGCTGGTAGACAGTGCCTTCGCCGTATTTCGGGTGCTTGACCTTTTGCCCCGGCCGGAAACCTTTCTTCCCTTTCGGCTGTTCGACCGAGAGCTTGGAAAGGCTGAACTTCTTTCCGCGCGAGGCGAAGAACTCGGCAATATTCTCGATGGAATTGTAGCTGCGCACTGGAGAAGAAGATGGACTGCGCCGTTGCTTTCTGGCTGCCCAAGCCGCGCTTTGATCCTCATCCTCGTACGC
>DASPSE010000287.1:0-31054 GCA_035624085.1 Terriglobales bacterium
ATTGTCTCGACAGCTCGTGAACGCGACATAGCCCCCACTAGCATAAGTTTCTTTGTCGTTGAGATAGACTTCGAGAATGTAACCGTCCATTGGCGGGTCATCTTCTCCTCCTAACTTGCAAGAATCTTGCGGGTGCGAATCGGAGGGACCTGGGAGTTGCTGGGTCAGGCGCCACCCGAACGGCAGAGTGAAGCAACATGCGAGATTCGTCAAAGGACTTTCCCGTGATCTCTCGCTGACCTGGCAATCGCCGTTGTTTCAGTAGCTTGGGAAAATTCATGATCTGAAAATCCTTGTCCGTGCTACACTTTTTCGCCAACCGGGGCGGCTTCTCGCCGCTTCTTCTCATGCCCGCGCCCACACAATCCAAATGCGGCTATCGGTTTGGCCTTTTCGAGCTCGACCTTGCCCGCCGGAAGCTCTTGCGCAAAGGCGAGCCGGTGCGAATGCAGGAGCTGCCATTTCGCTTTTTGACCATCCTTCTGGAGCGTGCCGGCGAGGTCGTCACCCGCGAGGAGCTGCGACAGTCGCTTTGGCCGGAGGGTACCTACGTCGAATTCGATGGCAGCTTGAATGCGGCGCTGAAGAAATTGCGTTTTGCCCTGGGCGACGACGCGGACAATCCCATCTTCATTGAAACCGTTCCCAAGCGCGGTTACCGGTTTATCGCACCGGTGGAATGCGAGCGGCCATCTGAAAGAGCCGACGCAGGGGTTACTGAGCCACCGTCCCCGGTCTTGCAGATTCCGAGTGGAAGGCCTTCGCCCGGCTCGCGCTTCAAATGGCACCTCTTGTGGATTATGGCGGGGGCAGCTGTCTTGTTCTTAGCGGCCGGTTGGAAATACGCATGGCGGAGCCGATCAGGACCACCCACGCCAGCGCGAAAGGTGATCGCCGTTCTTCCCTTTGCCAACGAGGGTGCTGGCCCGGATTTCGATTACCTGCGCTATGCGATTGCCAATGATCTGGTTACCGACCTCACCTATGTGCCTTCTGTGACCGTGCGGCCATTTGCCTCGACCAACCGGTACGCCACCGAGCCTGCCGACCCCGCCACTGTCGGCAAGGAACTGCGAGTAACGCATATATTAGCGGGAGGATTCCTGTTGGATGGGCAGCACCTGCAGGTAAATCTGGAGTTGGTGGACGTGGCCCGGGACCAGCCCGTCTGGCGTGGGGAAGCCAGGGTGTCTCCACAAGAACTGGTTGCTTTACATGACCAGCTAGCGTCTCGTACGACCCGGGAAATGTTGCTGGCCATGAACATTCTCGACACTTCCACAAGCAAGATTCCCGTGCCAAGAAACGCCCAGGCTTTCGAACTCTTCTTGCATAGCTTGAGTTTTCCTCTCGATCCTGAGCCCAATCGGCTTGCCATTAGGAAGCTGGAGGAATCAGTTGCCATGGATGGAAGCTATGCGCCGGCGTGGGCTGAGTTGGGCTGGCGTTATTACGTCAATTACCACTACGGCGACAGCGGGACGGATTCGGTTACCAAGGCATTGCAGGCGTACAAGCGTCAATCGGAACTGGACCCGGACGTCCCCTCGGTGCCGACAATTATTCGTGTCGAGCAAGGCGACCTGAATGGCGCCTACGATCAGGCCATGGAGTTTCTTGGTAGACGTCCGGACCTGTCTACTGCCCATTTCGGATTGAGCTACGTATTCCGTTATGCCGGACTTCTGGAGGAAGCGGGCGCGCAATGCGATGCCGCGCTCACACTCGACCCCGGATTCAATGGGCTCCGTTCTTGCGCAAATCCGTTCATTCAGAAGGGCGATTACGCACATGCAGCAAAGTACATAAGCCTCGACGCGACCTTTTCGTACAGTCGCTTGACGGTTCAGCTTCGTACACGAAATACCGCGGCGATCTTGCCGGAGCTCGCCAGGGCTGCGCAATCCGGTTTCCACGAGGCCGACGTTCAGCTGGCGTTGCTTCGCGCCTGCTTAAACCATGCTCCGAAAGCGGAACTGAGCCAGGCTGTGGCAAAACTGCAGGCCGATCCCGTTTTGGAGCGCGATGCCGAACCGTCATACATGCACGCCGAGTTTCTCGCTTTCTGCGGCCAGGCGGATGGAGCCCTTAGGCAGTTGGCAAGAGCCATTCGGGGTAAATATTGCTCCTATCCCGCCATGGACAATGACCCGCTGTTCGATTCCATACGCTCGCGACCGGAGTTTGCAGAATTGCGGCAGATGGGCATTCAATGTCAGCAAAGTTTTCTGGACCATCGCGCACAGGTTGGACCTCCGCTACAGGCGGATCGTCCATAATCGAGCAGCGCTATTGAAAGGATGAGGGGTTAGCTGGTAGCACGTCCCTGCTTAAAATTCCGTAATCGGCAGGTCATCGGTTCAAGTCCGATCGTCGGCTCCAGTCTCCACACGGCAGCCAAATCCCTATCTTCGCCGCTGATAGCAACTATAAATATTTTGAATTTCTGCGATGCCGGCTTTGAAGGTAGAGTGCTGCCCAAGGCAGGCGAATTTCCTTCTTGGGGGTAGCATGAAGAAATTGAGGGTGGCAACGGTCGGGTTGGTGGTGCTGGCTTCGCTGAGCATCGCGGCGCAGGACATGGCTAAGCCGGATGTGCAGAAAACTTCACCAGCTCGGCACGCGAAGACGGTTCGCATCTCCGGCAAGGTCAGCGAAGATGGGACAAGATTTGTCGAGGAGACGAGTCAAAAGACCTGGCTCATAACCAACCTGGAAATGTTGAAAGGCCACGAGGGCCAGCAGGTCGCTCTGCGGGGCCGAATCGGGCCGGAGACGAACACAATGCAGGTGCTTTCCATCAGAGGGCAGGTTACATACACGGCGAATTCGGGCGATTCGGCATTTCGGCGATAGCGTCCGAAGCCGCGCCCCTGCTATCTACCGCTCGATAGCTTCTCGGAGAGCACCCCGGCGGTCAGTTGGGCAAGGCTTGCGCCCAGCGGTTCCCAATCGCGCTCGCGTTGCTCGGCAGAAAGCTGAAGATGCGCATCGATGGCCTCCACTGTTTCCTTCAGTCGGGGTGGTCGGCCCACGTACTCGAAAAGCGTGTGATGCGCCCGCTTGCGCTCGATGACTTCGAGCGCGTCAAGCAGCTGACGGTGTGCCGTGCCCTCCCAGATGGCTAGAATCATCGCCTCGCGCAACCAGCGCTCCACGCGGAATTCTTCCAAAACACCCAGGCCTCCATGCACCTCCATGCACCACTTCGCCGTCTGCACAGCAAATTCCGCGGTCCAGTACTTGGCGAGGTGAGCCATAAGGCGGAACAGGTGATAGCGCTCGGAATACGGCCGGCGTTCCTCCCAGACTTCGTTCAGTAGTTTTGCGGCTTCCCATGCAAGGGCAAGCGCGTTACCGAGATCATTTATTCGCTCATCGAATTGCCGGCGCAGCAAGGGATGCTCGATGATGCGGCATCCAAAGGCGACCCGGCATTCGGCAAAATTCAGGGCATCGGCAATGGCGCGCTGCGCCAGGGCCACGCTGCCGATGCTATTCGCAATGCGGGAAACATTGAGCACTTCCAAAATCAGGTAGATCCCTTCGTCAGGCTTCCCCAACAAATACGCTTCGCTATCGCGTAATTCGACTTCTCCCGTTGGGACGGAACGTGTGGCGATTTTGTCCTTGAGTCGGCGAATCGTGTAATTCAGCTCTCCGCTTTGCCTGCGCCGAGGTAACAGGAACAGGGCGAGGCCGCGCACACCGCCCGGTGCGCCCTTCGGCCGCGCTGCCACCACCGCCAGTTCCGCGCCGGCGTTGCTGGAGAAATATTTGTCTCCGCTCAGCCGCCATGTGCTCCCGCCGGGCACGGCCACGGTTTCCACATTGCTGCCGAGATCGGAGCCGCCCTTGATCTCGGTCATCCAGGTTGCGCCCTGCCAGTTCGTGCCGTCTTGGCGCAGAAGTTGTGGCAAGAATCGCTCTTTGAGCGCCGCATCGCCGTATTTGCTGAGCGGCAGGGCGGTCGAAAGCGACACTGTGTAAGGACACGACAGCCCGCTGTCGTAGAACGAAGTGAGATAGATAAGAAGAAACGAAGGCAGCAAAGACCTATCCTGGAATCCCCGCCACAGCACTCCGGCACGGTAGCCCTGCTGCAGCATCCGCCAATAATCGGGCGAATAAAGAATTTCATCGACTCGCTTCCCGGCACTGTCGAACATGCGAATCCACGGAGTGCGGGCGCGATCCACGGCATCGGAAATCACCTGGCCCTCCTGCTTCCACCACGCTTCGGACTCCTGCAACACCGAGTCGTACTCAGTGGAACCGATCAGATGGCGCAGAAAGACAGAAGGCGAACGCAGAATGTCGAATGGCATCAGTCACCGCGTCCGATCAGAACATTTATACATTTCAGACTCATCCGGCATTGGCTTTTCTCAGCGACCTTGGCGGACTTTGCGGTTAAAGGCTTTTCACCGCAAAGGAAGTCGCAGAGTGCGTGGGGAATCACTCCAGTGCAATGAAATTCACATCAGCCCACCACGATGTCAGCAATCTTGGCCGCATCCACACAGGCCCGCACGTCGTGCGTGCGAACAATGTGCGCACCTTTCAGAATCAGCGCGGTTTGCGCGGCTATCGTGCCAATGGCGCGGTCCTCGACTGGCGCATCTTTGCCATCCTTTGCCAGTGCGCGCCCAATGAACGATTTGCGCGAAACTCCGGCCAGCAACGGATAGCGTAAATCATGAAATTCTTCGAAGCGCTTAAGCAAAGGATAATTTTCCTGAAAGCTTTTGCCGAATCCAAATCCAGGATCGAGCGCCAGCCGTTCCCGTTTCACTCCGGCCATCAGTGCGACGTCCACCCAATCGCGCAGTTCGCGCTTCACCAGCATGACGACATCCTGAACACGCGGCAGCGCTCGCCATTCTTCCGGGCGCCCGCGCATGTGCATCAGCACCGCACCACACTTTAACACCGCCAGAGTCTTGACCATCTGCCGATCCCAGCGGAAACCGCTTACGTCATTCACGATCTCTGCTCCGGCCTCCACTGCCCCCCGCGCCACAGTCGCTTTGTACGTGTCCACGGAAATCACCGCGTTTGGACGCTTTTGCTTCAGCGATCTGATTACGGGGATGACTCGCTGCAACTCTTCCTCTTCACTGACCGCAGGTCTTGCCGCTTGCTCGACCGGCGAGTTCCCCTTCGCAGCTTCATCCCCGGCCATCACTCGAGAGCCCGGGCGAGTTGATTCGCCGCCGATATCAATGATGTCCGCACCGTCATTCAGCAACTGCAGCGCATATTCCACAGCACGGTCAGGATCGCAGTACAATCCTCCATCGGAAAATGAGTCGGGAGTGACGTTCACCACCCCCATGATCATCGTCCGCTTGCCCAACTGCAGATGACGGGCGCCAAGATTCCATTCGAAGACCGGGCGCATCCCGCCGATTCTAAACCTTTGGGAGCCTACCTGACTGCCATTCGTCGTACAGCTCGATGCTACAATCGATCTACTCGAATGCACAGAAAACGCGCTTATTTCGCGTTGGTTCTTGGCCTGTTGTTAGCAGCACAGGTCCAAGCCGCCTCCCGCAGCCCCGTCGCGAAGCGAATTGACGCCATCCTCGCCAGCCAGGATCTGGAGCACGGCTTTTGGGGCATCGAAGTAGTTTCGCTTGACACTGGCAGGAGTTTGTACGCCCAGAACGCCGAGAAACTTTTCACTCCGGCTTCCAACACCAAGCTATTCACCACCGCTGCGGCACTGGCTTTGATTGGTCCGAGCTACACCTCCCGCACCACGATCGAAACCAGTGGAACTCTCGACAAGTACGGACGCCTCAGCGGCGATCTGGTGCTGGTAGGCCGCGGCGATCCCAATCTGTCGGGGCGCGAGCTGCCTTACTCTTTGCATACGCAGCGCAACGATCACCCGATCCAGGTTCTCGAGCAACTGGCAGATGCGCTGGTGCAGAAGGGCGTGAAGTACGTGGATGGAGACATCGTTGCCGACGACTCGTACTTTGCCTTCGAGCGCTACGGAGAAGGTTGGAGTCAGGACGATCTCGTTCTGGCGGACGGCGCTCCCGTTTCGGCGCTCACGATCAACGACAATGTCGTCTTCGTGAACATCTTGCCTGCGGATCGCGCCGGGGAACGAGCCTTCGTTAATATCACTCCATTCGCCGATTATTATCGGGTCGACAATCGCATCATCACCACGCCCGCGGGAACCGGCCGGAAGATCTTTATCAACCGCGAACCAGGATCTACGCTGCTGACCTTGTGGGGTAATATGCCGCTCGATGACGCCGGCGCGAACGAAGCGCTGGCCATTGAGAATCCCGCCGAGTTTGCCGCCACGCTCTTCCATCAGCTTCTGGAAAATCGCGGGATCGTGGTTTACGGCAAACAGCGCACTCGTCATACCGAACTGGCCAGCCTTTCGACTTTGACGGTCACAGCCACAGCACCGGCTCGTGGCGGTGACGAGGTTTCCCCCGCATCGCTCAGCCAGCCGCTGGTTCTGGCCAGCCACCAGTCCCTGCCTCTGGTCGAAGATGTGCGCGTTATTAATAAGGTCAGCCAGAACCTGCACGCGGAAATTCTGCTTCGCCTCCTGGGACGCGAGAAAGGCACCGCTGGGACGGTTGAAGGCGGGCTCGAAGTGCTGCGTGGGTTTTTGAATCAAGCGGGCGTTACGCCCGAGCAATACGTCTTCTACGATGGCTCTGGACTCTCCCGGCAGAATCTGGTTTCGCCGCACGCGGTGGTGCAGTTATTGGGCTATGCCGCCGCTCAGCCTTGGGGCGCCAGCTTCCGCGACACCTTGCCGGTCGCGGGCGTGGACGGCTCTCTGGCTGATCGCTTTGCCAATCTCGATGCTCGTGCCCATGTTTATGCGAAGACGGGCTCACTGGGTGGGGTCAAGGCGTTGTCGGGCTATGCAACCACCGTGAAAGGCCAGCAGGTTGCATTCTCCATCCTGTCGAACAATTTCAATCTGCCAAACAAGCGCGTGAACGACACCATTGACGAAATTGTGGAAGCGATCGTGAACGACGCGGCAAAGAAGTAGCTCCATCACCAGCATCCCCTGTCCCTATGTCATTCCGAGAAGCACAGCGAGAGGAATCCTTTCTCGCGGAAATTTGTCATTCCGAACCCGGCTTCAGCCGTTAGGAATCTGCTGTTGCCCGTGGGACAGAAGCACGTCACCTTAAGCTGTGTCAGACGTCACAGACCGGAGTGTCAAGGGATGTTGTACTGATCCCGCGAGGAATACCACCGTGTGCCTGGCCATTCCGGGAAAAATTCTCGAAATCCAACAGCAAGGTAACCTGCGCGCCGCCCGGGTGCAGTTCGGGGGAATCGTGCGGCAGGTTTCGTTAGATTTTGTCCCTGAAGCCGCGCTGGGTGATTACGTGATGGTACACGTCGGTTTTGCCATCAGCCGGGTGGACCCTGTCGAGGCCGACCGCACTTACAAGCTCTTGCAAGAAATGGGAATGCTGGAAGAAGAACTGGCGCCCGCCGATTCGTAAAAAGCCTTCCCCTTAGTCTCCTCCCCCTGTCCTGCCGCAAGGCTGGTTTCTAAGGCTCACTCCTCACATCGGGGTGTGACCTTCATCACCGATGAGGTGTTCGTTACTGATTACAGTTGCTGTGGGACTCCGCTCAGTCCGGGAGTCAGGGCATGCGCGGCTCAGCATGAAATACCTCGACGAGTATCGCGATGAGCGCATCGCTAGAGCACTAGCCGCAGAAATTACCGAACGTACCACCCAGCCGTGGGTGCTGATGGAAATCTGCGGCGGGCAGACCCATACCATCATGCGCTATGGAATCGACGAACTGCTTCCCCGTGAGATTGAGCTTGTGCACGGTCCCGGATGTCCCGTCTGCGTCACACCGCTTGAGACCATCGACAAGGCAATTACCCTCGCGTCACGCCAGGATGTGATTCTGGTTTCCTACGGCGACATGTTGCGGGTGCCGGGTTCTCGTTCCGACCTGTTTCGCGCGAAGGCCCAGGGCGGGGATGTACGCATCGCATATTCATCCATGGAAGCGGTGAAGCTCGCCCGCTCCAATCCTGACCGGAAGGTCGTTTTTCTTGCGATCGGTTTTGAGACCACCGCTCCTGCCAATGCAATGGCCGCCTGGCAGGCCAAGCGGGAAGGCCTCACGAACTTTTCCATGCTCGTTTCTCACGTGCTTGTTCCGCCAGCGATTCGCGCGCTGATGGTGTCTGAGGACAATCGCGTGCAGGGCTTTATCGCGCCCGGCCACGTGTGCACGGTGATGGGATGCAGTGAATACGATGATCTGGTCCGTGACTTCGGTGTGCCCATTGTGGTCGGCGGATTCGAACCAGTGGATCTTCTGGAAGCGATTCTGATGCTGGTGAAGCAACTGGAAGCGGGAGAGGCCAAGGTCGAGAACCAATACGTTCGCTCGGTAAGCTACAAGGGAAACCTGCCGGCGCAGCAGATTATGTATAAAGTTTTCGAGGTCGCGGACCAGAAGTGGCGCGGCATCGGCCCCATCCCGCGAAGCGGGTTGCGCCTGCGCGGCGACTACGCTGATTACGATGCTGACCGCATTTTCGAATTGGGCGAGCTCACGGTGGACGAACCTGCCGAATGCATAAGCGCGCAGGTGTTACAAGGACTGAAAAAACCCACGCATTGTCCCGCGTTTGGAATGCGCTGTACGCCGGAGAATCCCTTGGGTGCGCCCATGGTGTCGGCGGAAGGTGCGTGCGCGGCTTACTATCACTATCGCCGCCACGCGGTCGCGAGCTAGGAGGAGCTGCATGTCTGCAACCAAGTCTATTGCCGAACTGAGTTGCCCCGCGCCGCTCCCGGCCAAAGACACCATTCTGCTCGGGCATGGCAGTGGCGGCAAACTGAGCGCAGAACTCATCCGCGATGTCTTTCTTCCTTACTTAAATAACGAGGTGCTGGCTCGGCTCGATGACCAGGCAATTGTGAACGTAAATGGCCAACGGCTGGCTATTACGACGGATTCCTTTGTGGTGAAACCACTTTTCTTTCCCGGCGGGGACATTGGTTCTCTCGCCGTTCACGGAACGGTGAACGACCTGGCCATGGGCGGAGCGACGCCGCTGTTCTTAAGTGCCGCCTTCATCATCGAAGAGGGCTTCTCGATCGAAGAGCTGCGGCAGATCGTGGATTCTATGCGCCGGGCCGCGGCGGCCGCAGGGGTGCAAGTAGTCACCGGCGACACCAAGGTCGTTGAAAAAGGCAAGGGCGACGGGCTCTTCATCAATACCACCGGAATTGGCATCGTGCCAGAAGGCGTTGAACTCTCTGCCGATCGTGCCAGGCCCGGCGATAAGGTGCTGCTGAGCGGATCCATTGGCGACCACGGCATTGCCATTCTGGCGCAGCGGGAAGGCCTGGAATTTGAGACGGCAATTGAAAGTGACAGCGCGGCGCTTCACACTCTCGTTGGCGAGATGCTCCAGGTCACTCGCGAGATTCGCTGCATGCGCGATCCTACCCGCGGTGGAGTTTCCAGCACTTTGAACGAGATTGCGCAACAGTCGCATGTCGGAATCGAACTGGAAGAGCGCTCGATTCCTGTACGTGAAGAAGTTCGCGGAGCATGCGAATTGCTGGGCCTCGATCCTCTCTACGTGGCCAATGAAGGCAAGCTGATTGCGATCGTGGCGCCCGATGCGGCCCCAGCGTTGCTGCAAGCCATGCGACGTCATCCGTTGGGATCGGAGGCGCAGATCATCGGTACAGTAAAAGACACGAATCCAGGGCTGGTCACCATGCGGACACCGTTCGGAACCACGCGAATCGTAGACATGCTCGCCGGCGATCAGTTGCCGCGAATCTGCTGAGGCACTATGCACGAGATGGGAATTGCCAACTCGGTGCTGCACGCGGTGCGAACCGAGATGCAGCGCTACCCCGGAGCTTATCCGTCGAAGGTCTGCGTGCGGGTTGGCCAGATGGCCGCCATCGATCAGGACGCGTTGCGCTTCTGTTTTGAAGCCATCACTCGGGAAACCGACCTTGAAGCGCTTCAATTGGAAGTCGAGGTTTGTCCCCTGCGGTATTGCTGCCGGCGTTGTGGCTGTGAGTATGTGGTGCAGGACTACCTGTTCCGATGTCCGGATTGCGCAAGCCTGGAAACCGAATGCATCGGCGGAGATGAGTTGGAACTGGCATATATGGAGGTAGAGGAACATGGAACGAGTACCGTTGGAACGCAAAGTACTCAGTGAAAACGACCGCATCGCGGCAGAACTGCGCGCCCGGTTTCAGGAGCACGGCATTCTGTGCCTGAACATCATCAGCTCGCCTGGATCGGGCAAGACCAGCCTTCTCGAATGCACGCTGGGAAGCTTGCTGCGTGATGATCGCGTTGCCATTCTCACTGGAGATATTCAAACCGATAACGATGCGGCTCGCCTCCGGAGGTTCCATTTCCCTGTGAAGCAGATTACAACCGGCGGGACTTGTCACTTGGACGCACGTATGATCGAACGCCACTTGGCGGACTGGCGTCTCGAAGACTTGGACCTGTTGCTGATCGAAAATGTCGGGAACCTGGTATGTCCCTCCAGCTATGACCTGGGCGAGGCGGCAAAGATCGTGCTGCTCAGTGTCACGGAAGGCGAAGACAAGCCGCTGAAATATCCATCAATCTTCTTCAAGTCCGACCTGCTCATCCTCACCAAGACTGATCTGCTTCCCTACGTGCCATTCGATATCAATGCCGCGGCGGAAAATGCCCGCCGCATACACCCGGGAATCGAGATTGTGAAGGTGTCTTGCCTGACCGGAAACGGTCTGCATGAGTGGCTGATGTGGTTGGAGCAACGGCGCCGAGCGGCCAAATCACTTTTGCCTGTGGCGTAGTTGTATGGACGTTCGCCGACAAATCGAAGTGTCGGGCATTGTGCAGGGAGTCGGATTCCGGCCTTACGTCTATCGTCTGGCAACCGACCGGCGCTTACGGGGAAACATTCGCAACACTCCCGCGGGCGTCACCATTGAAATTCAGGGACCTCCCGAGACGGTTCAGAATTTTGTGGAACACTTGCCGGCTGAGGCGCCTCCGCTGGCGCGAATCACCAGCTTCGTTGTGCGTGAAGTGGCATGCAACACGGATGCCGATTTCCGCATTGTTCACAGTCGCACCGGTGAAGCAGTCCGTACCCTCATCTCTCCCGATGTCGCCATCTGCCCGGATTGTCTGCGCGAATTGTTTGATCCAGCCGACCGCCGCTACCACTACCCCTTCATCAACTGCACCAACTGTGGGCCGCGTTTCACCATCGTGCGGGACATTCCTTACGACCGGCCAAGCACCTCCATGGCGGTTTTTCCCATGTGCCCGGCGTGTCAAACAGAGTACGAAGACCCGCTGAATCGGAGATTCCACGCTCAGCCCAATGCGTGTTGGGAGTGCGGGCCGCGGGTGGAACTTTGGGATAGATCCGGCCGGAAGATCTCTCGTCGCGATCCCATCGCGGAAGCAGCCTCCGGGCTGCACGCCGGATTGGTCGTAGCCGTGAAAGGGTTGGGCGGATTTCATCTGGCCGTCGACTCCACCAAGAGAGCGGCAGTCGCACTTCTTCGCGAACGCAAGCGGCGAGTCGAAAAGCCGTTTGCCATCATGGTGCCGGATCTTGCCGCAGCACAGGATATCTGTGAAGTTGACAGCGCCGCGCGTGTCGCTTTAGAGTCCGTCCAGCGCCCGATTGTCCTTCTTCCAAAGAAGAGCTCATGCTCCATCCCGGAAGAAGTCGCACCATTCAACCGCTATCTTGGTCTTTTCCTTCCCTACACTCCGCTGCACTATTTGTTGTTGCGGGAGGGCGGTTTCAAGGCGCTGGTCATGACCAGCGGTAATCTGAGCGAGGAGCCCATTGCGATTGATAATCACGAGGTCATCCGGCGCTTAAGCGGCTTGGCTGACTACTTCCTGGTTCATAATCGCGAGATTCTGCTGCGCTGCGACGATTCCGTGGTGCGAGTTGCAGACGGAATTACGCGCCAGTTGCGGCGTTCCCGCGGCTTTGTTCCCGTACCCGTCTTCTTGAAAAACGAACAGCCTTCTGTGCTGGCAGTGGGCGGTGAGCTAAAGAACACAATCTGCCTCACCAAGGGCAGTCACGCGTTTCTGAGCCAGCACATCGGAGATTTGGAGAACGCCGAGAGTTACAGCTTTTTCAACGAGGCCATCGAGCATCTCAAACGAATTTTGGAAATTCAGCCGACGGTCATCGCGTACGACTTGCATCCCGATTACTTCTCGACCAGGTGGGCCCTGCAACAGAGTGGAGCACAACTTGTCGGCGTGCAGCATCACCATGCGCACATTGCCAGTTGCATGGCGGAAAATCATCTCGAGGGCAAGGTAATTGCTTTCGCGCTTGATGGAACCGGCTATGGCACGGATGGTCTGGTGTGGGGCGGAGAGGTTTTGATTGCCGACTATGAAGACTTCGAACGGGCCGCGCATTTTGAATATGTTCCTTTGCCCGGCGGAGCCGCGGCCATCCGCGAACCTTGGCGTATGGCAGTAAGCTATCTCGCACACCACTTCGGCCGAGATTTTTTGAAGCTGGATATCCCATTTGTACGGCGGCAGGAATCCCACAAAACGGAATTGCTGCTCCGCATGATCGACCAGAAAGTGAATTCGCCGCTGACTTCGAGCTGCGGGCGGTTGTTTGACGCGGTGGCTGCCCTGATCGGAATCCGCCAGCAGGTGAATTATGAGGCCCAGGCCGCGATCGAACTGGAAATGGCGGTCTCATCGTCCGAGAACAACGATGGCTACCCTACGGATCTCAGGCCTGACGGTGATCGCTGGATTATCGGCACGCAGCCATTGTTTGAGGCGATAGTCGGCGATCTGCGCCGGGACATCGCAGTCGGAGAAATCAGCCGGCGCTTCCACAACGGGCTGGTGGATACATTCGTCCGACTTGCCGGGTTATTGCGAAACAAAACCGGCCTGAATCGCGTTTGCCTAAGCGGCGGGACCTTTCACAACGTCTATCTATCGTGCCAACTCGAATCACAGCTGACCAAAGCCGACTTCGAAGTTTTCACCCACCACGAGGTCCCCGCCGGGGACGGGGGTTTAAGTCTAGGCCAAGCGCTAGTGGCCGCTGCTACTCTGGAGCACAGCCGAAGCTAAGTACCTTCGGGTATGCCCTCCCGTCTCGAACGCCTTATATTCTGCGATTGCTCTTACCTGTGGCATAATGTATGGCATGAGACGGATGAGTTCTACATTTACGTCCAAGGGCCAACTTGTAGTTCCGGCGGAACTTCGGCGCAAGCATGGGATCGAAGCCGGCACCAAAGTTGAATTCCATGAGGACCAGTTCGGTCGCATTGTCCTGCAGCCCATCACGGAGGAGTACATCGACCGCGTGATGGGTTTCCTCGCGGATGGGCCCGATTTGCTGGCGAATTGGGAAAAGGAACATCGCGAGGGGGACGAGCGTGGATAGATGAAAACGTACGTGTTTGATGCCAGCGCGTTGTTTGCTTTTCTCCAAAGCAAGCCCGGAGCTCCGAAAGTGAACGAATTGCTTAAAGATGCCATGCGCGGGCATGCCCAGGTTCTAATGTCGGCGGTGAACTATGGGGAAGTGTACGGCAGGATTCTTCGCGACTTTGGGCCGGAGAAGGCCCTTACGTGCATGCACGCGGTGAGTCCGCTACCCATCGAACTTCTGGACGCCACGCCGCAGAGAGCGTTCCAGGCAGCCGCCTTGAAGGTGAAACACAAACTCTATTATGTAGACAGTTTTGCGGCAGCACTGGCGGTCGAGCACAAGGCAACCCTGGTGACCAGCGACTCTGATTTCCGCAAACTCGGCCACAGCTTTTCGGTCCTTTGGCTGAAGGTCTAGATACCGGCTTGCATCAGAGGCTCCTCGCAGCCGATAACGTTGTTGCAGCAAATGGCAGCCTGCCATCACTGACCCTTCAACTCATCAAGCAGCGCAGCCCTGAGTGCCTTCTGACGTTCCCGGCTGAGCTTGGCGTGGTTTGATGTGAGATAAAACACGTCGATGGCCATCTGCCCTTCCGTATCGATCAGGGCAATCTCAATATTGCACTTCTGGTGGGAGAGCTGCGAACTTATTCGGTGCAGAAGCCCCGGACGGTCCTGCGCGATAACCTGCAGCAACGTGCTGTGCGAAGAACACTCGTCGTCAAAATCGATGCGGGTCTCCACCTTCACTTTAGGAACACCATTCGGCTCAGCCCTAAGCCGATCGCGCAACATGCGATCCAGATCTGCTTTCCCCATCAGTACGTCAGCAATACTGCGCTGAAAACGATCCCACTCGGGCAAGTTCAGCTCCAGCGTACGGAAGCGATCGGTGAAGTAAAACGTATCCACGACCACCCCGGCATGATTGGAAAACGCGTTAGCTTTGGCGATGTTCATGCCCCAGGCGGCCAGCACACCGGCAATGGAGGCAAACAGGAAAGGACGGTCGCCGGTGATTAAGGTCACCTCGTACCAGTGACGTCCCCGTTTCAAGGTTGACTGCACCGGATCGTTCTCCAGCCGCTGGGCCATATCAAAATGGCCCAGAATTTCTTCCGCCGGGTAAGTCCTGAGATAACGCAATGGAAATCCCTCGAGAAAAGCCTTAACCTTCTTACCCGCGATCGGGGCTAGAGTGTGTACGCGGTCTAGATTCTCGTCATCCGCGTCGGCATGTAACGGCTGATCGGCGCTGCGGTTCAGATAATTCGCGGCTGCTATGTATACCTGCCAGATGTTCTCTGCTTTCCACGGAGTCAGAGCTTCCGGATTGACCGACTTAATATCCGCATAGGTCATCAGGCAAAGCATTTTCAGCCGTTCCGGCGTGCCGATTTTCTCGGCAAAAGCTTGGATGGCGAAGGAATCGAAGATATCGCGGCGCAGCACCGCGGATAAATCGAGATGACTGGCGATCAGGAAAAGAACAATCTCGCGATCCGGAGGATCCAGGTCTAAACGCTCCAAACAGCGCACGGCAATGTCTTGGCTGCTCTGTACGTGATCGTCGCCAGGGACACTCTTTCCCGTGTCATGCAACAACAACGAGAGAAAAAGCAATTCCGGACGTTCCAACTCGTTAAAGAGTTCGCCGTATCGCTGGTCCCATTCCGACTTTGACTCGCTCAGGCGATGCAAGCTTTCAATCGCCCGGAATGAGTGCTCGTCCACCGTATAACGATGGTAGAAATCACGAACAACTAGGGAGTCGATGGTCCTCAGTTCCGGAATTAGCAAGCTCAGCAGACGCAGCGAGTGCATAGCGCGCAGCGCGTCGGCGGCGTGCGCTTCGAGCAAGATGACCTGCAGATATTGCCAGAGCTCCGCTCCCCGAGGCGGAGTCGCAGCCAGCGAGGGCAGGACCTGCTCGATGCGATACTCCGTGGTCGTGCTCAACTTGAGGCCGTGGTGGGCCATAAAGTCGAACAATCGCAGCAGTACCTGCGGATCCTCAATGGCATTCGCCTGCTGCAGAAAAATCAAACCATCGACCACGGAGAACTCTGAATTTGAAATCCGCGATCGCCAGTTCTGAAATTGCCGATACAAGGACGACCACGCGGCGGGGATTTCCTCCAAAAGCTGCGTTGAAAGCCGATGTACCGAACGCGCATGCCCAAAGTAGATGCGCATCCAGTCGGCGGCGCTCATCGTCTCCGAAGCTCCAATCTTTCGCGCCGCGGCCTCATCCTGATCGGCCCAACTCAGTGCGTTGTCGTCGCGCCCATGACGAAAATGCAGAAAACAGCGCAAAGACATCAGGAACTCGAGAGCTGGTTCCAGTTGGCGGCGTGCCGACGCCGGCAGCAGAGTCTTGGGTTCCGGCCAGTCCCGCAGCTTATCCATGGCGGAAACCAGCGCCAGCCAGCAGGCAACGTTGTAATCGCGCAAACCGCCCGGGGCGTCCTTGATATTCGGCTCAAGGTGGAAAACCGTTTCGCCGTACTTGGCATGCCGGTCACGTGTGACCTCTGCTAGTCGCTGCACCAGCGACTGGGACTCCCGCATGATCAGATTCGGGATCACTTTGTCATGCAGGCGCGCAAACACCTCGTGGCTGCCGGCAAGAAAACGGCAATCCAGAAGCGCGAGCGTGAATTCGACATTGTCGGGGTCGAGGCGATCGCATTCTGTCAAAATGCGCGTGGCCGGACTCAGTTTCATTCGCAGGTCCCAAAGTTCCTGCGAGAAACGTCGAACCGGCGCCTTAAAGTCCTCTTCGCTTTCTCGATTTTCGTGGAGGAAAAGCAGATCAATATCAGAGTAGGGAAATAACCAACCGCGTCCAAAGCCACCTAGCGCAACGAGAGCAAACCTCGGAGCAGCGCTTCCATCCGCTTCAATGTACTCCCGCCAGAGCGACCGAACGAGATTCTCCACCAGGACGGTGCGTTTGGTCACCACCGCACGGCCGTCGCCATCCTTTTCGAATCCCTGCTGGATTCGCGCCGACTCGTCGCTGTAGAGAATCCGCAGCTCGCCGCTCAAGGAAGACGCGCTCATAACTCATAATCGGCAGCCGTTACAACGCTCCCTCGCCGCGTTCATCATTGCGGATGCGAATCGCTTCATCTACTCGTGAGAGGAAGATCTTGCCATCGCCAATCTTTCCGGTTCGCGCAGCGCCGGTAATGGCTTGTACGACTTGGTCCACCATTTTGTCGGCCAGCACCAGTTCGAGCTTGATCTTCGGAATCAGATCGACGGTGTACTCCCGGCCGCGGTAGAACTCAGTGTGGCCTTTCTGCCGCCCGTGCCCACGGACCTCGAGCACCGTCATGCCCTCAACGCCGATCTCATGCAGCGCGTCTTTCACCGCGTCCAGCTTGGAATTTTGAATGATTGCTTCAATCTTGGTCATGTTGTGTGGCTCGATTCACTCCATAGGTCATCCCGCGCTGTCTGCATTTGTCATTTCGAGCGCAGCAAGATGGTTCGCAGAGCGAACCATCGGGCGAAGTCGAGAAACCTGTTTCTTACCGTCAACAGCAGATTCCTCGACTCCGGTCCGGCATCCGCAACAGATGTCGGACCTCCGCTCGGAATGACAAGATGAGCGAAACATGATGATGCCCGAAAAAACAATCTCCCGGTTCACGCCGGAACTTCCCAGTAATAGCCTTCTTCCCCGTGTTGGGAAAGATCGAGTCCCTGAACTTCGTGCTCTTCGCTCACACGCAGCCCGACGGTCACGTCCACGATCTTGAGAATGATCAGCGTGCCCACAATCGCCAGCCCCCAGGCCATCAGCACGCCCACCAACTGGTTTAGCAACTGGTGCGCGTTGCCCTCGATCAGCCCAGAAGCCACTGTGTTCCCCTGCGCATCTTTGAAAACCGGATTAACTGCGCTCGCCGCAAACACTCCCGTCAGCAGCGCGCCTAACGTGCCACCAGCGCCGTGAACGCCGAACGCGTCCAGAGAGTCGTCATAGCCGAACAGCGCTTTGACTCTTACCACCATGAGGTAGCACACGATTCCGGCGATCAGGCCGATGGCCAATGCGGGCATGGGCCCGACGAAGCCGGCCGCCGGGGTGATCGCCACCAAGCCGGCGACTGACCCCGAAATTGCGCCCAACGCGCTGGGCTTGCCATTGCGCAGCCATTCTGCGCCACTCCATCCAACTACCGCGGCCGCCGCCGCGAAATGGGTCGCCACAAAAGCGCTCGTCGCCAGACTGCTCGCCGCCAGCGCGCTGCCCGCGTTGAAGCCGAACCATCCCACCCACAACATGCAGGCCCCGATGAAACTCAGCACCACGCTGTGCGGAGGCATCGGCTCTTTCGGATAGCCGAGGCGGTGCCCTAGATACAATGCGCACACCAGGGCCGAAACTCCAGACGTGATGTGCACCACCGTTCCACCGGCGAAATCCAACGTTGGGAAGCGCCCGCCCAGAGACGCATTCAGAAATCCACCTTTGCCCCAGACCATGTGCGCCATCGGGTCGTACACCAGCACCGACCACAAAATCATAAACAGCGCCATGGCGCTGAACTTCATGCGCTCCGCGAAAGCGCCGGTGATCAAAGCCGGCGTGATCACTGCGAACATCAGCTGGTAAATCATGAAAGTCTGGTGCGGGATGGTCGCGGCGTAGTCAGCATCCGGCTGTGCGCCAACGCCGCGCAGAAAAAGATGATGCAGCCCGCCGATGAAGCTGTTCCCCGGGCCGAAACACAGGCTGTAACCGAACAGCGCCCACAGCACCGTGATGATGGCCATCAGCGCGAAGCTCTGCATCATGGTCGCCAGCACATTCTTCTTTCGTACCAGGCCGCCATAGAACAATGCGAGTCCAGGTCCAGTCATCATCAGGACCAACGCCGCACTGGTCAGCATCCAGGCGTTGTCGCCGGCACTTTTGGCGTCAGCGACTTGCTGTTCGAGCTTGGCCATTCGCGCACCCTGGGTATCAGCGGCAGACGTTGCCGCAGTTTGCCCTGTCAGTAGGGGTGCAAAAAGCAGAAATAAGAGGGGGAGAAAAACGAATCTAGCGACGCAAGCCTTGCCCATGAACTCCTGTCTGCTCCGCAAGCAAGATCGGACCCAAGCCGTTCACTTTACCTGTCCGGAGCCGGGCACGGAAATCGAAAGTATTTATGGGAGGTATCGGGATTGGTTATGGAGGCAAGGATGCATGCTTTGAAAACCACCGGGCACCATCAGCGTAATCGCCTCATAGCAGAAGTTACGGCCAAACCACTTCCGGAATGATGCAAAAGAGAAGCCGCTCGGCTGCAAGCGGCTTCCGGCTGTTTCATTCCTCAGAAACTAAACCGCGCTCCAAACTGGAACTGGCGCGGGGTGTTGATAGTGCTCGTGATCTGACCGAAAGCAGCCGTGCTGGGCGACGCGCTGACGACAGTAAGGGTCGGCACGTTTGGCATTGCAAACTGCGCCCGGTTGGTCACGTTGTAAGAGGAGACCTCGAAACGAAGGTTCTTGCTTTCCGTTATAGAAAATGTCTTGTAAAGGGAGAGGTCCAGATCCTGCGCTCCCATGGTGCGAACGCCATCTAGATAGGCTGGCGCGTTGCCCGGGACGAATTGGCTGGCGGGAAAGGAAAAACAGTTGGGGTTGAACCATACCGCCGCTGTGTGCGGAGCGCCAGTTGCCGGATTGCAGGTCAAATCGGGCCGCTGATTGGGTATGTACGAAAAAGATGCCCCCACAATGGGCGAGACGATGGGAATGCCCGTGCTGGCATAAACAATGGCATTCGTGGTCCAGCCACCCAGAATGGCGTTTGACACGCCATTCAGGTTCACGCGCCGGCCCTTGCCTACGGGCAGGTCGTACGATACCTGTCCGGTGAACTGATACTTCACGTCCTGCGGGCTGACCGAGTGCTCATACTGCAGATCCCTCCAGTCCTGAGGTTTGCCCAAGTGAGAACCTACGAAATTCAAGGGAGGTTGGCTGTCGTCGGTCATCAGTTTCCCCCAGGTGAAGGAGGCCAGCGTGGTGAAGTGGCCCGTCAGTCTCTTCTGCACTTTGGTTTGCAAGGAGCTGTATTCAGAGTCGCCTGCGGGATAGCCGTGCACGATGACACCATTACCGTCACCATAGCTGCCGCTGCCGAATTGGGGGTACTGTTCGACCGACACAAACAGCGGCACCGTGGGAGAGCCGAAATTAGCGTTGGTGGGAGGCTGGATCGCCGCCCATTTATTCGGAACGGTGGTGCTCACTAACGTGGATTGGTATTTCGCGATCGTGGCGAGATCAAGATCGTTCAGATCGACACTGGATAAAGGCAGGAAAAGTCCCCGGCTGCCGACATAGGCGGCGCTCACGATCACCTGATGCGGCAACTCATATTCCAGGCCGAAGTTAAAGTTGTAGGTGGTGGGCGTGGGCTGGGAGTGCAGCACGGTGTTCAGGATTATTCCCAGGTTATTGCCCAGACCGGGCGGCGGACTAGTAAGGGTTGGAACAACTCCATTGGGAAAAGGGTTGCTTACCGAATACGGACTGGTGTAGACGCCAGGGGTGGGCGTTGGACATGCCGAGGTACCGTTATAGACGGTATTCATGTCTGCGTTAAAGCAGGTGGCGTTCCATAGTGTGCTGGATGAGAACCCATCCGTGCCAAAGAGGGCGGTGGCGACGTTTTCCGTGCTGGGACCGTAATAGAAGCCTGCGCCGCCACGCACGACCAGGTGCTGAATCGGCTGCCAAGCGAAACCGAGGCGAGGCCCGAAGTTCGTCAGATTGGTCGTATACGGAGAGCGATTGTTACCGTTGACATAAACCTCCGCGCCGGTATAGGAGACGCCGTTCACGGCGTTGGTTGCGGTTTGGTTGAAATATTCCTGGCGGTTAAAGCGCTCCGTACGCCCTCCGAAAATATCCCAGCGCAGGCCCGCGGTAATGGTCAGAGTCTTTGAGGGATGGTAAGTATCCTCAAAAAAGGCTGCATAGTAGGGGTTGGCTTCGGCTGCGAAAATGTCTTTGGAGAAATTGGGGTAACCGTTGAAGGTATTTTCCTCGGTACCCGGCGCCGTGCCCATGCCGACAAGGAAGGAGGCAAAATCGCTGCCGCCTACGGGGGTGGTGACACTGGGAGCATCCGACTGGTCCGTGGCGCTGATGTCGAAGGTGTAAGCGCCGGAAGGCGCGGGCGGCTGGCCAATATTGAGGTAGCGCTTCATCCACTCGAAGCCGGTCGAGATTTCATGCTTACGCCACACCTTGGTGATCGCGGCATTGGCATCGCTGTTCTCGCTGGCATAGAGAAACGTGTTGTAGTTGCCCGTGCCGCCCAACTGGTTGCCGTTGGGAGGATAGTCGTTAAAGACGATGATCGGGAGAAGCCTGTAGTTCTCAGCAGCGGCCAGCGAGGCAGGAAAACCCAGCTGGGTGAGGCTTGTGCCCACCTGCCCGGGATCTCCTCCCTGATTCTCATAATGACGGGTAAAGGAATAGCGCAACTGCAGCACGGTGGAGGAATTGAGGGTTAAATCGTCGGCCACGAGGATGTTGCGCGCGTTGGTCACGTTCTGGGCATAATTCGGATCCCACATGCTGTTGAAGGCGTTGAAGGTAGAGTTGAAAAGCCGGTCAAATGAGAATCGGGTAAAGATGCGCTGCCTGTCGCTCTTGTTCCAATCCACCCGGACATCGAACCTGTGCGCCGTAGTTGGATCCAGGCCCGGCACAAAGAAATTGTTGGCGACATCCGTCGTCGCGGAATCGCACGTGCTGGGGTTGGGGAAGTTGCACTTGGGAAAGTGCGATAGAAAATTCAATGCGATGGGGTTGGGATTGGTAATTTTGTTGCCGGGAAACTGCTGTCGCAGGCCGTTTATGTCCGGCATGGTCGGGTCGTAGATGGCAAAGCTCATGGCCGAGAAGTCACCGGTCCTCTCGGCAGTGGTAGGAACGGTAAAAAAGTTCGAACCGTCGTACAGATCCTGCTGCGTGTCTTCATAGTCCCCAAAGAAGAAAACCTTATCGCGCTTAATGGGTCCACCGATTGCGGCACCCTCCTGGTAGCGGTGGAAGGCAGGAGGAGTGTTTGGGGCGCCACTGCTCAGCTCGCTTTGCTTGTTGAAATATTCGTTGGCGGCCAGGACATCGGGCCGGAACACGCCGAAAACGTCGCCATGAATCTTATTGGTGCCGGACTTGCTCACCAGGCTGATGACGCCCGCTCCTCCGCTCTGGTAGGACGCTGGCGTGTTCTGAGTCTCAACCCGAACTTCACTGACAGCATCCTCGGGAATATCCATCGCCGGGAGGATCGCTGCGAAATTGTTTTCCGCAACTCCGATCGGGCTGCCGTCCACCATATAGTAAACAGATCCGACGATGGCGCCGTTGATGGTGTAGGAGGACACGTCAATTCCCGGGCGCCCGGTCGAAATGTTCTCGATTGCGTACGAACTGGACGAGTTGGGCGCAGCATTGGCCGGAGTAACGCCCGCGCTCAACTGTATGAGATCGAAAACGTCGCGCGTCAGCAGCGGGACTCGGTCAATGCTGTCGGCCGCGATGAGCGTGCCGACAGTGGAGTTAGTGGGCTCGACCAGGTCAGCTGCTTCCGTAACGGTGACCGTCTCCGAGACAGCGCCCACGCGCAGGGTAATGTTGACCTCGGTGACCTGATCGACGCTGACCGCGACCTTATCGCGAACGACGCTCGCGAAGCCGGCCTGACTGGCCGTGACCTGATAGACACCGGGATTGAGGGAGATGAAGCTGTATAATCCCGCGGCGCTGGTGACTGTGCGCTGCGTCGCTCCGGTGGCGTGGTCCACCAGGACCACTTTTGCGCCAAGAACCACAGCTCCGGCTGGGTCGGTGACCGTCCCGCTGATCCCGCCTCTTCCCGCCTGTCCGAATGTGACCGCCGAGAACATCAGCATTAAAATGAAACTGAGCGAAACCCACAGCACATGGGCTTTCATGGCGCCCTCCTTTTGCTGCCGCTGTCCCCGAGAAGAGGAAGAAATTCAGGACAAGAGCATAGTAAATCGATTTAATATACTTAACAAGTTTATTCCCCCGAATGTCCGGTTTGTCTGTGAGCGGACTCTCCTTCGCTGTATTTGCTGCTCTCGCCTCAGGGGGTGTGCGTCTCAGGTGACAGGGTCTGCTCTCCGGAGAGGCGACACCACAACTCTTGCGCTCAGCCGGAACTGCTGTCAGTGAGGGCGGTCACATCTTGATGTGTGGGACTGGATTCCGGCGTGGTAAAAAAAGATCGTGCAGAAAGTGGACGAATTATCTGCAGTGGACAACTGCCAGTCTCGCTGTTTTGTCCTGTTTAGGTCAGGCCCAGTTTCTTGAGAAGAGACTGGAAGCGGGGCAGCGCGCGAAGAGGAGCGAAGGTGGGCTCGCAACCTAGAATAATGAGTATGCCGACTCGTGTCTGTTCGGCTCGCTCGAGCCAGTCGATGGCTGAATCCAGTTCGCCCAGAGCGCAACGGATCAGACCGAGCCCGTAGGCTAGCGCAGGTTGAGCGGGTGCGCTTTCTTCCAGTTGCTTCGCAATTTCGAGTGCCATCTCGCGCTCTCCCGCACGGGCATAGATCACACCCAGGATTCCCGACGCCGACGCGCCGGCGCTTCCGCTGAGATCGCCAAGCCTTTTGGCGGCCTGGATGGCGACGCGAGCGCGTTCGGGCGTGGTCGCGCAGTACATGAGGATGCGATTGGCATAGTAGTCGTTGGGGTGAAGCTTCAGCGTGGACATCAGGTGTTCCCAGGCCTCATCGCTTCTTCCCGCGCAGTTCAGAATCCAGGCGACGTGGGCCTGAAATAAAGGAGTCAGGGGGTCGATTTCAACCGCTTTGCCAATCGCTGCCAGTGCGGGTTCGAACCGGCGAGTCGTGACGAATGTGATGGACAAAGTGTGATGGGCAAGGCCGAGATTAGGATCGAAGCGGGTAGCCTGCAGAGCCAACTCAGTCGCCAGCTTGAAGTCGCGGTCGGCCTGCATGGCACAGAGCGCAAGGGCCGCATGGGCTTCGGCGTTGGCAGGATCGAGTGCAACGGCTGTTCTTGCCGCTGCCTTCGCCTTTAGATAAGCCTCCGCACCGGGAAGGAATCCGTAGAAACCCATCATGGCGAGGGCATACGCAAGACCCGCGTGACTGGGCGCGTAGGTCGGATCAATCGCTATGGCCTGTTGGAAGAGTTCCAGACTGCTATGAAATCCGCGCTCGGTCCAGGTTCTGGCCTGATGCGCACCTTTCAGGTAAAGGCGATAAGCTTCCGGATTCGTCAAGGCACGCTCGACGGGGACAGAGCCTGAGCTCGGGCTGGCACCCATTTGGCCGGCGAGACGTTCCTGCAAACGGCCACCGATTTCACGCGCGATCTCTTCCTGAATGGTGAACAGGTCGGTCATCTTGCGGTTGTAGGAATCTCCCCAGAGCTGGTCCTGGCGGGCGACGTCGACCAGTTCCGCTTTCACAATCAGATTGTCCTTGTGCTGCAGAACGCGGCCGCTGACCACGGCGCGGACGCCGAGTTCGGTCGCGGCAGTAAACGCGTCCACATTCTTTCCTTTGTAACGGAACACGACGCCGCGCGGAACCACGCGCACTTTCGGCAGGCGAGACAGATTATTGATGACGGTTTCCGTGATCCCGTCGCTGAGGTAGTCGTTGGCAGCGTCGCCACTGGCGTTTTCAAAGGGCAGCACCGCCAGCGAATCGATGGCCTTGGCAACCTTTGGCTTGCGAGTTTTGCCGGAATCGCGGGCGGCTGGCTCGGCGGCAGAAACGCGTCCCGAACCAGTGTCACGCTTGAACCGCTTGAGGTCGGCGCGCAGTTCGGCCGCGCTCTGGTAGCGGAGGTCGCGATCTTTTTCAAGAAGCTTCCCGATGATTTCGTTCAGCTTTGGCGGGAGCTTCCGCTTGGACTGAGCCGGCGAACGATTGAGAATCGCATCAAAAATCACGGCAGTGCTATCGCCGCCGAAAGCGAGTTGCTGCGTCGCCATCTCATAGAGGACGGCGCCAAGGCTGAAGAGGTCGCTGCGGGTATCGAGGTTCTGGCCGCGCGCTTGCTCCGGCGACATATACGCAACTGTGCCGATGGCGATGCCGGGGCTGGTGAGATGTTCCGCGTCGAGGCTTTGCGTAACCAGCGATTCGTCCAGGTGAGTCGCAACTTTGGCAAGGCCGAAGTCGAGAATCTTGGCCCCGCGGGAGGTCACAAAAATGTTGGCTGGCTTGATGTCCCGGTGGACGATGCCGCGGGCGTGGGCGGCAGCCAGGGCGTCGGCCAACTGGATGGCGACATCGAGCAACTCTTCCATCTCGAAGGACGCCGATTCGATGCGATGCCGCAAGGTGACTCCCTCGAGAAATTCCATGGCGATAAACGCCTTCCCATCCTGCTCGCCAATGTCGTAGATCGTGCATATGTTGGGATGGTTCAGCGCCGAGGCGGCCTGCGCTTCGCGCTGGAAGCGGCTCAAGGCTTGGGGATCGTGGGCGACTTCGTCGGGCAGAAATTTGAGAGCGACGAAGCGTTTGAGGCGGATGTCTTCGGCCTTGTAGACCACGCCCATTCCTCCACCCCCCAGCTTTTCGAGGATGCGGTAGTGAGAGATCGTCTCGCCGATCATCGGGTTGAAATCTTAAGTGCTGGCGTAGGGTAAGTCAACGAATGCGCGGAGGTTCGACCAAGTTTCGGCAGTGGTGCAGTTTGATTTGTCATCCTGAGCAAACCTCTTCTGCGCAGCGAAGAGCCTGTCCCGAGCGGAGTCGAGGGAATCTGGGCGAGCCGCGCGAACTGTCGCGCTTTTGGCGGCAGAATAATCGCGCGTTTGGCTCGCTTCCTTGTCAAGCTGCACTACTACCCAAGTTTCGTGTGTCAGCTGGCCATAAATCTGATTTCCCCCACTCACCTGCGGACAGGGTTTCGAGTCTTAACGCCTGATAGCGTCAGTTGACAATTCCCACTCTGCCCACACAAAGCGATGAATGCTCAATCCCAACACTCCACCGCCTAAGACGGAAAATTTACAAGCTCGTGACAACACTCCAAACTAGGGCGACATAGGCTGAGTGTCGCACAAGCTCAACGCGAGCAGCTGGGTTAGCCGAAGGCCTGGCAACCCGTCATCCGCAAATGGACCGCAGAATCCACGCTGCTCTTGAACACTTGCAGGCTAATCAGTGCGCTCGCATATCGGTCGCTGAGTTAGCACGCTCTGTGAATATGTCTCGTTCGCGCTTCAGTCGCCTTTTCAGGATCGAGATGTCCCAGTCACCCTCGCAGTATCTGAGGACGTTGAGAATGAGAGAGGCACAAAGAATGTTGTCGGAAACGTTCTTGAGCCTCAAAGAGATCAGAGCCAGGTTGGGGGATCTCGACCGCAGTCACTTCAGTCGTGAATTTCGGAAATTTCATGGCATGACCCCAGCTGCATTCAGGAATCGCCTGAACAAGCCTTAAAACGCCGCCCGGCGCATCGCGCCGCAAAATAGCGCATTTGGCCACCATTTACATTGCAATTTGTGATGTATGTCCTTGTGTGGAGACCTGGACAGGACGCATAAAAAATTTATCGTGTCGAAAGACGTTTTCCGCCGGAGTATTGGCTTTTCCGGTGTGCACGTCACCCGGCTGGCGAGATCAGCGAAAGGCGGGCCGCATCAACACAAGGAATGCGCTATACACGTGACCTGACAGAATAACAGTGGAAGACGTTGGCGGCCTCGGCCCGTTATATCGCCTCTCAAATTTTACTTCGGTATGACATCTCCGAGCACGACGTGTGATCTTATCCTTTCGGAGGGAGTGCCATGAAATTGACAAGTTCAAGCATTATCGCCGTTCTGGTTCTCAGCTGCACCGCTGCCTTCGGGCAGACCACCGTAAGGCTGGGATTTCTCAGCCGCGATAAGGTAACCCAATACTGCGACTACGTGCAAATCACGGTTAAAAAAAGCACCGTCGTTACGGGGACCCATTTCATATCCACGCCTGGGTCTACCACCTGCTTCAATGAACCCGGCTTGAACGGCACTATGGCCGGCTTAGCGACAAGCATTCCGGCCAGCTCGGGCCTGCCCGTGACCGGGACGGTCGCGACCTTTGCCGACAACACCTACGATCAGCAAGGGGGTTATATGGGCGCCTGTGGTTGTTCGGAGTACTACGTAAGTAAGTTAAGGCCCTCTACCCCGGACGAGATAGAGAATAACGTGTATGGCTGGGCCCTCTATACCAACTTCGGCGGTACAGCCGCTCTTCAGAACTTCGGTTTCACCACCAAGGAGTTGGGCAACAACAACGAGAATTCAGAGGATAGTTTCTATGTTTACTGAACCAGCTTTGTTTTGTCTTGCGAAAGGCCGCGCTAACTTATCGCGTGGCCTTTTTTAAGCCCTTTTGTGCAGTAAGAACATCGCTGGGTCTCGTTTAACCGCAACTCCTCGAACTTACCGAGAATGATTCGATGGACGAAAGTAATCGTGTTGTTTAGCTGCATGGCGACGCCCATGCTTGCACAAGCGACAACGCAGTCCGATTCGGCGGGCCAAGCCCACGCTTCGGAGTCGCGGTCAACGCCACAAAGCGGTGCCGGACAGAGCGCGGCAGCGCCCTCAGCCACCACATATCCGCTCGATTCGTTCCCAGATTTTTCCGCGGTCATGATCGGTAGCAGGGCTGAGCCTGGGGAAGGCACTTCCCACGGCCACATCTATCGTCTTGGCAACCGGATGAGAATGGAGGAGCCAGGTGGGCGCGCCTACTTCATCACCAACCTGAACACCGGCGAAACCTACGGGATCTTAGAAACCGGTTGCATCCACGACGATCATCCCTATCTCCGTGCCATCCCATTTCACATGTCAGGCATGGCGGACGCTACGGTGACGCGCGCTCCTGCGGGAAAAGAGACCGTGGACGGCCACTCCTGCCAAGTTGAAGATACTACGGTCTCGTCGCCGATGTTTCCCAACCCACAGAAGATCAGATTTTGGGAAGCGGAAGACCTGGAAGGCTTTCCCATAAAGATTGAATTTGTGCTTCCCGGCGGCCATGGGCCGATTATTCGTTACAAGAATGTCGTTCTCGGCCCCCAGGATCCCACCCTCTTCATTCATCCAAAGTCCTGTCAACCGCTTCCCCAGGAGCCTACGGCCTCTTCCGCTCACAAGAAGCCACCGGGTCAGTGAAAGAAGGATTTCGTGGATTTGTAGAGTTGCAGTCCTTTGCGGCCCTTAATGCGCAACCCTATAGGCACGAAAGCTTGATTTGAAACATTGGATGACTTCAATGTGGCTTGTATGAGGTTTGCAGGAGTCCGAAGACGCCAACGCCGTTCGTGGTGCCGACGTAGACTTTGCCATGCGCAATCATTGGGGTAATGAATTTGTTGCCAGCGCCGAAGTGGTCCCGGCCTGCGGGCGCCTGGTCGCTGTTGTAGAGTTCCTTCGCCAAATTACTCGCATCGTAAGCGTGTAGAACGGCAGAGTCCAAATTTTCCACCGCCCACACGATCCCGTTTTGCGAGCCATCGGCTGAGACACTCGGCATCGTGCCGGGATACCTGGTAGCGTCAATTGACTATTGGAGCTTCGCGTACTCCGCTTTGGCTTCCTTGAGGATTCGGATGCCAGGGTCGGCGTCTTTCCAGAGGGTGAGGAAGTCCTGGTATGCCGCCTTGGCTTTAGCCGTGTCACCTGCCATGGCGTAAGCACGACCGATCTGAAGATGAGCTAGTGCTCCGGTCACAAAATTCGTCACGATGCCCCGGTGATCGAGTAGCTTCTGGAATTCAGCGGCTGCAGCAGTTCCGTTGTGCGCCAGTGCGTACGCTTGGCCACGCACGTAGGCTGGGTACAGGTAGTTGACGAACATTCCCGCTCCACCCAACTCGTAAGGAGCGGCGGCTTCCAAATCGACAATCGCGGGCGACGGATTACCTTTGTTGAGGTCGATAGAAGCGTTGAGAGTCGGCAGCCAGTAGAGCCTCAATACCGTGTTAGTGGGGTAGCTCTTCCTCAGTTCCTCGGCCAGCGCCTTGGCTCGGGGAACATTGCCGCTGCGAGCCAGCGCAAGCGCCGCCACCACCTTCACATCCCGCCCCAAGGACAACGCCATGGCGGCCGTGACTCCTTGCCTCGCCGAGGCTGCGTTGCCCAACTCCGCCTCCCGCAGCGCGGCATTGACCTGCCACAAAGCCGCGGTTTCCTTGGAACCGGCACGCACGGCGGAGTCCACTGCCCGGCGCGACAACTCTCGTGCTTTGTTCAACCGTCCGTAATAAGCCTCCGTGTCAGATTGCGTGGAAAGCAGTAGATCTTCCTCTCCGGGCTTGCCTGCGCCCCAAGCCACCTGCTCCTCCATCTGCGCGGCGTCGCCGTTGAGAAAGGCAAGCAGATATTTGAACTCACGCAGAGTCCCACTATCTAACTTGTGGGCGAATGCTTGATCAAGGGTCCGCCGGGCTTCGTCTAGCCGGTTCAGAAAGACGTAGGTTAACCCCAAATTGGAATAGCTGGCGACATCTTCGGGCGCAAGTTGCAAAGCGTGCTGAAATTCCGCGAGTGCCTTCTCATATTGCCCCATGCACAGGTAGTCGCCGCCCAGGTTGCCATACGGGACGAAATTACGAGGATAGTCGGCCGTCCACAGCTCATACGTCTGTGCTTCCTTCTCCACTTCTCCTGTGGAACGGAAGTAGATCGCCGTAATGAAGAGTCTCTCCCGTTCAGTGGCCCGCTCACGCAATTGGTATGCCTTAGCCGCATACTCCAGCGCAACCGACGGTTGCTGGAGATTAATGTACCTCACCGCCAACATGGCATAGGAGGAAGCAAAATTCGGGTCGATTTCAATGGCTTTTTCAAAGAATGGAATGCTCGGTGCGTCTCCCTTTTCATGCTGCACCGTGATACCCATGCTGTAGTCCTTCAGGGCTTCCAGGGACGATGTCGTGGCTTCGATCGGAACATCGAACTTCTGCACCGAGGGCAGGGACTCTCCCAGCTTGCTGCGCAGACGGGCCGAAGCCTCGCTCAACGCCTTCAGAACCTCTTCCTTGCTGGTGGCCTCCCCTTCTTCTTTGGCCAGAGTGTCGCCGGTGCTGCATGCCACCGCACTCAGGCCAATCACGTAATGGCTTCCCAAACTGGAGATCGTTCCTCCCAGCAAAGCCTTGCTTCCCGTGCGCAGGCACAGCTCCCGCCCCACATCTCCGGCAACGCGCTCGTTCGCAGGGAGCCCCATCATCCGCAAGGTCGCACTGACCTTCCGGTCGGAGAGTACGTTCAGAAAAGGAGATTGCCCCACTTCCACGGCTAGCGCCTGCTTCAGTGCATCATCAAAGATGGCGTCGCCGGTCTTGTTATCGAAATCGGCAAGAACGACGGTGTCTTTGTCAGTCAGAGGCCTGGTTTGACGGGAACGATAGTGAAGCCCAGCGGCGATCAACGCGGCCATCACAACAACTGCCGTTGGCACAACCATCTTCCACAGTCTTGTCTTATGAACTGCGGGCGCTGCGTGCACCACCATCGTGCCCGAAGTTGCCACAGCCGTGTGTCCACTTTCCGCATCCCGCTTCAACCGTTGCAAGTCGGCTCTCATCTCTGCCGCGCTCTGGTAACGCAGGTTGCGGTCCTTCTCCAAAGCTTTGTTGATGATGTCTTCCAGCTTCGCTGGCACATCGGGATTCAGCCGCAATGCGGGAGCCGGAGCTTTGTTTAGAATGGCTTCAAGAATCACTCCCGAGCTTTCCCCGTGGAATGGCAGTATCCCCGTTGCCATCTCGTACAGCACGGCTCCGAACGAAAACAGATCCGTGCGAGCATCCAGTTCCTTGGCTCGCACCTGCTCCGGCGACATGTAGGCAATGGTTCCCACAGCCGTTCCAGGGCTGGTCAGGTGTTCGCTTGAATCCTCGGTTGGCTGCGACAGCAGCCCCTCCGGCGTCCTCGCGCCCACTGCCCGGCCAGCTTTCGCGAGCCCGAAATCCAGCACCTTGGCATGCCCTCGCTTGGTCACGAAGATGTTACTTGGCTTGATATCGCGGTGGACGATCCCAGCGGTATGAGCGGCATCCAGCGCGTCGGCGACCTCGATGGCGAGCGGAAGCAGAATCTCCAGGTCTAACGGACGCCCGGCAATGCGGTGCGTCAGCGTCATGCCCTCCAGATACTCCATGGCGATGAAGGGCCGACCGTCCTGCTGGCCGACCTCATAGATGGTGCAGATGTTGGGATGGTTTAAGGCGGAAGCAGTACGTGCCTCACGGCGAAAGCGCTCTAGAGCATGTGCATCGTGCGCAATATCGTCGGGTAGGAATTTAAGCGCAACAAAACGACCGAGTGAAGTGTCTTCCGCCTTGTAAACGACGCCCATGCCGCCACCGCCGATTCTCTCGACGATGCGGTAGTGGCCCAGCACTTGGCCGACAACCAAAGAATCGACTGTCAGGCCCGCCATGGGGGAAAAATGCTCCTTCCCCTCACCCTCTGTCAAAATCGTAGGTCTCAGGCGGAGCCAAGTCAACGAACTACGTCACGCAAGCATGTTCGCCTTC
>DASPSE010000307.1:0-8350 GCA_035624085.1 Terriglobales bacterium
CTGCCCAAACGCGAGCGGATTGCGCATAATGGAAAAATGGAAATTGCTTTCTTTGATGAACGGTGGCTTCCGAAGTCAGTGCTCTCTCTGCGCGACTACAGTCTCAGCAAGTTCTCCCACGACCTGATTGCCGGCATCACCGTCGGCCTGGTCGCGCTGCCCTTGGCGATGGCTTTTTCGATTGCGTCTGGCCTCACGCCTCAGGCCGGTATTTATTGTGCAATCGTCACCGGCTTCCTTATTTCCCTGCTGGGCGGCTCCAAGACGCAGATTGGCGGCCCGACCGGCGCCTTCGTCGTCGTGGTCGCGGGCATTGTAGCCACGCATGGCGTCGATGGGCTCTTCATGTGCACGGTGATGGCCGGATTCATGCTCGTCATCATGGGCGTGACCGGCATGGGAACCGCGGTCAAATATATCCCGCGGCCGATTGTGATTGGCTTTACTAACGGTGTCGCGATTCTGATTGCCAGCACGCAGATCAAAGACGGGTTCGGCCTGCGGGTCGAGAAGATTCCGGGCGTCTTTTGGCTGCGGATGGAAACATTGGGTCGCCACCTCGGGACGCTGAATTACGAGGCGACCGCACTCGCCCTGGGCACTGTCATCATTCTGATTTCCTGCCGTTTGCTTTCTGCTCGCATTCCCGGACCCATTGTGGCACTGCTGCTGGGGACCGGAGCAGTCGTGATTTTCAAGCTCCCGGTCGAAACCATCGGCACGCGGTTTGGCGGAATTCCCAGCGGGTTGCCGCATCTGGCGGTTCCTAGGTTCCGGTCGGATCTGATTCATGGCTTGCTCGGTCCAGCAGTGACGGTTGCGATGCTGGGCGCGATCGAATCTCTGATGTCGGCGGTGGTTTCCGACCGCATGAGTAATGATCGGCATAATCCCAACGTGGAGTTGTTCGGGCAGGGCGTCGCCAACATTTTCTCTCCACTTTTTGGCGGGCTGCCGGCCACAGGCGCGATCGCACGCACGGCGACGAACATTCGATCTGGAGCGCAATCTCCAGTGGCCGGGATGATTCACTCACTGACGCTGCTGTGTATTCTCTTGTTCGCTTCTCCGCTGGTGCGCTTTGTTCCCATGGCAGTGCTGGCAGGGATCTTGTTGGTGGTGGCATACAACATGGGGGAATGGCGGGAGATACCCCAGTTGCTCAAGCTCACAAAAACGGACATCAGTGTCTGGCTGGTAACCTTTGCCCTGACGGTATTCGCCGATCTTACCGTGGCGGTCGAAGCGGGGATGATCCTTGCAGCCCTGCTGTTCATCAGCAGGGTCGCCAGCACCACTACCGTTTCGCAGGTCACGGATGAATACATCGAAGATGGACGCGTTCACATTCTTCAGGACAAAGATATTCCGTATTACGCTACCATTTTCCGCATTCACGGACCTTTTCTATTTGGAGCGACCGACAAGATCTCGGTGGTGACGGAGAAGATTCACCAACTGCCGCCGGTGGTGATTCTGCGTCTGCGCAACATGACCGCATTGGACGCCACCGGTCTATATGCCCTGGAGGAGGTTGCGAAGCAGTTGCACGCAACGGGGCGAACTCTGATTGTCTGTGGTGCACGAGAACAGCCGGGAAAAGTGATTCATCAGGCCGAGTTTGAAGACATCATCGGCCGGGAAAACATTTGTTCGAATGTGCAAGAGGCGCTGTCGCGCGCAGAAGAGGTGTTTGAGAATTTGCAGCCAAAAGGGGTGGGCGCTGGGCAAGGATAACCGGGGACCATTCAGGCGCTAGCCTTATCCGTCAGCGGCAGCGGTTCCGCAGCGCCGGCGGCCGAATCCAGATCCAACTGCTCCTGCCCGCTGAGCGCGGAGACGCGTCCGCGGTAGGTTTTCAAGTGCGTGGAAGCTTTGTCGAAGGCTTCTTGCGCTTTGCTCAGGCTCTTGCCCACGTTCTCGAACTGATTCTGGAAAAAGTCGAATGACTTCTGCGCCTTGGCCAATTCCATCCGGCTCTTTTCGAAGCGCCCGGCCATTTCGTACCACTTGTGTACCAGCGCGATGGTCTTCAGCGTCATCAGCAGTGTGTTTGGCGAGACCGGAAACACGTGCTGCTGGTTGAGCCAGTCGGCCAGTTCGCGGTTGCGGATGGCTTCCATGTACAGCGTCTCGCTGGGCAGATACATCAGCGCGATATCGGTCGTGCCATGCTCCGGCAGGATGTAGGCTTTGATCCGTTTCGCTTCCGCCTTCATCACGCGCACGAATTCGACACGTGCTTCCTCGATCTCCCCCTCGTCCGTGCTCTCGAACAGCGCCAGCACCTGCTCGCGGGGAAATTTCGCGTCAATCGGCAAGCGCCGGTCAGGGAAATGGATGATGGCATCGGGCCGTCCGCCGCCTTCGGGCAGGGAAGCCTGCATCTCGAACATGTGCGCGGGAAGAAAATCGGCCAGCAGGCGCTCCAGGCTGGCTTCGCCAAATTGTCCGCGCAAGTGCGGCAGCTTGAGCAGATTGTTCAGATCATTGATGGAGTGTCCCAGCGCGCCCACTTCGCGTAGCTGCTCTTCTGCCGCTTTCAAGTGCTGCTGCACTTTTTCGAACTGAGCAAAACCTTCTTTAATGTTCTGATCGAGTTTTTGCTGCACCTGATCTGTAATAGCCAGCAATTTGGCATCGACGCGGTCGCGTATGGAGTCGAGGCTCTGGACGGTGTTTTGGTTCAGGTTGTCGAACTCAGATTTCAGTTGAGAAGTAGTCAGCGCCAGGGAACTGGTCAACTCCGTGCGTGCTTCGGCCAGCCGTTCCGCCTGTTCTTTACGTCCAGCTTGTAGCTGGGACTCGACGGTAGTGCGAATGTCAGAGAAGCCGTTGAGCAAGCGGTCGGCGACCTGCTGCCGCAGGTCGCCTTTGGTCTGCTCCAAACGCTGCGCCATGTCCGCGGTGGCGGAGGAGAACTGGCTTGACAGAGTGCGCTGCAGCGCCTCTGCGCTGGAGCTCAGCTTGCTCAATTCTTCAAGTTGCGAATTATTGTTAAACTTTCTCTGGAGCCGAAGCAGCATGACCACGAGCAGCAGGTTCAGCGCAGCAACCAAGGCAATCAGGACCGGAAGAAATCCCAACGTGTAATCCCCTTTTGAATGCTACCTAGCCGGATTCTAGAGGGGATTGTTCCGGAAGCAAAGCGATAAGTTAGGGTCGGCTGTTCTTTCATTCGTGCGGGTGAGCATTTTATTCGACCCATGACCCGATGCTTTGCGCGAAGAGCTTTATGCCTGCGCCGCTTCGCGCCTTTTGGAGATCTAAATCGTTCGCTGGGCCAACCATGTCCTAAACACTCCTCACGTCTCGCACTTCTTCCGTCTTTCCGCTTTTCATGCTGCGATAAGCAGCATCGAGAATTTCCTGATTTTGCCAACCTTCCTCGCCGGGAACGGGGAACTCGCTCTCGCCCTCGATCGCGGCGGCGAACGCCTCCACCTGCCGCGTGTAAGCAAACTGGTTGGAGACTGTCTCGCTCTCCACGACTGCCCCGCCGCGGCGTAACTCCAACTGAATCGGCTTTTCAACGGTTAATCCGTCGTAAGCGCGCAGGACCCCTGCTTCGCCGACGAACTCCAGCGGAGTACGATATTCGGCGCGAAATGAGACCGCCACGGTGCCGAGAGTTCCGCGTGAGAACTCGAGAATCAACGCGCCTGCAGCTTCCACCTCGCCGGAGACACGGTCAGAGAATCCGCGTGCGGTTACCCGGACAGCTTCGTCCTGCAGGATGAAGCGCAGAGCATCTACGCAATGTACGCCCACATCCGCGATCGGCCCGCCGCCCGCGATGGCGACATTGTTGATCCAGGTGCGCGGGTGGCCGGCTCCTCCGAGAAACGAGAACTCAGCACGCGCAAGTACGGGTTTGCCGATCTGTCCTGCCGCCAGCCGTTCGCGCAGCCGCCTTGTGCTCTCCTCGAACCGGAATACCTGGGCCACGCCCAGTAAAATCTTGTCGCGACGTGCTGCTTCCACCATTTGACGGCATTCGTCTGCGTTGAGCGCCATCGGCTTTTCGCACAATACTGGTTTACGGCATTCAATGGCCAAAAGGACGTCTTGCAGATGACAGGCATTCGGAGTGGCGACGAACACCGCATTGACTTCGGAAGACCGGCACAGCTCTCCCGCCGAAGCGAATGCCAGCGGGATTTGGAATTGACGCGCTGACTCTCGGGCCTTACCCGGATCGCGCCGGGCGAGAGCCACGACACGGCAATTCCTGGCTGAGGCAAAGCCTGGCATCAGCCGCTTAACCGCGTGCAGTCCGAAGCCGACGATGCCAAAGTTGATCACGTCAAGAGAAGTTTTCGGAGAAATGGCCGGTTGAGTCAAGCCCGGCAAGACGACCTACTTGCTCACAGACATGCCGCCCGCCGCCACGTCCGTTGTTGCGGACTGCCCATTGTTAGTCAGGGCTCCCGTACTGGATGTTATGAAGAACCCGGTAATGGTCTTTGTGCTGTCGCTCACCACATAGATGAAGTTTCCGTTGGGATCCGGCACCAGGAATAACGGCGCGGTACCGGCACTTACCGGTGAACCAGTGATCACAGTAGGGAATCCTGTGGTTGCATCAATCGAGAACTCCGTAATGTTGTTCGAACCCTCGTTGGCGATATACAGGTACTGCCCTGAGGTGTCGGTTGCCACGGCAACCGGAGATGTCCCCGTTGCGAATGGTGACCCTGCCACGGGGCTCAATGCTCCATTTGAACTGATTGCAAAGATCGAAATCGTATTCGCGGACGAGTTTGCAACGTAAACAAATTTCTCTCCAGGATCAATGGCCAAGGCGAAAGCCCCAACGCCCGCCGCGAAAGGCGATCCAGCAACCACCTGCAAAGTCCCTGATGCAGAGACTGCGTAGGCGAAGACAGACGCCAAATTGCTGTTCACGACGTAGAGGAAGCTTCCGGAGGGCGTCAGCGCAAATGCCACGGGATTCGGCGGAGTTGGAACCGGAGTTCCGGCTACCAGACTCAACGCTCCGCTGTCCGAGTTAATCGAGTAAACCGAAATGCTGCTGCTGACCTCATTAGCCACAAAAAGCAGATTACCGCCGGCGTTCATCACCATCGCCACGGGATCGAGCGCGGTAGCGGTGCGTGGCATGATCTCAGACAACGACCCGATCAGGCTGTTGATCTGAAACAGCGAGATGGTGTTATCGATTCGATTAGCTACATAGACGAATTTGCCGGAGGGATGTACGACGACGGGTCCCGGCGAAGCGCCGGTTAAGTATGGTGAGCCCACAATCGTGGTAAATGCTGCCGATACGTCTCTGACGCGGAATACCGCGACAGCATTGTCATTCGGCAAGGTCACGTAGGCCGTGTGAGTGCCGGGAGCGCACGCAGTCAGACTTGGCAGGAGCAAGGCCAATAGCAGTAACCTCCCCTTGCCGACCAGCGAAGCCATGTTGCGGCCCGGGACCTTGGCTGCGGGGACACGCTGCGGGTTCTTTTCTCTGGAGCTCATAGCTTGCGACGATGACCGATCTGTCCGAAGTGATAAACCACGCCGGCCGAAACTCGGCCGTCATTTTGGCCCTTGCGGAATGTAGTGCTGTGAAAAGCATCAACCTGAAATATGCGAATGCTGATCCGGTCACTCCAGTGGTAGTCGTAACCGAAGCCCCCGCCAAAGGATCGTCCCACGCTTTCGAATCCACTCCGCGTTGGTTGCACAATGCTCACCGTGTTTTGAGCCTTCCCAAACAGGCCGTGGAAGTAGATATTGGATTTATCGCGCCGCAAGGTGTACTGCGGTCCCAACATGAAATGGTACGTGCTTATCTGGGAGCCATAATCCCCGCTCAGATCGATGGCTACGCCGAGTCGCCATTTGATATGGCCCGTCCCTTGAAGATTCCAGCCGTACAGATTCGTGTCATTGGGGTACCCGATGGTTAAGGCGTTGAAGCGCATGTAGGAAAAACCGCCAAAGACATCAAAGCGCGGCACCTGCTGCGCCCGCATGGAAGCCGAGGTCAGCAGGAGGGAGAAAAGAAAGCTCGTAAAGAGGAAGCGTCCCCTGCCTCGAAATTCGCTGGTCATTCGTAAGAAAATGAAGACTCCCTTTCGGAAACCTTACTGATCTTGAGGTGAGCCTAATATAACAGGTCGCAGAAGACTGGCTCTAGTTGGTTGGATGCATGGTGCGGGCAGTCCACTTTTCGTTTTCTTCGGAAAGGTGAGAACCGTCACTTCTCGGCCATAGCGCCGACCAGCGATTCGAAAATCTTGAACCCTTCAGTGCCGCCGAGTTCGGGTTCAGCCGCGCGCTCCGGATGCGGCATCATCCCCAGCACATTTCGTCCGGCGCTGCAGATGCCCGCGATGTTGTCCAGTGAGCCATTGGGATTGGCCTCGGGCGTGATCTGGCCTTCACGCGTTGCATAACGGAATACGATCCTTCTATCCCTCCGCAATTCCGCCAAACTGCCCTCGTCACAGAAGTAATTGCCTTCCATGTGGCCAATGGGAATGGTGAGAACGTCGCCTTCCCGGCATGCATGGGTGAACGGCGTGTTAGCACTCTCCACGCGCACGTGAACCGGCTTGCACACAAATTTCAGGCCCACGTTGCGCATCAAGGCGCCAGGCAACAGGCCTGACTCGCACAGGATCTGGAATCCGTTGCAGATGCCGAGCACCAAGCCGCCGCCATCGGCAAACTTTCGCACCGATTCCATTACCGGTGAGAACTTCGCGATGGCTCCGGTACGCAAATAATCGCCATAGGCAAAGCCGCCGGGCACAATGATGACGTCGCAATTCTCCAGATCGTGCGACTCATGCCACAGAAACGTAGCCGGCTGTTTGGCCACCCGCTGGACGGTCCAAAACGCGTCGTGATCGCAATTCGAACCGGGAAAGATAATGACGCCAAATTTCATGAGATGTTGCCTTGTGGCGTGAAAACTATTCGTAGTGTAGCACGCAGAAAAACCGCCAGGTACCTGTTGAAGTACCGGGCGGTCATGTAGCAAAGATACTAAAAGTAATTTTTCTTTGCTGCCCGCTCCGGGTCGCGATAAAATACTCACGGGCCGCTTTCGCCAGGCACCCCGCCGATAGCCTGACGATCGACCCAGGACAAGCCCATGTTCGACCGCGCATAAACTCGCCATCCGGCTGACCCGTTCTTTGCGGGTACCCAACCATCTTTTCTGACGTCTAACCACGCAGTCGTGGATATTCTTGCATTGGAATGCGCGACGCGTAGAAAACCTGTAGGCGTTTATGGCAACAGAAGCGGTTTCACCAATTCCATCCCCACCGGAACGCAGCCTGTGGTCCTCGCTGTGGGAGGCCATCCAAGGTTCGCACCAGGACTACACCGAGGGAAGTCTGAACCGGGCGATTCTGCTGCTGGCCGTCCCCATGGTTCTGGAGATGGTGTTGGAATCTTTGTTCGCGGTCGTAGACGTTTTCTGGGTAGGACGCTTGGGAGCCAACGCGGTGGCAACGGTTGGGCTTACCGAATCCATGTTGAGCATCGTTTTCGCGGTAGGGATGGGGTTGAGCTTGTCCACAACAGCGATGGTGGCTCGGCGCATCGGCGAAAAGGACCCGGAAGACGCGGCGGTGGCCGCAGTTCAGGCGATCATCCTCGGACTTGTAACGTCGCTTGTGATCGGCCTGCCCTGTCTGCTCTACGCGCCACACCTCTTGCGCCTCATGGGTGCTTCACCGGAAATCGTCGCGGTGGGCAGTGGCTACGCGCGCATCGCGCTCGGAGGCGGCGGTGTCGTGCTCATGCTGTTTCTCAACAACGCCATCTTTCGCGGCGCCGGAGATGCGGCCATTGCCATGCGGTTGCTATGGGTGTCCAACATCATCAATCTGATTCTCGATCCCTGCTTGATCTTCGGCTTGGGACCGTTCCCACGTTTAGGCGTCACCGGCGCGGCTACCGCCACGTTCACCGGACGCAGCATCGGCGTCGCCTATCAGTTTTACCGGCTGTTGCGCGGAACCGAGCGCATCCGCGTTCTCACCCGCCAGATTCGTCTGAACTTAAAGGTTCTGCTGCGGCTAGTCCGGGTCTCATTGACCGGAATTCTGCAGTTCGCCATCGCTCACACGAGCTGGATTGGATTGGTGCGCATTGTGAGCGTGTTCGGCGCCGCCGCGCTGGCCGGATACACGATCGCCATCCGGATTGTTATCTTTCTCATTCTGCCCTCCTGGGGGCTGAGCAACGCCGCGGCCACGTTAGTTGGACAGAATCTGGGCGCGAGAAAGCCGGATCGCGCCGAGCTTGCGGTGTGGCGGACTGGCTTCTACAACATGATTTTTCTCGGATCGCTGGGAGTATTTTTTGTGCTCTT
>DASPSE010000319.1:0-4120 GCA_035624085.1 Terriglobales bacterium
ACGGTGACTGGCACATCCACGTTGATGTGGCCGTCACCCGTGCGGAGATCGACGTCGGCAGCGAAGTTGTCGGGCAACTGCAGGGTGACGCTGCCGTCTCCGGTACGGATACTCCAGTTCGATGCGACTGTCGAACCCGGCAAAGCTCGCGCTTCGATGCGGCCGTCGCCGGTGTTGAGGTCGAGAACATCAAATCGCCCCGCAGCTGAAATACGGCCGTCGCTGGTGCGGGCGTGCAAGGTTCCATCCACGGATTCAATTTCTTCACGGCCATCGCCGCTTTCCAGCTCCATGTTGCCTTTGAAGGTTGCCAGACGGATGGCGCCGTCACCGGTGCGCAGGTTAACTCGCCCTTCGCGCGGCATGTGGATGTCAATGTCCACTTTGTACCTGCCGGAATTGCCGAATTGGATGGTGAGATGAGGATGCGGGTAGCGCACCTCAATCTCGACATTGTCGCCATTCTGGTGCTCGTAGACGGTGATGCCGCCTTCGCCAATCTTGTAGTGGCCGCTGGTGACGTGGACGTCGATGATGTTCTTGTCCCACGTATCTGCTTGAATATTCGCGTCCGAAGTTTGCACCCGCAGGTCGGGTTTGCCGGTGATGGTGTAGGTCTTCGACCACTCGTCGGCGCGGGCCAACGCGGTTAGCGCCAGACAGAATGCCAACAGGCTTAATGCGAAGCGTTGCATAAACTGCTCCTCAGGGCGGGACGGGACACAGCCCGACTTTAGACGATAATACGGAACCGAGGTCAAATCGGTTCCGTGCAAATTTTCCTGCACCGTTTGTGAGAGATTTTTCGGTGGGTCGTCACTCGGCAAGTGACGTGATCTTGATTGCCGATTACACATCACCTGCCAGACAAGAGGGCCAGCTTAATTGGCTTGCCCACGCCATCACGAGGTCATCCCGAAACTCGGCGCACTTCAGCCGAGTGAGAGCCTGCCCTGAGCGACCCTGAGTGAAACGAAGGGGAGTCGAATGGGGATCTCGCGCGCAGCTAATCGAATTCCAGAGCGCTCCACGCCAGATCCCTCGACCTGCTAAAAAACGCAGGCTCTCGGGGTGACCCCATAAGAGGCAGATATGTTGAGGGTCGAGCTTGGCCAGCTCCGCCTTCTCAGGCCACTGGAGCTACTGCAACTTCGCGTACTCCGCCTTAGCTCGCTTCAGGATCGGGATGCCGAGGAAGGCATTTTTTCCAATGGACCCGAGCCTACACACGGGCTGCCTCCTTTGGTGGTGCGAGCATGATCAGCGCCACACCCACGATGACCAGCGCGGGTATGTCGCCCAACAGATGTCCGCGTTCGCTCGCATTCTGGAACGCCTGCACTGCCATAATGCCTGCGTGAACAAGACTCGACCATGCCGTGAAAGCGATCAAGCTGCGATTCGCGGACGGATTACGCGATGCGAGCAGCAGAAAAATCCCCAGTGTGGCATACACGCCTAGGATCATCTGCTCGTATTCTGGCTGGTTCGGCTGCCATCGCCACCCGCTCGGCCATAGAAACATCATCAGTGGGTAAACAGCAAACAGGAAGATCAATCCCACCACGACCAACACAACCTTGAGCGCCCGTTCCAGACCCATGGTGCCCTCCTTGTCAAAAGCTGAATTAGTAAAAGGAACCGTACCCGCCCGTCCCGTGGGAGCCAACTGAGGGGAAATCGTAAGGCCGACAGGAACAAAGGTCAATTGCAATACAGCCCAACAGAACCTATTGCTTTGCCTCAGGCACTCTGACTAGATGCTCGGCTAGTGCTATCCATTCCCCGTGTCGACGGATGTAGGTCACAGTGTATCGGGCGACCTCCGTGTATGACGCGCCCTTCTTCGTTCCATGCAACGTGTCGTGCCAACGATGACGGCCGTGTCTTCATCAACGATCACCGTCCGGTCGGTCAGCGTTTGAGATTCTGTAGGATCAACATCACCGCTGACTATTCCCTTGATGAAACCTTCTTTGTCATAGGGTTTCGCGGCACCGAAGCTGGCGACGAATTTTTCATCAAGAATCCGCCGAAGAGTAGCCGTGTCGTGCTTCATCTCGGCGGTTACCCATTCGTTTTCGAGGTCAAGGACTTGCTGTTTCGCATCACCAGATGGAAGTTCGGAGTTCTTTGGTTCTGTGGACGCAGGCAATGCCGCCACGCAACAGACGAGAATCACGAACAAAATTCTTAATTTCTGTTCTCGATTCATGGTGCCCTCGCTGAAAGACTTGGAACGATCAATGAGCATCATTGCAGTTTCGCGTACTCACCCTTGGCTTGCTTCAAGATGGGGATGTCGGAATCGCCGTCTTTCCAGACAGCAAAAAAATCCTGATACGCCGTGCGGGCGCCGGGAACGTCTCCCGAAAGCGTACGTGCCCTTCCCAAACCCAGATGCGCGAGAGCTCCGAGAGGAAAGTTCACGATCACACCGGGATGATCGAGAATCTTTTGGAACTCCGCTGCAGCCTCGGCTCCCTTTCGCGCGACCAGATATGCCTGCCCACGCAAATAAGCTGGGTACATGGTTCCGGCCGCAAATGGCGGCGGGTCGGCAAATTCATAAGGGATGGCTGCTTGCAGGAGCTCGACCGACTTGTCCGCGTTCTTACGCTCCAATTCAATGGAGGCCCGGATGGCGGGAATCCAATAGTTCTGCATGAGCGTATCCAGGGGGAACTCCTGGTTGAGATGGTCTGCCAGCTTTTCCGCTTCAGCGGTATTGCCAGCGCGTGCCAGCGCCAATCCCGTTTCCACCCAAACGTCGCGGCCCGGGGCCAAGGCCAGAGCCTGGTGCGCCTGCTCGCGAGCTTCGCTGGCGTAGCCGAACTCTGCCTCACGCAGCGCCTCATTGCCCTGCCAGAATGCTGCCGTCTCCTTGGAATCGTTGCGCTTGGCCGATTCCTCCGCCTGCTGCGAAAGATCGCGCGCCTTTTGCAAACGGCCGTGATAGGCCTGGGTGTCGGACTCTGCCGAAAGCAGGATGTCTTCCGCCCCGGGCTTGCCCGTCGCCCAGGCGATCTGCTGTTGCATGCCCGCCGCGTCTTGCCGTAAGAAATCCAAATAGTAGATCGACTGCCGCAGGTACGGGCCATCCAGCTTTCGAGCCAAGGCTTCATCGAAGGTAGATTTCGCCTCGTCCAGCCGGCTCATGGAAAAATAAGCCACGCCGAGATTGTTGTAGCCCAGCATCGAATCCGGCTCTAAATCGAGCGCTTGCCGGGTCACGGCCGCGGCGCGTTCAAACTGCCCGAGAGTGAAGTAATTGACCCCCAGGTTGGTTTCGGCGACGTAATCCCGGGGATAATCCTGAATCCACAACTCGTATTGCTGGATTGCCCTGGCCAACTCCCCGGTGACCAAAGTGAAATAAGTGCAAGCAATGTAGTACTTCTCGCGCTCGCTCACCCGGTCGCGCAGTTCATAAGCTTTCTTGACACTCTGAATCGCCAGGCTAGCCTGGCCCAGATTGTTGTAACGGACGCCGAGCGAAGCATATGCGCGAGCAAAATTAGGATCCAGCTCAACCGCTCTCTTCAGGAAAGGTACCGCCTTCGTGTCACTTTGTTCGCGCGCCAGCCGGTCGCCTTCGGTGTAAGCCTGCAGGGCCTCCAGCGATGAAGTGGTCGCTTCCTCCAGCGGCTTGTCGAACTTCCTGATCGACGCCAGTGATTCGCCCAGCTTGCCGCGCAAACTCGACACTTCTTCGCCCAGAATCTGCAGCACTTTCTCGCGGCTCTCCGCTTCCACGCCGGTCGCCGCCAGAACATCGCCGGTCCGGCAGTTCAACGCTTTGATCGCAACGGCGTAGTGGCTGCCAAGGCTGGCAATCGAGCCGGCCAGCAGAGCCTTGCTGTCAGTCCGCATACAAATCTCGCGCCCCGTATCGCGCGCAATCCGCTCCGCGCTGGACTTTCCCATCAGCTTCAGCGTCTCGTTCACCTTGCGGTCGGAAAGTACGTTCAGGAACGGCGACTGCTCAAGATCCACCATCAAGGCTTCTTTGAGGGTGCTGTCGAAAACCGGATCGCCGGTGGTGTTGGCGAAATCGGCGATCACGATGGTGTCCTTCTCGGTCAACCGCACGGCTTGATGCGATCGATAGTAAAGCCCG
>DASPSE010000335.1:0-2110 GCA_035624085.1 Terriglobales bacterium
CGTACGGAATAGAGACCGGGAAAACCAGTGATGGCAACGGCAACAATTTTGCGTAGCAAATCGCGGCCAATCCCTGCAAAGGGCCGCTTCGGCGTGTACGGAGGTCGCTATGTGCCCGAGACGCTGATGGCGGCGCTGGAAAAGCTGGAACGTGAATACGAGAAAGCCACGCGCGACCGGCGTTTTCAACAACGGCTCGATGAGCTATTGCGAACCTACGCAGGCCGTCCAACGCCGCTGTTTTTCGCGAAGCGGCTCACTGAAAAACTGGGTGGCGCAAGAATCTATCTTAAGCGCGAAGACCTGCTCCACACCGGAGCGCACAAAATCAACAACTGTCTCGGACAGGCGCTGCTGGCCGAGCGCATGGGGAAACGCCGCATTATCGCCGAAACTGGCGCCGGCCAGCACGGCGTCGCGACCGCAACCGTGTGCGCTCTGTTTGGGTTCGATTGCGTTGTATATATGGGAACCGAGGACATGCGGCGGCAGGAACTCAATGTTTTCCGTATGCGCCTCCTCGGAGCTGAAGTTTGCGGCGTGGATTCTGGTTCGCGCACCTTGAAAGACGCGATTAACGAAGCCATGCGCGACTGGGTTACCAATGTTCGCACCACGCATTATCTGTTGGGCAGCGTACTTGGCGCACATCCTTATCCGATGATGGTTCGCGACTTCCACAAAGTCATTGGGCGTGAGACGCGGGCGCAGATTCTCAAAGCCGAAGGCAAACTGCCCACGGCTATCATCGCCTGCGTTGGCGGCGGATCCAATTCGATCGGTATTTTTCACGAATTCATTAAGGACAAGCGTGTGAAGCTGGTTGGCGTCGAAGCCGGCGGGTGCGGCGAGAATCTGGGCGAACATGCCGCGCGTTTTCACGGCGGCTCTCCAGGCGTGCTGCAAGGGACCTATTCCTACGTCTTGCAGGATGAGGCCGGGCAGATCGCAAACACTCATTCCGTTTCGGCGGGGCTTGACTACCCCTCCATTGGGCCGGAGCACGCGTGGCTTAAAGACTCGGGGCGTGCGGAATACACTTCAGCGTCCGATCAGGAAGCGCTTGAAGCCTGCGCGTTGTTAGCCCGGACCGAAGGCATCATCCCGGCGCTTGAATCCGCGCACGCCGTTGCCGAGGTGGTGAAGCGAGCACCCAGAATGAAGAAATCGGAGCTTGTAGTGGTGAACATCTCCGGGCGCGGAGACAAGGACATGGGCATCCTGCGCGAAAACCTGAGACTCGATTGATTCCCTGTCGCACATGCCTCTTTCCTTTGAAAATCGGCCATCCCTTGTCGCTTACGTCACCTGCGGCGACCCGGACCTGAATACGACGCGCGAAATTGTGCTCGCGACGATTGACGCGGGCGCAAGTGTCGTCGAGCTTGGTGTGCCGTTCAGTGATCCCTTAGCTGACGGACCGGTGATTCAGCGCGCAAGCCAGCGAGCGCTTAGCAATGGCACCACCTTGAGGCAGGTGATGGGTCTGGCGTCGGACATCCGAAAGCATTCCCAGGCCGGATTGATTATCTTTTCTTATTTGAATCCCGTTTTGCGGATGGGATTGGCAGAATTCAGCGTAGCGGCGCTGGATGCAGGCATCGATGGCGCGCTAATCACAGACTTGCCAGTGGAAGAAGCTGGCGATTATCTGCGCGAAATGCGGAAGCGTGGCTTGGCGACGGTATTTCTTGCGGCCCCCACCAGCACCGATGAGCGGCTCAAACGAATTGCGCGAGCCTCCAGCGGGTTTGTGTATGCGATATCACGTACCGGCGTGACTGGCGCACGCAAGCAGTTGCCTGAAGATGCGCAGAGATTAGTCCAGCGCCTTCGCAAATACACCGAGCTTCCAATCGCCGTCGGTTTCGGCATATCGACTGCAGAGCAGCTGCGTTCAGTGGGAGAATTCGCGGACGCCGCGGTTATTGGCAGCGCCATTGTTGAGATCGTTGAGCGCAATCCCGGCAAGGAAGCGCAGTCTGTGGCAGAATTCGTAAAACAGCTTTCAGCCGTCAGCTCTCAGCCGTCAGCTCCGAAATCGTAACCGCGACTGCGAGATGCGCATCTCCAGCCTCGGACCACCAGTTCGCTGATAGCTTATAGCTGA
>DASPSE010000338.1:0-22584 GCA_035624085.1 Terriglobales bacterium
GGAATCAGGCTTTTGTCCGGATCGATTTCATCGGTTATCTTGTCCATCTCACTGCGGTGTTCGAGCACCGGAATGTATAGCGTTTTTTCATCGTTTCCGCGTTTTATTACCATTTTTAGCGCTTGATCGAGGGGATGCAGGTACAGCTCAGCGTAAAGTGCGGGCAATGTGTCGATAGGACGGTCATCGGCGCTGACCACAATGTCGCCAACCTTCAGCCCAGCGGCCTCGGCGGGTCCTCCGGGGGCAACGTCGGAAATGATTACGCCGTAGCTTTGCGAAAGCCCCAAACCTTCGGCGAGAGTGGGCGTAATGGTTTGCACGCCGGCCTGGATCTCGACACGGTGCACATGCCCATATTTCCGCAGGTTTTGATAAACGAATCGCACGACACGGGCGGGGATCGCGAAGCCCAGGCCCTCGCTGCCTCCGCTCTGAGACAGGATCATAGTGTTGATCCCGAGAGCATAGCCGTCCATGTCAATCAAGGGGCCACCGCTGTTGCCGGGATTGATAGGAGCGTCAGTCTGGATGTAAATCATCGGGCTGTCGGGATCGGGCTGCCGGGCGGACGAACTCACGATGCCCAGAGTCGCCGTGTTCTCCAGCCCCTCGGGGCTGCCGATGGCAACCACGAGCTGTCCCTGATGCACCCGCCGCCCGCTGCTCAGCGAAAGTGTCGGCAAGCCCGTCTGCTCAATCTTTATCACCGCGAGGTCCGACTCTTTGTGCATGCCGATGAGCTTTGCCTCCACGACATGTCTCTTCCCGGCGGGCGTAGTTTGGGAAGAGTCGGCAGAAGGCATTGGCAGCACAACGCGAATCTGCCGCGCCCCCTCGACCACATGCGCGTTGGTCACGATGTAGCCGCTGGCGTCCACAATCACTCCCGAGCCTATAGCACGCTGACGCGCGATCAGCGCCGTTTCAGTGCGGCTGCCCTCGTCCAACCTGCCGTAGCCCGTGACTTGGATTTGAACCACCGCCGGCGAGACTCGTGCAACCAGGCCCTCCAGCGCCGCGTTGAACTGCTGCAGAATTTGCGGAGCCTCCGAGGGACGGGGGCCCGGGGCTTTGCCGGGTTCGATGGTAGGACTCGCCTTCTCGGATGCCGTGCTCGGCGGAGATTGCTTCTGCGCCGTAGTGGCTGGCGCCTGGGCCATGGCGAGGATTGGCGCCAGCGCCAGAGTAAAGCTTACGCAGAGCCCAAACGCAGGCGGTTTTCTGAGGGCGGAAGTGAAAGCGGACATGAGAACGTCCTCCTTACAACGTTTGATTATCGGACGGGTTCCGAGGGATGAGGAAATGCCTTGGTATTCTGCCAGATTGCAGGGGTGGGGAAACAGGGTGACCTCTGGATTGGTAGTGGGCGACTTTCGCAAAGTCGCCCACTACCCTCTGGATTGCGGCCGCATCCGGGTGCAGGAAGCCTTCGGGGAATCTAGTTCCTACCGTTGCCTTAAGGATAATCGGCTTTCACGGGGGGTATCATCCGTGATATAAGGGCGGGTTAGTACCAATATAACTCCATATGGGAGATGCCTTATGGAGCTGGCTTTCGCAGGCAAGAATGGCCAGGAGCGAGGAGGGCTTGTGTCCGAAGCGCGGACGGGAAAACGTTTCCCTCTGGAATTACCGATTAAGATTCACAAAACGGAAGAAGCTGGGCAACACGCGGGAGTCACCGGCAACTTAAGCGCGGCGGGAGTTTACATCCGGGCCGATGCCAGCCTGGATGTTGGCTCAAGCGTGGAGTTCGAAATCGCACTGCCCCCTGAAGTGACTGGAGCGAAAGAGCCGGTGATTGTGCAGTGCCGAGGGCGCGTGGTGCGCACCGACGAGCCGGCAGCCGGTGATGCCACTCGCGGAGTGGCCTGCGTGATTGATTCTTACGATTTCGTTCGCCGCGAGTAGGTACGTTTTCGGCGACCGGGGAGCGGTCGCCATGCCCGCTGATGTGCCCGGCTGCGCGGCTCCCTGAAAATGACGCCGGTGGTACACAACTTTTGAGGTGGTGACGCCATGCTGAAACTCATTCTGGCCGACAATCAAGCAATCTTCCGTGCGGGAATCGCCAAAGTGCTGGCCGTGGAAGACGAGATGCGCATTGTGGCGCAGGCCCAAACCGCCGAGCAGATGTTCATGGCTTTGGACAAGTTTCGCGCGGCCGTGTTGATCGTCGCCGGCGGATTCCATAATGATTTCAACGGCGTGCTGCAGGCGGCGAACAAGTTCAAGACTCGCGTCGTGGTGCTGGCCGATACCGGCGAAAGCGCCCAGCGCTACATGGGCAACGGAGCTCATGGAGTGGTCTATCGCAATGTGACCAGTCCCGCCCTGGTGGACTGCGTGCGCAAAGTGGCGCGGGGGGAAACCTGGGTGCAGGACATTGCCGTTCCGAGCGAGCTCACTGAAAACGATATGGTGGGTTTGCGTGTGCGAGATCGTCTGACCGCGAAGGAACTACGCATCGTTGCGCTGATTGTGCAGGGATATAAGAACAAAGAAATCGCGGCGCAGCTCGGGACGACCGAGCAAGTGATCAAAAATTATCTGCGCAACGTCTACGACAAGATTGGCGTTTCCGACCGGCTGGAGCTGGCGCTGTTTACCATCCATCACCGGATTTTGAATGAAGCTGCGGCCGCTACCGCAGCCACCATGCCGCAGCAGGGGCAAGCAGTACCGTCGTAGAATTTTTGCTAGCTGTGTCGAACCTTAGCTAGGTAATCCTCTCTCCCACCGATTTCGCCTGCGTGAACAGGTACAAGTAATCTGGGCCGCCGGATTTGGAATCCGTACCCGACATGTTGAATCCGCCGAAGGGATGCGCGCCGACCATCGCGCCGGTGCACTTGCGGTTGAGATACAAATTGCCGACGTGGAATTCGCGGATGGCGCGGTCGAGCTTCTCACGCGACTTGCTATATACCGCTCCCGTCAATCCGAACTCGGTATCGTTCGCGATTTCCAGCGCGTGATCGTAATTTTTTGACTTGATCACCGTCAGCACTGGCCCGAAAATTTCTTCCTGCTCAAGCTTGGACTTGGGTTTGATATCGGCAACAACTGTAGGCTGGATGAAGTAGCCCTCGCCGGCCTTCGCGGCTCGGACACCGCCGGTGATGAGCCGTCCATCCTTCTTCCCGTACTCGATGTAGCCGAGAATCGACTTCATCGACGATTCATTGATCACAGCACCCATGTTCGGATTCTCCGTCGGATCGCCGATCGTGATTTTCTCGACGCGAGCCTTGAGGCGTTCAAGGAATTTGTCGTAGATTCGCTCGTCGACAATTGCACGGGAGCAAGCCGAGCACTTCTGGCCCTGAAAGCCGAACGCAGAGGCTGCGACACCTTCGACCGCGGAGTCGAGGTCGGCATCAGCGTCCACGATGATGGCATCTTTGCCGCCCATTTCGAGGATCGTGCGCTTGATCCAGAGCTGCCCGGGACCAACTTCAGCCGCACGCTTGTTGATGTCCAGTCCGACTTCACGCGAACCCGTGAAGGCGATGTAACGAACCTTGGGATGCGCCACGAGCGCGTTCCCGAACGTGGCTCCGGATCCTGGGCAAAAGTTCACCACGCCCTCGGGAAGGCCTGCTTCCTCCAGCAACTCGACGAACTTCGCTGCGATGGTCGGCGAGTCACTCGAAGGCTTCAGAATCACTGTGTTTCCCGAAACGATGGAAGCCAGGGTCAGGCCCGCCATAATTGCGCAGGGAAAATTCCAGGGCGGGATCACCGCGCCGACTCCCAACGGAATGTAGAACAGGGAATCGCGTTCGCCGGGAAGCTGCACGTCGGCTGTCACTTTGGAGAGCCGCAAGGCCTCGCGGCTGTAGTATTCGCAGAAATCGATGGTCTCAGCGACGTCGCCGTCGGCTTCCGCCCAATTCTTGCTCACCTCAAAAACCATCCACGCCATGAATTCGAACTTGCGTTCACGCAGCAGGTCGCCGACGTGAAAAAGAAAGCTTGCACGCTCCTCGACCGAAGTTCGACTCCAGGACTCGAATGCGCGAAGCGCAGCCTGGATGGCTGGTCCGACGTGCTCTTTTCCGGCCTTCTGGTGCAGGCCGACTATTTGGGACGGCTTTGCCGGATTGAGTGATTTGATCTTTTCCTGAGTTTTGATTCGCTTGCCGCCAATGATGAGGTCGTACTCGCGGCCCAGCTGGCCGCGCACTTTCTCAATCGCGGCACGCATCTTGCGCGCATTTTCCTCTTTGCTGAAATCGACGGGCCACTCGTTCTCGAATGGACCCTCATGCAGGCGGAATTGGGGATGGACAGGAGCTTCAACGGTTGCCATAAAGAACCTCTCGGATATATATGGATGCTACTGCGACAAGGGCAGAACCAATTGTAGCACCGGGGCGGGAAGCACAAGATTTCACATTCTACGCGAGAAGTGGGGGCCTCATGCCTTATGTGGTCATCGCGGGTACACACTGCTCCACGCATTCGAACCGTGCCGTGAAGTGGCGCAGGAAAGGCGCTTCATAGGTCAGCTTCAATCCCTGAATCTTCTGCCGCTTTTTCCAGACCTCCAGGATGACTTCAACCACGTAATCGATGTGGCTTTGGGTGTAGACGCGGCGCGGGATGGCCAGGCGGACAAGATCCATCTTTGCGGCTGCGCCGAACATCAACGTGCCAATTTCGACCGAACGGATGCCGCCCTCCAAGTAAAGTTCGGCAGCCAGCGCGACGCCCGGAAACTGCTCGGGAGGAATGTGCGGCAGGAACGCCCGCGCGTCCAAATAAATGGCGTGCCCACCGGGCGGTTGCACGATCGGGACGCCTTGAGCGGCGATGTGGCTGCCCAGGTAGGCCGTGGAAGCGATGCGGTAGCGTAGATAATCTTCTTCCAGCGCCTCTTGAATTCCAACTGAGACGGCTTCCAGGTCACGCCCCGCGAGGCCGCCGTAGGTCGGGTAACCCTCGGTGAGGATCAGCAGATTCTTCTCCTGCTGCGCGAGCAAGTCATCATTGGTGCAGAGGAAACCGCCGATGTTGGCCAGGCCATCTTTCTTGGCTGACATGGTGCAACCGTCGCCGTAGCTGAACATCTCCTGCGCAATTTGCTTGGGAGTCTTCGAGCCGTATCCAGGCTCTCGCAGCTTAATGAAGTAAGCGTTCTCCGCGAAGCGGCAGGCGTCGAAGTACACTGGAATTCGATGCCTCCGGCACACAGCACTCACCTGCCTCACGTTCGTCATCGAAACCGGCTGGCCGCCACCGGAGTTGTTGGTCACGGTGAGCATAACCAAGGGAATTCGCTCGGGTCCAACGCGCTCGATCAATTCCTCCAGCGCTTCTACGTCCATGTTGCCCTTGAAGGGATGGACCAGATCCGGGTGCTTGCCTTCGGGAATTACGAGATCGACGGCTTCGGCGCCAACGAATTCAACGTTGGCGCGAGTGGTGTCGAAGTGCGTGTTGTTGGGAACCACGTCGCCCTTCTTGCACATTACGCTGAACAGGATGCGCTCGGCGGCGCGGCCCTGGTGGGTGGGAATGACGTGACGGTAGCCAAAAATTTCCTGGATCGAATCGCGAAAATGGTCGTAGCTTTTGCTGCCGGCGTAACTCTCATCGCCTTCCATGATCGCGGCCCACTGCCGGGTGGACATGGCTCCGGTGCCGGAATCGGTCAGAAGATCGATCAGTACATCGTCGGCCCTCAGGAGAAACACGTTGAAGTGGGCGGCGTGCAGCAATTGTTCGCGTTCGTGGCGAGTAGTCGAGCGGATCGGCTCGACGCTCTTGATGCGGAAAGGCTCGATAATGGCTCTGGCCATGAGATAAGGACATACCCGGGGCCGTGTGGATGTCAGTGATCGAGGTCACGCGTGGGTGGAAGCGGTTGCTTGAGTGCCGGTTACTGATGCACCTTCAACGACTCCCGGCTCGGCCGCGCTTTGTAGCTCATAGCGGCGGTTCGCTCCAGCTTATCCCACGCAAAACGCTGCCCTTCGATGGCGCGTTTCAGCGTTTTGAACAGAACAATAGAAAACAACTGGCGATAGGCAAACCTTTGCAGCCACACCTGGCTGAGCAGGCCGACATCTTCTTTCGCCTCGGGCTGGCGGCGTTCCAGAGCAAAGGCAATCGCCGAGGTGATGAAGTCAATGACCAGGAATGCGGCGAAGAATAAGACCAGGCGGTGGAAGCTCGCCGGGTCGGTCGAGTCTGGATGGAAATATTTCTGAAGGAAATACCAGGCGGCGCCCACGGCAAACATCAAATCGATGAAAGGCGAGACCACCGGCAGCAGAATCTGAAAGATCACGATATTGGGCAAGGCAACCCAACCGAGCACTCCTTTGCGGGCAAACACCGCGCGATGTTTCCAAACCGACTGCAGAATGCCGAACGACCAGCGGAAGCGCTGACGCATGAGGCCGTTGGCATTGATCGGGGCTTCGGTGTAGGCGAGGGCCAAATCTTCGTACTCCACCCGGTAGCCGCGGCGCAGCAACGCCATAGTCAGATCGGCATCTTCGGCGACTGTGTCGGTGTGATATCCGCCCGCTTCACGCACCGCCGACGTTCTCCATGCCCCGATCGCGCCGGGCACGACGCTCACCGCCCCGAGGGTGTTTAAGGCTCGGCGTTCGAAATTCTGGCTGGTGATGTATTCCAGCGCTTGCCAGCGCGTCCACAAATTGACGCGGTTGCCGACCTTGGCATTCCCTGCAACCGCCGCGACTTTGGGATTCAGGAAGTGTGGCACCAACAGCGAAATCGCATTGGGAGCAATCACGGTATCTGCATCGATGCCGACAAAAATCTCTTCATCGCGCAGGTGCTGCAGCCCGAAGTTTAACGCCTCGGCTTTGCCGGAATTCGGCTTGGTTAGAATAAGGACCCGGCCGGAAGCTTCCCCCTCGGCAAAAGCCGCGCGCGCCACTTCCAGAGTCCGATCACGGGATCCGTCATCAATCACGATGACGCGCAGGTCGGGGTAATCCGAATCCAGGACCGCACGCACAGTCCGCGTAATTACCTTTTCTTCGTTATAGGCGGGAATGAGCACAGCCACCTTGGGCTTGTAAGAAGTCGCCAGAGCCGGAACCTCAGCTCGGCTTTGCCGGAAGCGGTCGAATATGGCCAACGCACCCACCGACAGGAGGCGCCCCATCATGAGCAAGTCACCGAGAAAGAAGACCCAGACGATGCCCTTGCTGACGAAGTCCCACAAGGCAAAGCCAAGCCAATCAATACGCGCCGCCCAGCGCGCATTCGGGGGAAGCGGTGGCATTACGTCAGCTTTGGTTTTCCCGAGCAACTGATAAAGCGGAACGATCTGCAGCCCTTTGGCTCGAATGCCATCGATGATCTCCGGTAGTGCGGCGACAGTTTGGCTGCGGTCGCCTCCGCCATCGTGAAGCAGGACGATACTTCCGCAAAACCGCGTGTCAGAGCCGCAGGGTGGAAGATGAGTTAGGACGCGGTCGGCGATCTCGGCCGCAGTCGGCCGAGGGTTCTCGCGCCAGTCATTCGGGTCAATCTTGTCACCGACGATGATGTAGCCCATGTCCTGGGCAATCTTCAAAGGACGCACCTGATCGGTGGTGTCCGGCTCCTGATCGATGGAGTAAGGCGGGCGAAAAAGGATCGTGTGTATTCCCAGCCGGCTGGCGAAAAGCTCCTCCGTCAGGTTGATTTCAACTTCGTTGAAGCGCTTGGAAATGTTGCTGATGTCAGGATGCGTGAAGGTGTGATTGCCGATTTCATGACCCTCACGATAGATCCGCGAAGTGATGCTGCCAAAACTCTCTGCCGGCAGCCCGATCAGAAAGAATGTCGCCTGCACATTTTCACGCTTGAGTATGTCGAGAATTTTGGGCGTCCACTCCGGATCGGGTCCGTCGTCAAATGTGATGGCGATCTGGCCGGGATTGTAACCGTACCGTGCAACCCGGTATGGTTCGGGCAAAGGGTCGAACTCTTCGTCGGTAACAAGCCCCGTGGATGCTTCCACCGTCATCGAGCGTGTTCCGTGAGTGGGTTCGGCCTCAATTCGAAAAATCTCGCCGTTTCCTTCCATGTCAACATCATCGCCGGGAGGCACATCCTTCAGTTTCTCGATTGAGTCCGCTTCGCCGGGCACATCCCAGACTTTCCAGAGTGAACGATCCTCCGAGCCCAGACGCCAAAGAGCGAAGGTTTGAACCCCGAGGGTCTGGGCAGCGCGCATCTCATTCAGTGCCGTCACCGCATCCAGAAACCAGATATCGTGGCGAACATTCTGCTCATCCATGTAGCTGACGTGCGGATTCAGGGCGTCGCCGTCGAAATCAACGTCCTCTTCGGAATCCCTGGCCGTCAACCAGGCGTCCTGAACCGACGCGTTGGTATCCTTCATGCCGGCTGGGAGCTCGCCTTTTTTGGTTCGCTGCACCCAGTCGTATCCGTAATTGCCTATGGCGCAGATCAGTTTCTGCGGTGGAATTATCTTCTTCGCAATCTGGAGGTTCTTGACGAACCAGTCCTGGGAGGCGATCGGCCCCGGTGTGCCCCCGGGAAAATGCTCGTCATAATCCATTACGATGACGCCATCGGCTGCGGCAGAAATCGCCGAATAGTTGAAATCTTCGTTGTGAGGCTGGACGCTGACGTACAGCTTGAGCCCTTTTGCGTGCAGATCCTCGGAAAGCTCGTTCAGCAGCGCGTTGAAACCAGGCTGACCGTCGCGCGGAAACTCTTCAAAGTCCACCATCAGGCCGTGGTATTTGTCGGTCGCCAGGAATGCCGAGATTTCCTGACGGAAACGCGCGCGCGCATCCGGATCGTTGAGAAAAGCACTGATGTCCACCCAATCGACACCGTTCGAGTTGTTGACCATGGGGTAGACTTCCATTCCTGTCCCTTCCGACTTGAGGAATGGCATGACTTTGTCGTCCACCGGATGCACGCTGTTGTTCTGGACCACGTCGAAGAATTTGTTGGTTTGCTCATCAATTGCCTGCAAACGGCCATCCGGCGTCACAACGTGCAGCCATTCGGGATAAAGCAGATCGATTTGCCGGGCGTACTCACGCAAGGATGAGAAACTGGCAGCATCCCAGGAGACGTAAAACGCGGCCCGCACACCTTCTTCGGTGTCCAGCTTGAGCGGTGACGTGCCCTTGCTCTTGCGGTGGGAACGGCGAGCGGTGGCCAAGCGGCGGCGCTCCTTTGCCTTCTCCCGTTCGTTTTCGCGCAACGCGTGGTACGGCTTGGCTTCCGCCTTCCAGAACAAAGTTGGCAACTGTTCGCTGTGCAAGGAGTTGTAAAGGAAGAAAATCACCAGCAGCATGGCGCACAAAGCGAGGAGGTCGAAGAGCCGCCGCAGGCGTTTCCAGCGAGCTTGCCGAGGATCGTAAAAGACGGGTTGAGCCATGAAAATTGGGCTGGTTACATCCTAGAATGACGGCAAAACCGGGTCAAACCAAGTGGGTTCGGGGTAGTGCGCTACTTTGCTTTTCCCCGAAAATTCAAAGTAGCGCACTACCGGGTTCGGCTTCTAGCTCCTAGCTTCTAGCTCCTAGCTCGAGTGCAGCGCTCTGAGGCTGGAACTCAATCAGCCGTACTGCTTTCGAAAAACTGCTATATTCCGTGTGTGCGCGAGCTGGTGCGCAAATCTCCCCGATTCTTTCTCTTCACACTCATTGGCGCCGTCGCGCTGCGCATTCTGTTCGCCTTCCGGTTCGCTGCAGTCACGGGGGATTCCCTCGTCTACGGGGACATCGCCAAGAATTGGCTGCAGCACGGCATTTATGGACTGAGCGGCCGCAACGAGATATCGCCCACCTACATTCGACTCCCCGGATATCCGGCCTTCCTCGCGATCGTATTCGCAATCTTCGGTATGGAACACTACCGGGCGGCGCTGGTGCTGCAAATTTTTGTGGACATCGGAACGTGCTTCTTGGCTGCCGACATTGCCCGGAGGCTGATTTCGCCACGCGCAGCTAAGTCTGCTTTCCTTTTGAGCGCGTTTTGTCCGTTCCTCGCCAACTACTCCGCGGCGGCCCTCACCGAGACTTGGGAAATTTTCTTCACGGCACTCGCATTGGATTTGGCCGTGGTCGGCTTGAGTGATTCCCGGCTGCTTCCATGGCTCTGGTGTGGCTTGGCGAGTGGGGGGGCGATGCTGCTGCGGCCGGATGGCGGATTGCTGTTATTGGGGATTGAGACATACTTGGGATGGCTTTTGCTTCGGCGAGTACGGGCGAAACAGCCGTACGTCAATCTCGTTCAAGCCGGGATTGTTGTTCTTTTCACCGCCCTGGCGCCGCTTGTGCCTTGGACTTTACGCAATCTGCACACGTTTCATGAGTTCCAGCCGCTCGCTCCGCGCTATGCCAATGAACAAAACGCATTCGTGCCCATCGGATTCGAACGATGGATCAAGACCTGGATTGCCGATTACGCCTCAACGGAGGAAGTTTACTGGTCTGTTCCCGGAAATCCCATTGATGCTGACCAACTTCCAACCCGCGCTTTTGACAGCCAGGAGCAGCGGGAACGGACCGAGCAGTTGTTAGACGATTACAACCAATCGCTGCGAGTGACTCCGGATCTCGACGAGCGATTTGCCGCGCTGGCGGCGGAGCGCATTCATCACGCTCCAGTGCGTTACTACCTTTGGCTGCCATTAGCGCGCATCGCCGATATGTGGCTGCGCCCGCGAACCGAAATCCTACCGTGCAATACGCGATGGTGGGAATTTGATGAGCAAACAAAGTGGCTGGTGCTGAGCATAATGCTGGGCGTGGTCAATCTGCTTTACATCGGAGCTGCAATTTTCGGATTCGTTCGCGCGCGCGCTGTGCCTCACCTTGGCCTGTTGCTTACCTTTGTGATCATGCGCTCGGCGTTCCTGGGCACGCTGGAGAATCCTGAAACCCGCTACACCCTGGAGTGTTATCCGGTTGTGATCGTGCTGGCAGCAGCGGTCGTAAGCTTCGCGCGTGAGTGGTCCTGAGCTAACCCAAGGGCGAGTCCGTCATGCGGAAACGAGTGCGCACATGTTCGGAGAGCAGTTCGATCGCCGAGCGATTTGCAACCGGGTCGGCTTGCGTCAAATACCTCATGGCTTCGACCAGCAAGCGCTGGCCATCTACGTAGCGTGGATCGGGCGTTCGCTCACGCCGGCGCGGAACTTTGGGGGGAACGGGAATGGTAAAAACCTTGGCCATGAATTCTGCCTGTAAACCAGCTCAAAACTCTCCGCTTGGAGTTTGTTGTTGCAGTATAACAACCCGAGTCTGGTTTTTCAGCTTTTATCTTCTTGCGAGTTCGGGTGCTTAAAGTAACCGTTACCCCTTGGGGGACAGGAACTTAGTCTTGCTGGTGGTTTTCAGCTTGAAGGCGCTGTCAGGAAATTTCTTGTCGTTGAGTCGAATATCGGAATAGTCGGCCAGCCGGTAATCGCCGTCCGGCGCAAACAGTTTCTGCCGCACGGACACGCCCCGCGCCGGATCAATCCAGAGACGGATATGGTTGAACGTGTTGCGGGCTTTCTCTGACTTTGGCACCAGATCCAGCATCGCGGCATCGACTCCATCTACTTTTTCCACGCCGAGGTAGTTGACATCAAACGATTTCAGCATGTCCTGCCCGCTTCCTCCGAACCCGAGGACCATAAAGCTCTCGAACGCCGCGCGGTCTTTGCCAGTATCGTACTGCGTCACCTGGTCAATCTTCGACTGATAAACCTGGACCTTGCTGCCAGTAAAGAGCACGTATTTGGGAGGCGTCGGGTCGGTAATGTCAGCCGCCATTTCCACCTGCTTCCCTGTGCGCCGGAAATACACCGTTCCCTTCTGGGTATCGGCGATGTCGTTGATGACGGCGTTGTATTGAGTCCAGACAAAGCTGGCTTGCGTCGTGTGGAAGTTGGCCGCCGTGCGATCTATTTGGGCGATCACGCGTTGCAGTTCGCCTCCTGCATCGGAAGCGGCAGGCTTGGATGGCTGTTGGCTTGCGCTTTGAGCACCTGTGGCTTTCATAGGCTGCTCTGCCCAAGCGGCAGCCACAACGATCAAAGTCAAAAGGCCGAACTTGAAGGATTCTGGCGGGCTCATGTTCTTTCCGGCCGAAGCCATCATTCCCGTTCCACCCACACCCTATAACGTAGAACGCGCCCCGAGCGATCGCGTACAGGCTCGACTTTTGTGATGGTCACTCCCCCGGAAATGGGCTCGATGATTTGCAGTAATTGGTCGCGCACCGCGGTTTCATCTTTGCCCGCGACGGCAGAGCCTTCCACTTGATAGATCAGACCACCCTGGCCGTCAGGCATGACTACGACACCCGTACGATGAGGATTGTGCTCGACTGGTTTGTCCTTAAAGTTGATGAGCCTGGGCGAGAAGAAAACAAACAGCAGGATCAGCGTGACCATCACATCGTAATGGATGGTCCCGCGCTCATGAGACCAGAGAATGTAGCTCCGGATGGTCCGCCAGATGGCGCTCATCGGCGCGGCTGGCGCTGTAGCCGACGTCGTATTGGTCTCAGCCGTTGCCAAATCTTCTGCCGTCTCCTCCCTAACCAGTGTAAATCACGATTGGGCGGCGAAAGTTCTGGTTCTGCCTAAAACTTTTTCGGTGTGAGCTTGTCGACACCCATGTATGGGCGCAATGCCTCTGGAATCAGCACGCTGCCATCGGCTTGCTGATAGTTCTCGACGATTGCCACCCAGGTGCGTCCGATGGCCAGGCCGCTGCCGTTCAGCGTGTGTACAAATTCGCTCTTATTCTTGCCTTCCGGACGATAGCGGATATTCGCGCGCCGCGCCTGGAATGACTCGAAATTCGAGCACGAAGAAATCTCACGAAAGAGTTGCTGCCCCGGCAACCACACTTCCAGATCATAGGTTTTTGCCGAAGAGGGTCCCATATCGCCGGTGCTTAGGACAACGACGCGGTAGTGCAATCCCAGTTTCTGCAGCACTTCTTCCGCATCGTGCGTGAGTTTTTCCAGCTCGTCGTAAGAGTTAGCGGGCCGCGAGAACTTCACCAGCTCCACTTTCTGAAACTGGTGCTGCCGGATGATGCCGCGCACATCTTTCCCGTACGAGCCGGCCTCGCTGCGAAAACACGCTGTGTAAGCGGTCAGGCAGATTGGCAGGCGCGCGGCGTCCAGCACTTCATTCCGGTAAAGATTTGTGACCGGAACCTCCGCCGTTGGGATGAGCCATAAATCCTTTTCGCCATGGGGAACCCGAAAACTGTCAGCCGCGAACTTAGGCAGCTGGCCGGTACCGTACATCGAATCGGAATTGACGAGATACGGCGGCAAAACTTCCGTGTAGCCATGCTCGCGGGTGTGCAAGTCAAGCATGAAGTTGGCGAGCGCGCGCTCCAGCCGCGCGCCCAGATCCCAGTACACGGCAAAGCGCGCTCCGGTGAGCTTGACCGCCCGTTCTAAATCAAGCACCCCAAGCTGCTCTCCCAGCTCCCAATGCGGTTTCGGAGTGAAGTCGAACGTGGGCGGTGCACCCCAACGGCGAACTTCTACGTTCTCCTCCGGGCCTTGCCCGATCGGCACACTCGCGTGAGGCAGATTGGGGATTCCAGCCAGAATTTCGCGCAGGCGGGCATCGTATTCCTCGGCGGCCCTTTCCAGTTCCTGAATCTGTTCGCGCAGTTCCTTTGTCTCGGCCATGCGGGCAGAGGCATCCTGTCCGGCTTTCTTTAACTTGGCGATTTCCTCGGAAGCGCGATTGCGCTCCGCCTTCAGGGTCTCAGCGGCGGTAATCGCCTGTCGGCGCTGGGCATCAACCTGACCGAAATCCTTCAAGATTTCGGCAGGGTTCAGCCCGCGCTGGCGTAGCTTTTCCTCAACCAGGGGCAGATTATCGCGCACAAAATTCAGATCAAGCATGGAAATGACTACTGTATCGGAAAAGCGGGCAGCCGTGCATCTGAACCGATTGGGAGTAATGGTGCAGTGGTTATGGAGGCGAGCCAAAACGCGCGGTTATTCAGACGTCCTTCGCCCACGCTCAGGATTTCGGCTGCGGGCTCCTACTTCGTTCACGCCCGCAAAACGCCTCAAGTTGGAGCCGTTACTGGTACGCGGTACACTAAAACCGCGATGTCCCCTCCCCCGAATGGCACGCGCCAACCCGATTTAAGTGTCACCTTTGCCGGGATTCAGCTCAAGAATCCGGTCATCGCCGCCAGCGGCACGTTTGGTTATGGGATCGAGTTTGAAGATGTAGTGCACCTGGACAAGCTCGGCGGCTTCGTGGTCAAGGGCTTGTCTAAAGAACCCATGGCGGGCAATCCTCCGCCGCGCCTCTATGAAACTGCAGCCGGAATGCTGAACGCGATCGGCTTGCAAAACATCGGCGCGCGTGCCTTTATTGATGAGAAACTGCCGAAGCTGCGTCAGCTCAAGAATATTGTGGTCATCGCCAACGTCTTCGGCTATACGCGCGAGGATTATGAGCAAACCATTCAGATTTTGAATGAAGGCGAAGGCATTGCTGCGTATGAGCTCAACGTTTCCTGTCCAAACACTGCCTCGGGAGGAATTCAGTTTGGCAGCGACCCACGCTCGCTCGACGAGGTGGTCGCCACGGCCCGGCACTATTCGCAGCGACCGCTGATCGTGAAACTGTCTCCCAACGTCACCAGCATTGCGCAAATGGCGCATGTCGCCGAGGAAGCGGGAGCCGATGCCGTCTCTCTCGTGAACACGTTCGTGGCCATGGCCGTCGACGCCGAAACCCGAAAGCCGAGAATCTCCAATGTGACTGCGGGATTGTCCGGCCCAGCGATTAAACCGATTGCGCTGCGGATGGTTTATGACGCGTCCAAAGCGGTGAAGATTCCAGTTATTGGGATGGGCGGGATTTCGACGGCGGTGGACGTCATTGAATATATGCTGGCGGGCGCGACTGCCGTACAGATTGGCACGGCCAGCTACTGGGATCCGTGTGCGACGGAGAAGATCGTGGACGAAGTGCAGGAGTGGTGCGTGGAACACAAGGTCGAGCGAATCGCGAGTCTGACCGGCGGCATACTGCTGGAATAGTAATCCGAAATAAAAACCCGCCGAGACGTTTATCATCGGCGGGCGAAAAAAGGGAAGGCAGTCCGGACGCGTCGGGCATGATGTCAGCAGCACCGGGGCTGCGCAAGTGGCCGCGTGTACACAGTCTCTTGCCCCTACAGAGAGTCTGCAGTGTGCAAGCTTCTGCACACGAGGTCCAATGCCACGATCAACTTGTATATAATGGGCCAGTTTTTTCCTCAGGCTCAAACGCAGGAGGCTAAATTGCGACTCTCGATGGACACGCGAACGGTAGGAAAGGTGGCTGTGATCCGCTGTAAAGGACGCGTCGCTGCTGGTGAAGAGTCGGAGTCCTTACGCGTTCATATCAACGGGATGTTCGGTAACCACAAAGACTTTATTCTGCACCTCGGAGAAGTGGAGTTCATCGACAGCAGTGGTCTGGGAACTATGGTGCGCCTGCTTTCCAGCGCCCGCCGGCTGCATGGCGACCTGAAGCTGTGCAACATTCCGCCGGTCGTTGAGAAGGTCCTGAAAATCACCAATCTAGGCACGCTTTTTGACGCGCATGCATCGGAGGAAAGCGCAATCTCCGCATTCTACCGTCGACAAAAGTCTGCCGAACCGGCCGCTTCGGCCGGACGCCCGGTGGTGTGCGTGGATAAGAGTGCCGATGTCCTCGCTTATCTGCGAGAGCTGTTGCGGCGCGGCGGATATGACGTACACACCACCCACAGTCTAGCGGACTCCCTGATTTTGATGCGGGTGATACGACCGCTTGTGCTGCTGATCGGACCCAGTCTGGCGGGATCTCCTGCTGCGCAGCAAGCTTTTGCCGCCGCTTGCACGAGCGTTCCGGTCATAGACCTGGGAAGCGACTTCGCAACCCTGGATGCCGGCGACGCCGCATCGCGCCTATTGGAGAACATTCAGGCGCTGCTGCCGACCGGCTCACAAAGTTCAGTTGGAGTGGCAAAGAGCTAGCCGCGAACCACGCTTTGCACCGGCCACTGACTCTGAACGATTATCGGCCGTTGCTGTACCAGATTGATCCCGGTGCGCGGAAATTCAATCCTTCGCCCCACACCACCTGGGTGCGTCCTTCGCTGTCGATTCCGATTCCGAAATAATCGCCGAAGGGAAAGCTAAAGCCCTCGGGTCGAATGTAACGATAACCGGGCGCGTAGGTTGACAGGCGAGACTCGTCCGACCAAGTCGCGCCGCCGTTGGTGGAGCTGCGATAAAAGACGTTCCAGAGCGGGCCATGGCGGGTATCCATCCACGCGACTCGCACGTCACCTGCGGAGCCCGCCGCCAGCGCCGGAAACGCATGTTCCACGCCCATGGGCGCGCGGGAAACATCGGATTTCAAAGACCACGTTTCCCCTGCCGTCGTCGAGGAAGCAAAGTAAACCCGTTCGGGAGCTTTGTCGCCTTTTCCGGCGTTCCACAGCGCATACAGCAGGCCGGCGGAGTCGGAGGCCATGGTGATCTGCGCCCCCAAGTATCCCCACTCGCAGTGGAATGCCGAGCATTCGGGTGGTGCCCCTGAGGTATCCATCAGCGTAGTGCTCCAGGTTTTGCCCGCGTCTGACGACTTGCTGATGTATAAGTTGACGCGGCCTTTGACGCCATCACGCGGCGTATATCCTGCCCAGCTGACGAAGACATTGTGATTGGGATCTACGGCGGCACCGCCAGCCAAAGCTCGCACCAGACTCAAAGCTGGATTCACGTCCACCGATGAGAATGTGATTCCGCCGTCGTGCGAGGCCGCCACGCGGATTCGGCGCTGGCGGTTAAATGCGACATAAACATCCCGCCCGCGAACGGCGAGAATCGGTTTGTCCGCATCTTCGCTTCCGCGGTCAGAGATCACCATCGACCAGCTTTGCCCAAAGTCCACGGACTTGGCCACCACCGCATCGGTATTGTCGTCCTGCAGCCATGCGGCATAGACGGTACGATGATCGGCGGGATCAACCACGATCTGGGCATCGAACTGGCCGCTCGTGTGCGGAGTGATTTCGCGGGGTGGCTGCCAACTCTCCCCGTTGTCGTCGCTGACTACCAAGGTCATAGAAGGCAGCACACAACTGGAACATCCAGGCACTCGGCCGTACTGCGGATATAGTACGTACACATGGCCGTACCCATCGGCTGCGATTGCCGGTTCCCACTGGTCTCCTTCCGTAAAACCGAGCCGAGCCTGCGGTGTGAATTCCTCACTAGCGGCTAGTGCAACTGGCGCCAGTAGGAGCACAATCGACAGCACAAAAGCCGGACGGCAACGCCGTAGGATTTGGAAGCTGGAGGTCACGAAGCCCTCGAGGCAGGCTGGGAGAAAGCCGCTGAAGCGAATCTACCGTGCCAGAACACGGTACGTCAATCGGAGAATAGTGACCATAGTCAGCGGCCAGCAGCTAGCGGCTAGTAGCTGATTCCGTGCTACTTTCCACATTGTGCTTTCATCCAATAGAATCGGTAACTTCAACGGAGTCACATATCATGACTAAAGCTATCTTTGCGGCCGGCTGTTTCTGGGGGGTCGAGGCTACTTTCCGCCAATTGCCTGGCGTGATCTCAACGCGGGTTGGGTACACGGGCGGAGACTTTCCCAACCCCACGTACAAAGATGTCTGCACCGACCACACGGGCCACGCCGAGGCAGTAGAGGTCGAGTACGATCCGGCGAAGCTCTCCTACGAGAAGCTGCTCGACGTCTTCTGGGAGAATCACGATCCTACTCAACTGAATCGCCAGGGTCCAGACTGGGGCACGCAATACCGTTCCGCCATCTTCTTCACCACGCCGGAGCAGGAAGCCTCGGCCAAAGCTTCAAAGGCAGCGCTGGAGAAATCGCACCGCTACAGCAAGCCGATCGTCACGCAGATCGTTCCCGCGTCGACTTTCTTTCAGGCGGAAGACTACCACCAGCAATATCTGGAGAAGCGCGGCCTCGCAAGCTGCCACATCAAGGCCTGATCCGTCGAGCGCGTGTGGTCATTCGTCCCCCATCTCACACTTTGACGGAGGTGCGCCCGTCCAGCCTCCCCAAGTTGATTTGCGCTCCCTTAAGACCGGAACTGCGTCCGGAAGGAACTCACATAGGCCGTCACATCCGCGGAAGGTGAGCAGACACCTACGGTTGATACGCCGTGCCTGCAATTCTCGATCAGTGCTGGCGCGCGTCGCTTGGATACTGAATCCCTCTCCGCCAGGAATACTGGTGATGTTAAACCAGCCCATGTACGTTCGCTGCTGGTCGGCGCTGGGCTCCAACTTCGCATATCGTGCTGGAATGCTGTCAGAGATTCCCCATCTTGCCCCAAGAGTCTCATACCTCCCCGCGACCATCAGCCCCACCGAGACTCCCTCGATTCGTCCCTCCGCAACCGCATCCGACGCGACAACCCTCCAATATCGTAGGGCAGCACGATCTAACAACCGGCTCACGTTGAAGGCCCAATCGGCGGGTAAATCCGATAGGAGTCTCGCCACGACGCCGAAACGAAAAGCGCCAGCGGTCAAAACGCAGATCCGCCCCGAATTCGTTTTTTCCATCGGACATGGGCGGACGGCCTGATCGAAATTTTCCGCAGGGTCGCCCATTCGAAGCAGCTCAAGTCTGTCCAATATCTGGGAGCACTGACGGGCGGAATAAGCTTGAGCAGCCAAGAGAAACAAATACAGGATCACAACAGACCCGAAAATGACACTGACGCCGACCGAGACAATTCTCCACATTCGCGGTTGGGGTAATCGCAACTGAGCTCGCATGTGCATTTAGGCTCCGGAAGCCCCTCAAAGGTTCCCGCAAGCGGGACGCGAAGCGTAGAGCTACGCCGCTGTAAGCAAAATCGGCTCGCCTTTTGTGATCACGAGCGTATGCTCGTAATGCGCGGAGGGTCTCCCATCCGCCGTGCGCACCGTCCAGCCGTCTTTGGCTAGTAAGGATCGTCCCGACCCCGCAGCGATGATCGGCTCGACTGTGATCACCAGCCCCTCGGTGAGTATCTGGCTGGCGGCAGGATCGGGATAATTAGGGACGCGCGGCTCTTCATGGATGGTTCGGCCAATGCCATGCCCACCCAGATCGCGAATCACGGAAAATCCGCTGCGCCGCACCTCGCGTTCTACCACCCGCCCAATTTCCGACACGCGGAATCCGGCCCGCGCCACGAGCATCGCTTTGGTGAACGCGCGTTCGGCGCACGCGATGAGGCGCTGATTTTCCTCGGACACGTTGCCCGCAGGAACGGTTACCGCGGCGTCTGCCATGAAGCCATCTTTTTCGATGGTGACATCAAGCTTGACCAAGTCCCCTTCTCGCACTGCCCGGTCATTCGGAATCCCATGCACCGCTTCCTCATTCAGGCTGATGCAGCTTGTTCCCGGAAACTGGTACACCAGCGCTGGCGCTGATTTGGCTCCGTGCTGCCCCATGACTTCAGCGCCGACCTTGTCCAGTTGCGCCGTGGTGACGCCCGGCTGCACTGCTCGAGCCATCGCTTCGATCATCTGGCGTACGACGCGGCCAGCGGCGCGCATGCCTTGCAGCTCTTCCGGTCCGTTGATCGACACATTGCCTCCAAGGAGTTTTCTTTTTAGCCTATCTCAAACGAAGGGCGGCGAGGATATTCGCCAACTGATGAGTGGCATCGAGGTAAGCACTACGATCCCGTGATCTTGACCCGCAGCTCCTCCGGCAGTCGTTCGCGGATTTCCTGGGGCAGCCGATCATGCACGTGGCGCGCGCCCACTTTGGCGGCGTCCACCATAACTGTAGGAGCAGGAGTCGCCACCGCCACGATCAGCCAAATCAGCGCCGACAAGGCGAAGCCGGCCAGCGCTGCGATTTCCAGCCAGAAAGCGTGACGCGGACCGAAGTGCCGAATCACTCCGAAGGCCAGCAGGAACATCCCCGCCGAAACCGAGGCCAGCACGATCAGCGAGATGTCGATGGTGCGGTGCAGACGCTGGCGGCTGCGGCAACGTTCGCAGGCGGCAAAGTGATCCTCGTAGTCTGCCCGCATCTCCGGCGCGATGCCAGAAATGTCGTAGCGCCAGCCCGCCAGGATTTTGCCTACGATGGGATCAACACACTGACTCATAAACAGGACTGCCTTCACAAGCGGATCGCCGGCATCGCCTCCGACTGCTTGGCCAGCAGAATGCGATTCTGCAGCAACGTCCGGCGCCGTCCCAGCGCTTTCTCCGCCGCGCACCGGGCAATTTCCGGATGATTGTTCTGCTCGGAGAGATGCGCCAACACAATGTAAGATGCACTTCCATCATAGCCGGTGGCGAAGAATTGCGCGAGTTTTTCGTTGGACAGGTGGCCTACGCGGCTCATAACACGCTGCTTAACCGACCAGGGGTAGGGCCCGCCGCGCAGCATCTCCAGGTCGTGGTTAGATTCGAGCACAAGCACATCGCAGGAGCGCAGGTGGTCGCAAACGCTCGGGGGCATGTAGCCAAGATCGGTAACGAAGCCAATCTTGACCCCTTCGGCGCGAAAGGTGAATCCGACGGGATCGGCAGCGTCGTGAGGAATGGTGAATGGCCGGATTTCGATGTCTCCGATTTGAAAGCTGTGCCCGGAGGAGAAAAACTCAATTCGATCAGTATCCGGAGGCTCGCCGGTCGCGTCGCGCACGCTGCGCACCCAGGCCTGGTGCGTCGGACTGGTCATAAACACCGGGACGTTCAGCTTTCTGGCCAATACCAACAAACCGTGGACATGGTCGGCATGCTCGTGCGTAACCACGATGGCTGTGAGCGAGTGCGGATCGCTACCAACAGCCTTCATGCGCTTGAAGGTCTCGCGACAGGAGATCCCTGCATCGACGAGAATGCGCGTCGACGAGCTTTCGACGATTGCAGCATTCCCCCGGCTGCCGCTGGCCAGCACCGCGAGCGACACTCCCATGCGGGCAGCATACTCGCTAACACTGTGGAAACGCGATAACTTTCTGGATAGCCCGAGACCTTTGAGCGGTGGCCAGCAGCCAACTGTTATGCCGAATTCGGCAAAAGTGAGGAAGATCGGATGGGCAATCTCATATCGCAGATGTGGTTCGGCCGGTGATCATGATCCAGAAAGATGGAAACTCTTACTGCACTTCCACGATCTTCAGGGTGGTTACTTGTCGTACCCAACGAGCCATCCTTTTCTCATCGGGGATGACGATTCGGTACGGACCTTCTTTCTGATCCAGCGGTTTTCCGTCTCGCAGAAAGGCCAACATTATTTGCTTATCGGTGAAGTCCGGATCAAGCTCAGGCAGCGCGATCACCACGCGGTATTGATCGGCAGCCTCTACTAACAGACATGATGCCATTCGTTTGCCGCGCAGCGTTGTTCCGAACTCCACTCCGGCCTTTTCCAGAACAGCCTTCAGCAGCACTCCTTCGTACGTGACCGGGGCGTCCGAACTGCCAGCCGTGACCTTGGTATGGGGCAGAGACGCGATTTCATCCTTGGCCAATACCGTTTGCTTCCCGGTTTCTGTCTGGACAGTGAGTTGCTGGCACTGCAGCAACGCAGCATTCACTGAGAGAAAAACTACAGCGGCGCAGAGCACGAGGCGCTTTTTCATGTTCAAACTCGCAAGATCATGACTTCAGTAGCTTTGATGAGGGCCGCCGCGGTCTGCCCGGGCTTGAGCTGCATTTCGCGTGCGGACCGGGCAGTGATAATCGACGTGATCACCTGGCCGCCGATGGAAATCTCGATCTCCGCCATCAACCCGCTGACGCGCACCGCGATGATCCTTCCAACGAGTTGGTTTCGTCCACTGACGCGGCGTACTGCAAGTTGTCTTTCTTTCTCATTTCTGCCGCGGGTTCGAAAAAGCAGCCTGTCTACCTCACGCAGAGGAATGCGATGATGCCCGCCAGCCGTACGGACGCTGCGTATCTTCTTTTTGTAGATCCACTGCTTGATGGTCGGAAAACTGATCCCCAGTTGCAAGGCTGCTTCGCGGAGCTTCAGCAGCTCTCCGCCTGAGAAAACAGGTTTGCCTTTCTTCTGCATCGGGAGGCAATCCTAGTGGCAACGAAGTTCACGGTCAACACCAGTCGCATTCTGCGTAAGTATAGCCCACAGACTCATCAGCCAGGCAGACTAAATCGTATAGTTCTAGACAATGGAATCGTATCTCATGTACACTCCCGATTTCTGTCCCAAACAATTTGACTTTTCGAGGTCGAAATGCGCAAGGCTTACCTGTTTATCGCAGCGGCTGGTTTTTGGCTTTTGCCATCCCTGATTTGTGCTCAGGAGAAAACGCCCGACCCCTGCACGAGCGGCCACGAGTTCGCCACCACCGATTGCACGCTCACCTGGCACGGCATCACGCTGTACGGTGCGTATGACATTGGCGTCGGCTGGGTCAGTCATGGCTTACCGGAAAACGGCTATAACTACGAGGGCGCATCTCTGGTGAACCGAAACGGCTATCAACATCGCTTCCTCATCGCACCTAACAACCTGCAACAGACGGGTCTGGGCATCCGGGGCAAGGAAGAGTTTTTGCCTGGCTGGTCCGTTGT
>DASPSE010000375.1:0-14211 GCA_035624085.1 Terriglobales bacterium
CCCAGCGGTTACACCGTGCTTTTGCCGGGGTCGGTGGAGAATGCGCCGGGTGTGGACAAGACGAGAATCAAGGATGAAGAAGGTACGATTCGCGCGGACAGCCAGAAAGGCGAGAAGATCGCGACTGCTGCCGAAACTGCGGCAACGGGGACGGTCATCGGCGCGGCTTCGGCCGGGGGCAAGGGCGCGCTGATCGGGGCGGGGATTGGGGGAGCGGTGGGCACTGCAATCGGTATGCTGACACGCGGCAATGATGTGAAGCTGGACGCGGGAACGACGATCGAAATGGTGATCCAGCGAGATGTTCCTCTCGATGCCAGCCGGGTGCCCAAAACTACGAGCACCACAGCTATCGCTCAATGATTCCGGCGGGTCTTGCGGACCTCGGCGCCAAGAGCTTTTCACCGCAAAGTGCGCAGAGTTTACGCAGAGGGCGCGAAGAAAGCCAGCTAGTTTTTGCTCACCGTGCTTCTATTTCAGTGTGAACACTGCATTGACGTGTGCGGTGACGGTTACAGTCTGCGGTGAAAATTCCTCGGTGGGAGCGGGAGTTTTGGCGGCGGCCATGTGCGCTATTGCCTGCATTCTTGGAACCGGGTGCACGTTGTCGAAGGTATCGACAGATGCGTAAAATAATTCCCCCAAGCTGCGTCCGCTGGCATGGGCAAGGGCGTTAGCGGATTCTTGCGCCCGGCGGTAGCCGTCTTCCACGGCCTTGGCCTTGGCCGCGTCCATATTCTCCAGAGCGTAGGTGATGGACTGGTCGCCTGTTATGTCGCTCTCAGAGAGCTGTTGCACAATCGGGGCGATTTTTGTGAAATCCTTCAGTTTCAGTGATACGTTGGCGGCCACCCTGTAAGCGACCAGCTTTGGCTTCGGCGGGCGGTAGTCAAAAACCGGCTGGATGGAGAAATAACCGATTTCGGCGGATTTCGGATCGATGCCGTCGGCTCGCAGGATTTGTCGAAGTTGCTCAGCCTGCTTGGAGGCTTGGTCATAGGCTGCCTGCGAGCTATCTTCCTGCGCCGAGACATTGAATTGCACCAAGGCCGTGTCGGGATTAGCTTCAAACTTTCCCTCGGCTCCCACGTAAACAGTGTTGGGTTGTGCCGTGACGGAGGGATGCTCCTGGGCCAAGGCCGATGCAGTGACGAGAAGCGCAAACAGCGCTACGCAGCGTTTCATAGAATGCCTCCTGCAAGAGTTTACAGGTTGTCGCTGCAAGAAGAACGCAGGACAGAAGACTAATTGCATGCGAACAGAGGCATTCGGCAATCAGCATTCAGCCACTGTAGAGCCTTGAAGCTTGCAACACCGGCCACCGGGTGTTTGGCTGAATGCTGAGTGCTGAATGCTGACTGCTGAGTGCTAAGTCTTGGCAGCAGTGTAGGCGAAGGGATGAATCTGGGCGTCGATCTCGTTGCGCAGGTCGGTCCAGATGTTCTCCGGCATGGCAAGAAAGGTTTGCACTACATTCGGATCGAACTGGCGTCCCGACCAGCGCTGAATTTCCTCACGCGCCGCGGCGACAGTCTGGGCCGGGCGGTAAGGCCGGTCCGAGGTGATGGCATCCAGGGTGTCGGCGACGGAGAAGATGCGAGCCCCGAGCGGGATCTCGTCGCCCTTGAGTCCGCGGGGGTAGCCGGTGCCGTCGTAACGTTCCTGATGGGAGTAAACGATCTCGGCGGCTTCGGTTAAGAATGGGATTTTCTTCAGCATCTGGTAGCCGCGATAGCAATGTTCGCGCATGATCGCGATTTCTTCGGGGGTAAGAGCACCGGGTTTGCGCAGGATGGCATCTGGAATCGCCATTTTCCCGATATCGTGCAGGAAGGCGCCACGGGCGATCACGTTGATCGAGTCTTTGGCCACCCCGAGGGCTCTGGCAATAGCAATCGTGAAGGCGGTAACGCGCTTGGAATGACCTTCAGTTTCGGCATCTTTCAAGTCGAGGGCATCGCCCAGGGCTTCAAGGGTAATGTCGTAGGATCGTTCCAGAGATCCGATCACATTGCGCAGTTGCGATGTTCGCTGTTCCACTAAAGCTTCCAGCTTGGTTTGATAGGCGCGGTTTTCCAACTTCAGGCGGCGATTCTCCAAAGCGCGGCGTACAGTGGCCAGCAACTGTTCGCGCTCGAATGGCTTTAGGAGGTAATCGTAGGCGCCGTCGCGAATGGCTTTCAGCGCGACCGAGATGTCGTGCACCGCGGTGACCATGACCACGGGCATGTCCGGGTACCTTTCCTTGGTACGCTCCAGCAGGCCGATGCCGTCGAGCTCCGCCATCATCAGGTCGGAGAGCATCAGCTCGAATTCCTCTCCGGAGTCGAGCACCGCCAGCGCCTTCTGGCCGGAAGAGGCCTGGGCACACTTATAGTTGGCGGCCGTGAGCATGGAGCACACGATTTCGCGGATAGCTTCCTCGTCATCCACCACCAGGATTCGGTCGGCGGGCATGGTTCCCATCAGTGTACCTCGAATTCGGTTCCCATTTTCGGGTTCCGAAAGTAACCATTCGACCAGGGAAGTCGCATTGGCAACCGTCCTCGGCATGGTATTAAGAAGATCGGATACTTGTGCCTTTTATCGGCAATGAACAGTTCAGTCTTTAGCGTGGGGCACGCGTTCGGAGAGCTGGCTATGCCCAAGCCGATGGCCGTGGAGTCGGCCACGCTCGTCGTCTTGGCGGCCAGCTTACTTGTATTTCGTACCTTTCGCGAACGCTACCTTCTGGTCTGGATCGCTGGCTGGCTGGCTTATTTCGTCTCCGGGTGGACGCTGCGTGCGTTTCCCGGTCTCCCGCCTGGTTATGCAGTAGGGATATCCCAATCGCAATTTGTTCTCGCGATTTCCTTGTTCGCGGGGGCGGTGTTCGTTTACTCCCACGCGCGCAAACTGCTGGCGCCATTGCTGGGGTTTTCGATTCTGGTAATGGGCTATGCCATGGCGCGTGCGCTGCTATGGCCGGATTCGTTTGCGCTGCGCGTGGTACTGGAGATGGCTTATCGCGTGATCGCGCTCAGCGCGGCGCTGCAGCTGATCCGCTTCCGCTGGGCTCGCTGGGAGATTGGCCCCTGGCTGCTCAGCCTTAGCCTGCTGTTCGTGCATCTGGACTGGGCGCCGCTGAATGCGCACCTGCCGCCCGGTGTGGGATTGATCGGTGATCTAGTGTTCGGACTCAGCATGCTGATTGTGATCTTTGATGACTCCAAGATGCGGACGCGCCGGCTAGGAGTGATCAACTCTTTGACCAGCAGCATCACCCGTGCCCAACAGTACGGCCCAATGATGGTGACGGCCCTGGAAGAGCTTAAGAAGCTTATGCTCGCCAAGGCAGCCTGGTTTCGCCTGCAGGAAGACGGCAAGATGATGATTGTCCAGCAAATCGGGCTCTCCCAGGACTTCTTGCGGGATCGCGGAGCGGTGCTCAGCGACGGTAACTTCGAGCATACCCTGAGCGTGGAAGCCCCAATTGTTCTTCGGACATCAAAGGCGGATGATTCGGTACGCCCTTATCTGAAGCGGGAGAGGTTCCACCACATTGTTCTGGTGCCGGTGCAGGGAAAGAAGTCGTCAATCGGGATTCTGGCGTTGGGCAGCCGTCATCGGCTTTCCTACACTCCGGACGAATTGGAATTTCTTGCCACCAGCGCGCACCAGCTGGGGTTGGCGGTGGAAAATCTCCGGCTGGTGGAGCAGATTCTGCGCTCACACCGCCAGTGGGCCAATACGTTTGACTCGATTCAGGACCTGGTGCTGGTCCACGACTCCGAATTCCGTGTGATGAAGGCAAACCACGGACTGCTGGCGCGCCTTGGGCAGGCGCTGGCGGATGTCGTCGGCCAACCGTGCGAAGCGGTCCTGCCGCGAGTGGGAGAGTGGAGCGGCTGCCCGTACTGCAACAAAATTGCGGATACCTTTCACGAAGCCCCAGACCCTTGTTTTGGCGGATACTCGATGATCTCCACTTCGTCCTACACGGAGCAGGGGAGCCAGCAGAAAGGGACCATCCATGTAGTGCGCGACACTTCGGATCGCCGCGCTGCCGAAGAGAAATACCGGCTTCTGTTCGAGCAGGCGCAGGAAGGCGTGTTCGTGGCCACGCCGGAGGGCAAGCTGCTCGATTGCAACGAAGCTTTCGTCCGCATGGTGGGTTATGACAACCGGGCAGAACTAATGGCGGCGAATCTGGATACGGACCTTTACGCGTTCCCAGAGCAGCGCGAATCGTTACGGCGCGAGATTGAAGCCCGCAACGGAGTGCGGAATTTTGAGGTAATGCTGCGGCACAAGAGCGGGGCACTTCTGACCGCGCTGGAGAGCAGCTTCGCCAGCCGCGACGCCACCGGCAAAATTCAGCGCTATCAGGGTTTCCTGCTGGATATCACGGAAAAGAAGCGGGCCGAGGATGAGATTCGCAGGCGCAATCGCGAGTTGAACGCGCTGAATGCGATGGCGGTGATTGCCACCCAGTCGTTCGACCTGGACGAGATTTTGAATCTCACCTTGCGGCAGGTCATTTCATTGCTGGGCGCGGAAGCCGGATCGATCTATCTCGCCGATGTCGATCAAACCACATTTCGCCGCCGGGCCAGTTGGGGGCAGCGCAGCGCGGACCGGATGCGGCTCTCGGAAATCCGCCTTCCCGGTGGCTTCGGTGAACTGGTGACGCGTTCAAGGACTGAGGTCATTACGCCGGAATTCTTGCCGCACCTGCCGGGTCCGGTTGCCGACTTCATTCAAGCGGATGGTTTGAACTCCTGGATTTGGGTGCTGCTCTGGAGTAAAGACATGCCCATCGGAGCAATGGGCATCAGCAGCCGCCAGCAGCGGGAGTACAGCAGCAACGACGAGAATCTGCTGGTCGCAATTGGGCGGCAATTGTCCACAACCATCGAGAAAGTTCGCTTGTATGAGGAGACCTGCCGCGCCTACGAGGATCTGCGTAAAACTCAGGAGCAGTTGCTGCAGAGCGAAAAAATGTCGGCCGTCGGGCAGTTGATCTCCGGAGTGGCGCATGAGTTGAACAATCCGCTGACCGCGATCCTGGGCTACGCGCAATTGTTGGAGAGCGAAGGCCTGAGTGAGCGTGCGTCGGAATTCGTGAAAAAACTTTTCAAGCAGGCGCAAAGGACCCATCGCGTCGTGCAAAATCTGCTGTCTTTTGCCCGGCAACGCAAGCCGCACAAGGAGCACGCGGATATCTGCAAAGTGCTGGAAGAAACCCTGGCGTTGCGCGATTACGACTTGCGGGTGAATGACATTAAGCTCGAGTGCGAATTCGAAGCCAAGCTGCCCGGTGTGACGGCCGATCCGCAGCAGTTGGAGCAGGTCTTCCTGAATATCATCAATAACGCTATCGATGCGTTATTGGAGGCTGGGAAGGACAAAACTTTGAAAGTGCGAGTGTTTCAGAAAGAAGCAAACATTCACACCGAGTTCCACGACTCCGGGCCGGGCATCAAAGAGCCAAATCGTATTTTCGACCCGTTCTATACGACTAAGAGCGTTGGCAAGGGTACTGGGCTTGGATTGAGCATTTGTTACGGCATCGTTCAGGAGCACGGAGGAAGCATTTCCGGGCGCAATCACTCGGAGGGGGGAGCGGTTATCGAGGTCCGCTTGCCGGCAGCGGAAACCAGCGCGCCCGTAGAGAAGGCATCGGCTGCGCCCCGCCGCGACCTGGCCATCGAAGGAAGGATTTTGCTGGTGGAAAGCGAAGCAGCGGTTTTGGAATTTGAGCGCGATGTATTGACGGGAGCGGGGGCGAGCGTGGTTACGGCTGCCAGCAGCGAAGAGCTGAAGTCGCGTTTGGCAGACCAGCCGTTTGATGCGGTGATTCTGGATGGCGCTATGCCTGGGAATGGAAGGTTGCCCGAGCTGCATCGCTGGATTGTGGAGAATTGCCCCGGTCTGGAGAAGCATCTGCTCGTGACCTTCTCCAGCGCTGCGGAGCTTGAGATTAGGAATTTCCTGCAGCAAAACAATGTTCCTGCTCTGCTCAAACCATTCGAAGTGGCTGACCTGATTATGCAAACGCGGCTGTTGCTGCAGAAGTCGCAGGCGGTGGGAGCGACTTAGAGGTCGTTGGCTTTCCGTGTTGCAAAAGGTCTACCCAACCTCGTTGTTATCTGGGGCGCCTGCGGCTGATGGTTCCTCACCTGTGTGGAGCTTCAGTAGGTAGTAGCGAGGAACTGGGAAATCCAAGCTACTCGCGCCTAGCTACTAGCTACTTTTTCAAAATCGGATTGTACCCGTCGCTGATCAGTTTGGTGCGCATGGCTTCGGCGTCTTTGATGTCGGCGTACGGGCCGCACTGCACGTGAAACAGCATGTCAGACGGGGCACTTGCTGAGAACGCAGGGTATTGCTTGTTCTTCAGTGCGTCAACCAGCGCGTCAGCATCTTCTTGCTTGGTGACCGCGGCAACCTGTACGTAGTAACCATTTAACACCGGAGGGGCATTAGGGTCAGGCGTCGTTGCAGGGGCCGGTGCGTTGCTGTTGGCGGCAGAAGTGTTGTCGCTGGCGGGCTGGGTGTCGGCCGGCTTATCAGAGGTGTCAGGAGCGGGTGCACTGGTCGTGGTTTTGACGGCTGCCGGGCGCAGAACGGCGGTGGCAGGCGCGGCCGCAGGCGGGGCTGCCTCCGCAGCGGAGGGCTTCAAAACCGATTCTTTCCCCAGCGAGAACCCAACCGCGAAAAATACGGCGCACAGCGCCACCAGCCCAAAAAACAGGGCCAGCATCTTGCCCGTGCCCAGTGTGATTTCTGTGTCCTCAGACGTTGCCGTCGGCATTTACACCTCGTCCTATCATTCTCATCCCTTAGCTGAGGGTTGCGCAGCGTCTCCTTCGGTCTTGCCCAAAAGTTTCTGAATGCCGGAGAAGAAGTCCACAGGAACCGGGAACACCACGGTCGTGTTCTTCTCCACGCCAATTTCGGTCAAGGTTTGTAGATAGCGCAGTTGTATGCTCACCGGTTCGGTAGCCAGGAGCTTGGAGGCATCGACCAATCGCTGCGCCGCCGAGAACTCGCCTTCCGCATGGATGATCTTGGAGCGCTTCTCGCGTTCTGCCTCGGCCTGCTTGGCCATGGCGCGCAGCATGGATTCCGGCAGGTCCACCTGTTTGACTTCAACGTTAACCACTTTTACACCCCAGGGCGCGGTGTGTTGGTCGAGGATGCTCTGCAGCCGCAGGTTGATCTTGTCGCGATGAGCCAGGAGTTCGTCGAGTTCTTGCTCGCCGAGTACCGAGCGCAATGTGGTCTGGGCAAACTGCGAAGTCTGATACACGTAATTTGAGACCTCAACCACGGCCTTGCGGGGCTCAATCACGCGCAGAAAGATCACGGCATTCACTTTCAGCGTGACGTTGTCGCGGGTAATGATGTCTTGCGGCGGCACTTCCAGCGCTTCCTGCCGCAGCGAGACGCGCACCATGCGGTCAACGGGCGCGAATACCAGAATGATTCCTGGTCCTTTGGCCTGTGGGAGCAACCGGCCGAGGCGGAAAATTACACCGCGTTCGTATTCCGCCAGAATTTTGATCGAACTCAGGATGTAAAGTACAACAACAATGATGGCGATGGTAGAGAAACCAAATCCCAATTCCATATGAGCCTCCACGCCTGATTTTCAGGGAACGCTCCTGTGGCGGATTGTAACGCAATCTATCCTGCGAGGGCGGTGATTCAGGAGTTGCGCTGTTATCTGGCCGGATGCGCAGTGAAATCGCTTGGCGGTTAAATGCTTTACGAAAGAGTCCAAAGAGATACGCGAAGCTCGCGAAGAAAGCTTGAGGCGAGTGTACAGCTTGCGCGATTCCGTCTACGCCGTCGCGAGCTTCGCTGACAAACTCCTGACAAATTCTCCGAGCCGCTCCAAAGCTCTGGGGAATTTGCCTGGTTCGATCGCAGCGAAGCCCAGGCGGAAGTAAGGCGGCATATCGAAACAATCTCCCGGCGCCAGCAGGATGCCTTGCGCAGCAGCGGCTTGGCAGAAAGCCCTGGCGTTTTCTCCGCTGACCAGCCAGGGAAATGCCGTCATTCCGCCCTGCGGACGAATCCAGCCAAGCGTCTCGCGGTGCTGCGCCATGAAGCCGTCGAGGAGCTGCAGATTCACGCTCGCCGTTTCCTGAGTTTCCCTGAGGACTGTGTCACGGTTGCGCATGGCGATCTCAGCCAATATCTCTCCGGCCGTATTGTTCGAGATCGAGAAATATGTGCGCGCATTCCAGTAGCGCTCCCGGCGCTTGGCATCGTGTTCGATCATCCATCCGGTGCGCACACCGGACAGGGGGAAAGCTTTGGAGAAATCGTGAATCACGGTGGCGTGCGGCAGCCGCGAGGCTGACCTGGTCTCTCGTCCGTGGTAGATGGGGTGATACACCTCATCGCTGATGAGTTGAATTCCGCGCGCCGAGGTAAATTCGTGCAAATCCTCCATCTCTTCGTCACTAACTGTGGCGCCGGTAGGATTGTGCGGACTGTTCACCAGGATCAGCTTCGTATTTGCATCCGCGAGCCTCTTAATCTCCTCGATGTCGATGCGGAAGTTGTTCTCCTTGCGGATCATGTAGAAACGAGTCCCAATCCCAAGCGATTCCGGCAGAGCAGAAAACGTTGTAAAGCCCGGCTGCGGCAGGATAACGTTGGCTCCAGGCTCAGCTGCGAGCCACATCAGGACGAGCAGCGCCTCCGAGGCGCCGGTTACGACCTGCACGCACTCAATGTCAACGCCCTGCATTTCGGCGATGGCGGCGCGCAACCCCTCAGCGCCCGCCGGACGGCTGTAAACCACTTTGTGATTGAGGAACCGGTGCCGCTCCTCATCGCTGGCAAGGCTCAAGAGCTGGTTCATAGTCCAAACCGGTCCGGTGCTTGCGGCGAGGTTGAACTCGATATGGTGCTCGTAAGTGTCTAGCCACATGTCCAGCAGGAAGGGTTTCAGTTGCATGAGTCACCTCGGGAGATTAGATCAGCCGCCCGCACAACTGGTCTCAGAAACTTTTCGCGGAGTGGCACGTCTGAAACAAAGGGAGGGTGAAGGCATGGCGGAGAGAACCCGGCGGCTGATTCTCGCTGCCATTCTGATCTTTGCCGCTGCGCTGCCGATGCAGTGGCTTTCAGCTCAGGCCGCTGGTGAGGACAATCCTGATGCCAGGCCACCAGTGACAAAGGCTGATGTGCGGATTGTGAAGCGGGCAGGGGAGATCCTCAACTCTGAATCGAAGTGGAACCGTGCCGATACGCGGATCTGCCCGGCAGATGCCAAGACGTTCAGCCTTTATTGCGCGTTGGAAAAGGCCACCAACCAAGTGACTGGCAAATTCGAACATCGTGGCGCGGCGATGCAGGAGGCACGGATCGTGGTCGATGAGATCGCACCTAACCGGAAGAAGTACAATCACCGCCTGATGGACTACAACAATGACCCCACGACCACGTTTGCCGACATCCAAGTGTTCTTCCGCCTGTTGGAAGACCGCATCACTAAGCGCCTGGAGGAGGAATCCCAGAATCGTGGCAAGTGAGCCGGCCTGCCGCCGATCCGGTCTTAGGCCGAGGTTCGGGCCAGGTCTCTGGCTGGTGCCGGATCAACCCGCAATTGCAATCCGTCAACTTGCCGCACAACTACGGTCTGGCCAGAAGGAATGTTGGCGGAAGCAATCGCGTCCCACAGTTCGCCGTGAACGAACACCTTGCCTTGAGGCGACAGCGGTGTCTGCGCCATGCCGATTTCGCCCACCAATCCCTGCATTCCGGTAACGATCTTGTTGCGTCGCGCTCGGATAGCGATGCTCATTAGAAAAGCGGTGATGACTCCGAGCGGAATACTGACCGCCAGCGCGGTGAGAAGATGCACGCGCATTTGCGGGATCGGCGCATCCACCAGCAGCAAGCCTCCCAAGGTTAGCGTCACGATGCCCCCGATAGTGAGAATGCCGTGGGTCGCTAACTTGGCTTCCAGCGCGAACAGAACGAAGGAAACCAGAATCAGAATGAGGGCGGCGAAGCGTGTGGGCAGGAGGTTGAGGGCAAAAACCGCCAGCAGAATAAAAATCACCCCAACGACTCCCGGGACCACCGCCCCCGGATGGTTGAACTCGGCGTACAAAGCCAGCGCCCCGACGGCCAGCAGGATGAAAGCGACGTTGGGGTCCATGAGATACGCCAGGATTCGCTCCTTCAAAGTCATGTCGTAATCGTGGACCGGTTCGCCGGCGAGGTTGAGCGTGACTGTCTGCCCATTGAAGCGCTTCACTGGCTTGCCCTGCATTTGCTTGAACAGGTCCTGTTCGCTGGAAGCGACGTAGTCGATCAGCTTCTGCGACAGCGCTTCCTGCTCGGTGAACGACTTCGATTCTCGGACCGCGCTCTCGGCGACTTCAACGTTGCGGCCCCGCTTGGCGGCCACCGAGCGCATCAAAGCGGCCGCATCGTTCTCCATCTTCGCCTTCATAACGTCGTCGATCTTGCCGCCGCCAAGGGTGACAGGATGAGCCGCGCCCGTGTTGGTTCCCGGCGCCATGGCCGCGATGTCCGCGGTTTCCAGGATGAAGAATCCCGCCGACGCTGCCCGGCTGCCGCTGGGAGTGACGTAGATAATCACCGGCACGGACGAAGCTGTGATCTTCTCGATAATTTCGCGGGTCGAATCGACCAGTCCCCCGGGTGTGTTCATCTCGATGAGAACTGCCTGGTCTTTTCGCCGTTCGGCTTCGGCGATGGCGCGGCCGATGTACTCCTCGGTGATCGGCTGGATGGTGTCGTTGACGACAATCCTGAGCACCTCAGCAGAAGAAGACCCGGGAACGACCAGCAGGAGGGCGATGAGCAGGCTGTGTAGAGAACGCGAGAACTTCATCGATTTGGCAGCGGCTGCGCTTCCTGCGCCAGCTTGGCTGCAACGGCGCGCTTGAGCGCTTGCGCGGCTAAGTTCGAAGGCTCCAGACGCAAGGCGCGGTCAATTTCCTCCGCGGCCGTTCCAGTTCTATTGTCTCTCAAATCGAGCCTGGCGAGAACCAGAAGCGGCTCAGCGGATGGATGCAAGCGCAGGGCCTCCTCCGCCTCGGATCGCGCCTCCGCGAGGCTGCCACTGGCTTCCAAAACGCCTGCCAGTCCGCCATGAGCCTCGACGTTCGACGGATTGAGTGCGATCGCCTCACGGAATTCGCGCTCCGCCTCGGACAAGAAGCCCTGCCTCAATAGCTGGTAACCCCGGTCAACATGAAATTGCGCGTGGGTACGAGCGTCAGTTTTGGCCAGACGTTGCTCCGCCACGGCGCTGATCTTCAAGGCAAGCTGCCGGAATGTACTCTCGTCATAATTGGTGCGAATGCGTTCCTGCGGAATCTTGATGCTCGCCGAGACGACGCCATGTTGGCCCGCGCTGCCGCCGATCTGGTCGAGCAGAGATTTTGCCTCGGCGTCTGCCGGTTTCAGCGACAGAGTCTCGCGCAGTTGGCGGGAGGCTCCAGCGAGATCCCCGGCGCGGTAAAGCTCCACACCCAGATTGAAGTGATAATCAGCGTCATTTGGGTCCTCGGCTGTTGCTTTCTGGAAGTATTCAGCGGCAGCTGCCTTATCGCGATGATCCGCCACTACTCCGAGATTGTTGTAAACCTCTGTCAAAGGCAAGCGTTCACCGACGAAACCAAACGCTGACTCAGCGCGCGAAAACTCACCCTGGTAGTACGCTGCAAGTCCCAGGTAGAAGTGGGCTTCGAGCGCGGTGGAATCCTCTTGTGGGATCTTGGAAAGCCAGGTAGCCGCCTGTTCATACTGACGCTCCTGGTAGTAAGTCTCGCCCAGCCGCAGAACTGCCTGAGAGTAGGTCGGGCTGAGGCGCACCGCTTCGCGCAAGTGCTGAATTTGCTGCTCAGCTATCGGCGCAATGACCCCTTCGACGTAATTCTCGAAGGCGTCCAGGCTGACGGGGAGCGCTTGCGATACATACGCTTCGCGAGTCGTGGCAAGGGCAGGAAATAAACTGTGCAGAATTTGCCACGCCAGGCCGGTTTCCCCGTCTATCAACTCCAGGAGCGGACCGGATTCCTTCATCTCGGGAAGAAGCCGTTGGTGCCGCATGTCGAGCAACTGGGCCGTTGTCGTGAAGGTTCGCCCATCGAAGTTGTATTCGCCAAGCACGACGTAATCCACGTCCAGTTGCTCGGCGATGCGATAGAGAGTCGGACGCGAAGGCCGCAGCTCAACCGGAATACCCAGCCGATCGTACGCGCGAATGCGGTCTTCCCGAGGAAGAACGTACAGCGTGGGAGAATCCAACCGCTGCTGCAGTAACTCGGGAAAGGAATCGCCGATCCACTCAAGGCCGGGCGCCTTGGACTGGTTCTCGAAGGGCACGACGAGCAGCGTCTGCCCCGGCGCAGGCGCCTGGGCGGAAGCAGCCGCACAGAGAAGCAAAAGCGGAAAAATTGCACTCAGCCAGAGAAATCTCAAGACAACTAGATTATAGCGGGTGCGACGAAGCGCCATAAGCACGTTGGTATATCGATTCAGGACGGGTGCTAATCTTGAAAGCTCCTCCATGCCATGGGAAAGAGGTTCACGGTCGTCGGACTCGGCGAAATCCTATGGGACTTGTTCCCGGGCGGCAAGCAGCTTGGCGGCGCGCCGACGAATTTTGCCTACATCAGCACGCTGCTCGGGGATCTTGGAGTTGTGGCTAGCCGGGTGGGTCGGGATGATCTTGGTAGTGAAGCGCTAGAGCGGCTGAAGATTCTCGGGGTGGAGAGTTCTTATGTGCAGCTAGACGCTTCGCATCGCACGGGGACGGTCAGGGTTCATCTGGATCGGCGCGGGCAGCCTCGATTCATGATTCATGAGGATGTCGCCTGGGACTTCCTGAGCTGGAATTCAAGATGGAAAAGGCTCGCCCGCGAAGCCGATGCGGTCTGCTTTGGCACACTGGCGCAGCGGTCGCCACGGAGCCGCAGGACGATCCGTCAATTTCTGCGGAATACGCGAGGGATCCGGGTTTTCGACGTCAATCTGCGCCAGAGCTTCTATTCGGCGGAAATCTTGCGAGAGTCAGTTTGCATCTCCACGATCGTCAAGATGAATCATGAGGAGCTGCCAGTTATCTTGAAGTTGCTGGGCCTTGCGCCGGGCGAAGACAAGCTGGCAGCGAAGCGGTTGCTCCGCCTCGGGCCAAAGCTGGTGTGCGTGACACGCGGAGATGAGGGAAGCGTGCTGGTAAACAGGCGCGGCGCAGCGGAAAACCGCGGATTCCGGGTGCGCGTGGTGGACACCGTTGGCTCGGGCGACGCATTCACCGCCGCGCTGGCGCATCAGTACTTGCGTGGTTCGTCGCTCGAAAAGATGAACGACGCGGCCAACCGCATGGGGAGCTGGGTGGCCACACAAGCGGGCGGAACTCCGATGGTGGCGAAGGAGGGATTACACAGGAGGTTGGCAGAGTTGCGGTGAACTCGGGGACGACAACAGAACTTTACATAGGTTTGACGATTCTTTACTCCCTTACCGTGTATGCTCGAATATGTAATCTGGAATCATAACGTTTATTGTGACGCAAAAGATGATCAGACCGCGAACAAAGGGATTTGTCTGCCTGGGCGTTCTTGCGTTGTTGGGCTTCATCCTGGCCATTTCCGGCCTCGCCCAGGAGAGCCCACAGACGACGGCAGGTGGCGCAACGGCGAGGGCAGTTGGGACGATCAAGTCGATAACCGGGAACAACCTCGCCATCACCAGCGATGCCGGCGCCACTATGACCATTACGGTTCAAGATTCCACTCGCATGGTTCGCACTGCCCCGGGAGCAAAGGACCTGAAGGGCGCAACGTCGATTACGCTGCAGGAGTTGCAGTCCGGCGACCGCGTGCTGGCGCGAGGCAAGCTTTCGGATGACGGCAAATCCCTGGCAGCATCTTCCATCATTGTGATTAAAGGCAGCGATGTCATTGCCAAGCAGCAGCAAGAACGCGAGGACTGGCAGAAACGCGGCACCGGCGGGCTAGTGACTGCAGTGGATGCCGCGGCTGGAGCGATCACGATTTCGAATTCCACCATGGGTGGAACCAAAACCACGACGGTTCGCGTTTCCAAAGACACGATTGTGCGGCGATACGCGCCCGACTCGGTCAGGTTTGACGATGCGAGGCCGGGGACTATCGATCAGATCAAGGTCGGCGATCAACTACGTGCCCGCGGAACACGCAGCGCGGA
>DASPSE010000385.1:0-18388 GCA_035624085.1 Terriglobales bacterium
GCAGGAAAAGGCCCAAAGCCACGCCAAGCCTGAGGCCAAGGCCAGCGAGCCACCAAAGGCGGCAGCGGCTGCGGCGGGCGCGGCAACATCGGCTACGTTAGTGCCCGGAAGCCACGTAATGTATCGAGAATCCTGACCCTGGACGGGCCAGAAACTCCAGCTATAAGGCACGGTAACGACCGTGCCTTACTTCTTTTCCGTGGGTTTCAAATCCAGCGAAGCTGAGTTCATGCAATAGCGCAAGCCGGTGGGCGTGGGACCATCCGGGAAGACATGCCCCAGATGCGCGTCGCAGCGAGCGCAGCGCACTTCGGTGCGAGTCATGCCGTATGCGCGGTCGGTGTGCTCGCCGACCGCTGCCTGGTCCACAGGCTGCGTGAAGCTCGGCCAGCCGGTCCCCGAATCAAATTTGGTCTCTGAGTTGAACAGCGGCGCCCCACAACAGACGCAGGCGTATGTACCCTTATCTTTCGTCTTCCAATATTTGCCAGTGAACGCCGGCTCCGTCCCGGCTTGCCGGGTTACGTGGTACTGCTCGGGCGATAACTGATTCTGCCATTCTTGGTCCGTCTTGGTGATTTTGTCAGTCATCAGCTCATTATCTCCAATTATCCGATTGTGCCGAGGCAGAAACGTTACCTAGTGCTCTGGCGGGGCCAGTTTCCGATTTGCTCGTCACTCGGGCACAACTGCCAAATGTATTCCATTACGGGTCCTTGCGATGGGCCTTTCCGGGCGCATACGATCAGGGCCGGGCCTGAACTCATTAATTCGGCACGCCTACACGCTGCAACAATTGTTGGAACCGGTGGTCAGATTTAAGACTGTCGAAACGGGGATCGGCATTCAGGAGAATAAGTCCGCCCTCGCGCCTACGATATAGACTTTCCAATACTTCGAAAGCACGATCAACTTCTCCCATCGCCACATAGATTTCTGCGGCGACGCCTACGACAGGCAAAACACCGCCGGGGCTTATCTTAGTTGCTCTGTTCAGAGTGTCCTGCATCTCCGTCTTCTGGCCACACAGAGCGTATGTGCCGGCGAGTTCAATCAACATCCAAGGGTCGTTACCAGCAAGCGCGACCGCCCGCTGCCCTTCGGCAATGGCCTCGGGAAACATGTGCTTCTCGGCGTAAATGCGTTCCACCACGCGGTGCGCGTGGGCAAAGTTGGGATCCATTTCAATGATGGCGCGGGCTTGTAGCAGCGCCTCGTCGTAGCGGCGTGCGAAGTACAGTATCTCCGCCATGTCGGTATTGATTATTGCCGAAAGCGGATCGGTCTGGCGAGCAAGCTTGACCTCCGCCACGGCTTCGTCCATTCGCCCCATCGCCGCCAGATCGTATGCGTACCAGTGATGCGCGATCGAGTAGTTGGGGTTTAGATCGATGGCACGCTTGAATTCTTTCTCGGCCTCGCGAAATTTCCATTCGTAATGCATTTCCACGAATGCCAGCGAAGTGTGTGCATCGGCCAGCGTATCGTCGAGCCGCAATGCGGCAAGCGCCGTCTCTTTTGCTTTTGGCATTGCCGTTTCGCGCGGGATCTTTGAACTGGGCATCGAACCTAGCAGAGCGTAGGCGTCGGCTGAGCCGGCGTATGCCTGCGCGTATTGCGGGTCCTCGTTGATTGCGGCCTGAAAATAATCGATCGCTTTCAGGTAACCCGCTTCTGTCCGGAGATTCCAAAAGTAGCGGCCTTTCAGGTAGTCCTCGCGAGCCTGCGGATCGGCAGCCGCCAGCCGCTGTGGCGCCGAGGGTGCGATTTCCTTTTGTATCTGGCCGGCAATACTTCGAGAAACATCGTCTTGCAGGGCGACCAGGTCGCGCAGGTCGCGTTCATAAGACTCAGCCCAAATGTGCTGATCGGTTGTGCCGCGCACGAGCTGAGCGGTAATGCGGACGCGGTCTCCAGAGCGGAGTACCGCACCTTCAATGATGGCATCTACGTCCAGTTCGCGAGCGATCTGCGGCAGCTTCTTGTGGGAATTCTTGTACTGCATGATCGAAGTGCGGGAGATGACCTTGAGCCCAGGAATCTTGGCCAGGTCGGTAATCAAGGCCTCGGTCATGCCGTCGGCAAAATACTCCTGTGCGGGGTCCGCCGAGAGATTCTGCAGCGGCAAAACGGCTAGCGACTCTATGGGCTGGGGTCCGGAGTGGCGAAGTCGCTTCCATAATGGCGACGTCGAGATCACGACAGCCAGCAGGAGTGCCAGTGCGGCAACGGCGTAGGTTGGACCGCGGAAGCGATGCCGCGGACGGATGCTTTCAGGAACCGTATTTTCAGGAAGCGCACTTTCTGAAACATCGGGAAGCGGTGCCTGGCCCGGCTTTGGATCGGGCGGGACGTTGGCATCCACGGCAACGCCGTCAAGTTCTCGAACTTGTGCTATGAAACGGTAGCCATACCGGGGAACGGTTTCGATGTATTGAAAACCGTCCTCGCCATCCCGCAGTGCCTTGCGCAAGATGGATACATGTTGGGCAAGGTTCGACTCTTCCACGAAACTGTCGGGCCAGACCGTCTTGAGTAGCTCATCCTTGCCGAGCAGGCGTCCGCGATTCTCAACCATTACCACCAAGGCGTCGAACGCCTTCGGCGGTAGCGGCACGGGCACTTGTTCGCGCAGCAGCAGCCGCTCGGTGGGATTCAAGCGGTACGAACCGAACTCGAAGATCGCCTTTGTTTGTACGGACATAAGGCATTCACAAAAGCTTTAGAAAAAATTGATGCGAGCCTGAAGACCACCAACCGGATTTGCGGCAGTATCCCAGGCGACGGGGGACGGCAACCGGGGTCAATTCGCGCCGTCCACATTCTATACCGCTTGCAACTCACGTCCAAGACGGAGATTGAGGCTTCGGGCGCGAGCCGTCGCAACCTGGGGCGCGCACAAACCCACGTTGTTGGAGGAAACGAATATGAAGAACACAATGCAAAATTGCAATTGGATTTCATGGATGCGTCTGGCGGCTGCGACTGCACTGGCGTTCGCGGCCGTGCTGGTGCTGGCGTTCATTACAACCATAACAACCCAATCGGCGGAGGCGCAGACTTTGACGGTACTCTACACCTTCACCGGTGCAGCCGATGGGGGACAACCTTATGGAGGTGTGATCCAGGACTCGGCGGGCAACCTCTACGGCACCACCGGGACCGGCGGGAATCTCGCAGATTGCTCTGGCGTTGGCTGCGGGACGGTATGGAAGCTGGATACGGCCGGAACCGAAACTGTGCTGTACAGCTTCGCGGGAGGGACGGCGGATGGGAGTTCCCCCTTGGCTGGAGTGATCCGAGTGGGCAGCAAATTCTACGGCACCACTCAGTACGGCGGCGCCTACGGCTATGGTACTGTGTACGAACTGAGTTCGAAGGGGGAGACTGTGCTGCATAGCTTCTGCGTCGTCGTGAACCAAAGCGTCAATTGCGACAGCGGGGCCTCTCCGACGACAGGCGTGGTCTACTCGGCAGGCACCCTGTACGGCACCACCCCTTCTGGTGGCAACGTGGGCTATGGAGCAGTGTACGAGCTGAGTAACGGCGCGGAGACCATACTTCACAATTTTGCATGGAACTACTACGGCGAGCCCTTCGACGGGTACACTCCCGAATCTGGCCTAACCCGCGATTCCGCGGGCAACCTCTACGGCACCGCGAGTGGCGGCGGGATCTACGGTGCTGGAATACTGTACGAGATCAGTGCGAGCGGGACCTACACCATACTGCACAACTTCGCATGGAACTCTAATGGAACGCCTTACGACGGGTTAAACCCCGAAGCACCTGTGATTCTAGATGCGGCAGGCGACCTTTACGGCACCACGAGTCAGGGCGGCACTTACGGCAATGGCACGGTGTGGAAGTTGAGCGCGAGCGGCAGCTACACCATACTGCACAACTTTGTTGGTGGATCGGAAGGCGCACTTCCCTACGGCAGTGTGGTCAAAGCAGGCAGCACTATTTACGGCACCACTACGCAGGGTGGCGCCTACGACGCCGGTACGGTGTGGGAGTTGAGCAAGACGGGCGTGTTGACCGTGCTTTCCAGCATGGGGGGAAGCGACTACGGCGGCGTGATCCGAGATGCGGCGGGCAACCTTTACGGCGCAACCTTCAACGGTGGCGCGTACAACTTTGGAACGGTGTGGAAGCTGACCCCGTAATTCGTTCAGCAAGGGAGGGCCACAAAGTGGCCCTCCTTCGCGGTGCACTCGCGTTCCCGAACGGGCTGCGGAACTGAAAATCGGGATTGTTGCCGGGTTGTCGGCTACTCGGAAACCGACCCCACTACCGGGCTCCGCTTGCCTCGGTAATTATCCCTTGACAGTAGGTATATCCTAGTGTGGAGGGATAGGAGATTCGCCGGGATTGAGCGGCTCTACGTTTGCCCTCCGAAGGACGCCTTTGTGCGAGTACCTGACCAAGTTTTGAAGACGGCTGTGTTTCTCGGTATAGAGACAGCGGCAGGAATAGAGTACGGCGGAACAGGCTACATCATCTCTGCCGAATACGGCCCTGGGTACACATTCACCTGCAAGGAAAGTGATGGAGTAACTATCGAAACATGCTATCCATTCATGTTCATAGCTACCGCTGCACATGTGGCGGAAAAACTGGAGGGATTTGACTTCTACATCCGTGCCAATAAGAGAGACGGATCGTTGGCAGAAATCAAGAAAGAACTGCCGACACAATGGTGGTATCACCCCACGGAAAGAGAGTTCGTGGATGCAGCTCTAACATTGCTGCCAGTAAGTGAAGTATTGGCGCTTGACATCGTTCCGGTTCCTGTACCGATGTTTGTTGGAGAGGAAACCATAAAGAGTAGGGATTTGGGAATCGGAGATGAGGTGTTCATCGCTGGCCTTTTTAAGAATGCGAAGGGAGCGTTAAAAAATATCCCCATTCTTCGCATCGGGAACGTGGCAATGATGCCACAGGAGAAGATTTCCTCCCCAACAGTGGAGCGGCCAAACCAAAAGTTGTACGCCAGCTTGGTCGAGTCGCGCTCTATCGGAGGTCTCAGCGGAAGCCCCGTATTCGTTAGGGAGACAGTAAGGGTACAAGCTGGATTCAGGGCAAAACCTGGCTTCTGCTTAAATACTGCGAACGATCCAACACCTGAAGCATCTGGGCTAGAGAAAATAGAACTTGCCGGGGTTGGGCGCTTTCACTTCTTTGGCTCGATGATCGGTCACTGGCAGGTGCCGCTTGCATTTGGCAGCGTACAACCAGAGGCGGTCAACATGGGAATTGCGCCGATGGTTCCAGCTCAAAAAATTTTAGAGATTTTCGCACAGCCAAGCTTGCTTGATTCTATGAACAGGATAAGTGAGGAGATGGAAAAAGAGCGACAGAAACGAGACGGCATGGCGATTCTGGATTCTGAATTTGCACAGTCCGGTGACAAGAGAGTCCCGTTTACAAAACAGGATTTCGAGAATGCCTTGAAAAAAGTGACGCGCAAATCGTCCGACAAAAAGTAGCCAGTCAGAACGGTTCTGCTGCAACTGGCATCTGACGCACGACCGCATCGCGCTTCTCAAGTTGTTTGAGAAAACTGAGAAACATCGGTTGCGTATCTAAACGGCGGTTGTAACGGAAGCTGTACTCGTTGAGATAGGTTTGCAGATAGTGGCGACCGACATTATGGTAGACACCGCTAATTCCGCGCTTCACAAGGCTCCAGAAGCCTTCCACGGTGTTGGTGTGGACGTTGCCCATGACGTAGACCTTCTCGTTGTGTTGAATCCGCCGATGCCAATAGCCATCTGTTGTGTAACCCACGCCGTCGTAGACATTCCGCTCATCCGTGAATACCGTGCTCTTCGGCATGACGTGCTCTCTGATGATCGGCAGCAGGGTTGCCCCTTGAACGTTGTCAGTGGTGAATGCTCTGACTCTGCCCCGGCGTTCAGCGATGCCAAATACCGGAGTCTTGGGATTGCGAGGCTTTCTTCCCGCACCCATTTTCTGAACGCCACCCATGTAGGTTTCATCCATCTCGACTCCGGGACCGCGCTTTCCACCGAGCTTCTTGCCAGACTCGCTTTCATCCAGCATGGATCGAATCTGTTTGAACATGCGCCACGCGGTCTTGTAGGTGACTCCGGTTTCGCGTTGAATCTGTTTTGCGCTGATGCCGCAACGAGTCTGTGCCATCAGGTAGACCGCATAGAACCAAATCGTCAACGGTGTCGGCGATTTGTGAAAGATCGTATCGGCGGTCGGATGGTAGTGGTTCCCACAGTTGTCGCAGGAATACGACGGTCGGCTCACCACGCGATGGTGTTTGGTTTTCTTCTCGCACTTATCGCAGTAGGGCATCCCGTCAGGATTGAAACGGCGAAAGAGCCAGTCAAGGCAAGTTGCGTCATCTGGAAATTGTTTCTGGAAATCCTTCAGCGTGTACGGCTTCATATTCGACTTGCGGTTGTTGTGTGCCATAACCGTTTACCTACTCCGAAGGTAGCAGAATAAATACCTACTGTCAAGGGATAATTACCCTTGCCTCTTGACTTCGCCTAATCTTCGCCTACAATTATGGCATGGCAATCACCAGACGGCAACGACAGCTCTACGACTTCATTTCGGAGTTCGTGCAGAAGAATGGCTATTCGCCGTCCTTCGACGAAATCCGCGTCGGCATGGGATTGAATTCCCTGGCCACGGTGCACAAGCACGTCTCGAATCTTGAAAAAAAGGGACTGCTCACCCGCGATTACAACCGCAGCCGCTCGATTGACCTGCTCCCACCCAAGGGCCGCTTGAAGCAGGCCATGAGCGTGAACTCCACGATGGTGTTGCCGCTGATGGGGCGGATCGCCGCCGGCCGGCCGATTGAGGCGGTGGAGAACCCGGAGACGATTTCCCTCGCTGATTTCGTGCGCTCCAAAGAAGTTTTCGTGTTGGAGGTGCGCGGCGACTCCATGCAGGATGAGCACATCCTGAGCGGCGACTACGTGCTGGTGGAGAAAGCCAAAACCGCGCACAACGGGGACATCGTGGTTGCCCTGGTCGAGGGATCGGATGCCACGCTGAAGCGCTTCTATCGTGAGGGCGACAACATCCGCCTGCAACCGTCCAACGTCAACATGCAGCCGATCATCGTGCCCGCAGCTAACGTGGATGTGCAGGGGCGAGTGATTGGCGTTTTGCGGAAGTACTGACGCTGCGCGCTTCTCTTCCGAACGAGGAATCTGCTATGCCGCATCCCCCCACTGCGCCGAGACCCAATCTTGCCCAAGAGATGGCCCAGGCTTTCCTCGTCAATGACCGGATGAACCAACTCTTGCTGGAACATCTTGCCCCGCAGGCCTGGCGGGCGAAGCCTCCTGGCCAGAATGTCCGCACCATCGCCGACATCTTTGCTCACGTCCACAACATTCGCCGCAAGTGGCTCAGGCTTTCTGCCCCGCATCTTAAGCTGCCAGCCGAGCTCGACCGGCGCCGTTGCACGCAAGAACAGGCGCGAGCGGCACTCGCAGAAAGCGCACTTCGCTGCTCGGAGATGCTGGCGGAGGCGCTGGCTGCTCCTCCGGGCCGAGCCCAGAGCTTCCTGCGCGACGGATGGGCGCGTTCGTGGCGTCCAGGCGCGGCCATGTTCGCCTACATGATTACGCACGATGCTCACCACCGTGGACAGGCCTGCATGCTGGCGCATCAACTCGGCTTCCGGCTGCCCGGTGCAGCCGGCTATAAGATGTGGGTTTGGGAAAGGCTCTGGAAGCAGTGCGGTTTCGAACTGCCAACTGGTTCGAAGATCAAATCCCGGACCATGGGGCCCAAGTAAAAACGCCCGGTGAATTCCGGGCGTTTTCCTTGCTTAGATTCCAATTACCCAATGTGCTTGTCGAGAGCCTTTTGTATCGTCTCTTTAGGAACGTAGCCGACGATCTGCTCCTTCACCTGGCCGCCCTTGAACACCAGCAGCGTGGGAATGCCGCGGACACCGTAACGCATCGGAGTTGCACTGTTGCGGTCAACATCCATCTTCCCGACCTTGACCTTGCCCTGATAATCTTTTGCCAGTTCTTCCACAATTGGTGCGATGGCGCGGCAAGGCCCGCACCATGTGGCCCAAAAATCCACCAGAACCGGTGTCTCGGATTTGAGCACATCCTGATCAAAATTCGAATCGGTTACTTCAATAATTCCATTTGCCGGCACGTGCTTATCCGTCAATTGCTGCTTTTCCATTGTCTCCTTATACCTTTCTTTGGCGCGCCCAGACACAGGATAGGCCGGGCGGAACCGTATGAATGCGAATGAATTCTAGCATCTTTATTCGATGCGCGGCAGTGCGGAAAGTCGCAAGGATGAGGGATATCGGGTCTCAACTTTCAGGTTTCATTACTTGCTATCGCAACCGAGACAGGCTGCTGCCAAAGATAAGCGGCAGGCTACAATTACTGGCTGCTTGATGGTCTGCCTTAATCGCAAGGAGGCGAACAATGCCCGTAAAGCAAGGAAGCCTTGATCTCCTGCAGCATCCAGCATCTAGGGAGCTGCTGCAGTCAACGATTCCCGCCCGGCTGGCGTACGTCTGGACCGACGGCACGCCCCGCGTGATACCCATCTGGTTCCACTGGAACGGACGAGAGTTTGTGATGGGCACGCCCGCAAAGGCGCCGAAGCTTAGGGCGCTGGCGAAGAATCCCAAGGTCGCACTTACGATTGATAACAACACTTTCCCGCACAAGGTGCTGCTGGTACGCGGGGCGGCGCGACTCGAGCCAGTGAAGGGAATCGTTCCTGAATATGCTATGGCCGCCGACCGCTATTTCGGGAAAGAACAGGCGAAAGCGTGGGTCGCACAATTAGCTTCCATGATCCAGAGCATGGTGCGCATCACGGTCACCCCGGAATGGGTCGGGCTGCTCGACTTTGAAACGCGCTTTCCCAGCGCCCTGCCGCTGTGAGTCAGATTGCAGGAAGGTGAGACCAGCCCTGAAGCCTGAAATAAAAAAGCGCCCTGAACTTCGCAGTTCAGGACGCCTGGCAGCCCTCCCCCAGAACTGCCAAACCACGATTGGATGGTAGCGTGGTGCTCTTCTGGTGTAAATGTCACTTTGGTAATCGGTGCGATTCAGGGAGTAATCAGTGCCCGCTGCGCAAGTAATCGGCAAACCCAAAGTAGTGGTGCAGCTTGATTGTCATCCTGGGCAAGCCTCTTTTGCGCAGCGAAGGATCTGGGCGAGCCGCGCGAACTGTCGCGCTTTTGGCGACAGTGTAATCGCGCGTTTGGCTCGCTTCCTTGTCAAACTGCACCACTACCGAGCCCAAGGCTAGTTTGTTAAAGCCGATCGCTCTCTGTTAACCTGCCTATTTCTTCCGCGAGGTAATTTCACTCATGCTCAAGAAGAACTTTTTTGTCATTTCCATCCTTTGCCTGATTTCTTTAGCTCTGTCAGCAGCGGACAAGAAGAGCGACACGAATTCGACGGAGGCCGCCAAGCCGTCTTACGAGCTTCCGCAACCGGCGAAAGAAAACCTCGACCTCACCATGTACCAGAGGATCCGCGACGAGGGCTTGGGCCACTCGCACATCATGGAATATGCCTCCGCACTGGCGGACGGCATTGGGCCGCGCCTCACAGGCTCACCCAACTTGAAGCGCGCCAACGAATGGACCCGCGACCAGCTCACCGCGATGGGCTGCAGTAACGCTCATCTGGAAGACTGGGGCGAATTCGGCATGGGTTGGCAGCAGCTCAATACCTGGGTGCGTATGGCCTCACCGGATACGGCAGTTTTTATCGCGCAGGCATCGCCGTGGTCGCCGTCCAGCAACGGTGCCGTAAGTGGTCCCGGGGTTTCGGTCGAGATCAAGAAAGATGAGGATCTCGACAAGTACAAAGGCAAGCTCGGCGGCAAAATCGTTCTGCTGGGCGAGATGCGCGACGTCAAACCCGTGGACAAGCCCTTGTTCGAGCGCGAGGACGAAAAAACTCTCGCCAAGATCGCCGAATATCCGCTGGCGGAGGAGAACGAATACGCCCAGTATCTGCGGGACTTCCCGAAAAGAATGGAACTGCAGGCCAAGATTTGGAATCTCCTGGCATCAGAACACCCGCTTGGCGTGATTCTCCCCAGCCGCGATGGCCGGAATGCGGGTGGCTCGGGCGGAACGATTTTTGACGATAGCCGTGGGATCGGCCAGTACGCCTACAAGCGGGAGAAGGCCATACCGGTTCCCGTCGTTGTGATGGCAATCGAGAATTATGGGCGTGTGTATCGGCTGCTCCAGTCGAATGTGCCGGTCACGATTGAAATGAATGTGGACACAAAATTCACCGGTGACCATGAACATGGCTTCGACACGATTGCCGAGATTCCCGGCGCCGATCCGAAGCTTAAGGACGAAGTCGTTATGGTCGGTGGACATCTGGATTCCTGGGCTTCGGGGACTGGCGCGACGGACAACGGCGCGGGTACGGTAGTTGCTATGGAAGTGATGCGCATCCTCAATGCGCTGCAAGTCAAACCACGGCGCACAATCCGTATCGGTCTGTGGACCGGGGAGGAACAAGGCGGATTCGGCTCGGCCGGTTATGTAAAGCAGCACTTCGGGTTCGTCCCGCTCTCAACCGCACCCGATCAGCTCAAGCTTCCGGAGTGGATGCGCAAACCTGTCGGCCCGGTTCAACTCAAGCCCGATCAGGAAAAGATCTCCGGCTACTTCAACGTAGATAACGGCAGCGGCAAAATCCTTGGCGTCTACTTGCAGGAAAACGCTGCCGTGAAACCCATCTTCGCGCAGTGGATGGAACCGTTGAAAGACCTGGGCGTCACCACCCTAACCATGCGGGAAACCGGAGGCACTGATCACGAATCCTTTGATGAGGTGGGGATCCCTGGTTTCCAGTTCATTCAGGATAGGCTCGACTACGGATCGCGCACGCACCATTCCAATATGGATGTGTATGAACGGCTTCAGCCGGGCGATCTGGCACAGGCCGCGACGGTGGGGGCGATTTTTGTTTACAACACTGCGATGCGCGACCAGATGTTGCCCCGCAAGCCGCTGCCGCATCCTGAATTGGAAGAGCAGCGCAAAGCGCCGCTGAAGAAAGTCATGCCGGGAGCGGAGGAAGTGCCAGAAAAGGAAGCGAAAGAGAACAAGTAGATGTGACTCTCAAGCGCCGGGAGTGGCCAGGGTTTGCGCAATGCCGTTTGCGTCAGGGCGCGACTCAAACGGCGGCAGGGATAGCCGAAAGGTTGTGCCTTGTCCCGCTACCGAGTTGAAATCGACCGTGCCGTAGTGCCACTGCATCACCTGGTAAGTTTGGGCGAGACCAATTCCGCTTCCACCTTTCTTGGTCGTGAAGTACAGTTCGAAAATCTTGTCTTGAAGTTCGGGCGAAATACCCCCACCCTGATCGTGAATCTCAGTAACGATGCTGCCATGTTCATCTCTGCGGGCGGCGATAGCCAGCACTCCGCCCCGCGGCATGGCTTGCACACCATTAAGCACGACGTTCAGAATGGCCTGCTTCATAAAATCGGTATCCACCCTCGTGTGCAGCGGGTTGGGTGCGAAATCCCGGGTAATTGTGACTCCGTGCTGCTCAGCTTCGGGGGTGGCCAGCAGGACCACATCGTCCAGCAAACGCCGCAGGTCGATCTCTTCAAGATGCAGATCACGCGGCCGGGTGAAGTCAACCAGGATTTGTATCACGCGATCGAGGCGATGGAGCTCGTTATCGATGATATCCATGTGACGACGAGTGTCAGGATCGACCTGTTGCAACTTGCTTTGCAGGAGCTGCAAGTGCAAAACGATGGCGTTGATCGGGTTCTTCACCTCATGCGCTACGCCACCGGTAACTCGGCCGCTGGCCGAAATGCGGCGTGATAACTCAATTTCGTGCTTGACCCCCCGCACTGACTCAACGTCGCGCAGCGTAAGCAGGGCACCGATAGGCGTGCCTCGCTGCTGTATGAAATCCAGGGAAAGCTGCACCCGTTTGCCGTTGGAACTTTCCAGTTCATGCTGTGCGATGGGATGCTTCAGGCGGAAAGCGTCGAGCACCATCGCTCCCAACTTCGAGTCAGGCGAAAAAATCTCTTTTGCTGTGTGGCCCAGTAATTCGCTTCGCGGCCGGCCCAGGAAACGTTCTACCGAGGCGCTGACCAGCACAACTCGTGCGTCCCGGGTAAACAGCATCAAGCCATCCTGCAGCTTGGCCATGACCTGGTCCACGTTGTCCTTCAAAGCAGAAAAGATTTCTCGGGCATCGCGCATCTGCCGGCCGAGATGGGCGATCTTGGAACTGACGACACCATATTCGTCCTTGCTTTTCTCTGGCTCGGGAACAGGTTCAGCAGTACCCGCACTCACGCGGTCGAGGCTGCGGCTGAGGCGTTCCAGAGGGCCCAGCGCGATATGAGAAAGCCCGGCCGCCAGCAAGAGAGAGCAGAGAATCGCGATTCCAGAGAAAAGAACGGCGTGGCGCAGGCGCGGAGTAAGTTCGCTTCTGAGAAATATAGTGTTGATTCCCAGACGGACACTGCCGAACGGCGCGCCGTCCAGCTGCAGAGGCAGCCGAACTTCGTAAACATTGGGCGGGTTGTATACCATGCGCAGCTGCCGGCGAAAGCCGGCGTTCTCCAGCAACTGAAATTCCGGACGCTCCGCGATCTGCTTGCCGATCAGCTTGGGATCCGTGTGTAGAATGACTTTGCCGTCGGCGTCGACGATAGATGCGTCGTACACGTAACGAAAAGATCCCACCACCGATTCCAGCATCGCGTTAAGGTCGTAATCAGTGGAGAGGTAGTACGCGATGGCACGGCGCACGGCTTCAGGATCACTTGTGTTCACCCGCGTGCTGGTTAGATCTGGAGCGGCTTTGTTGGCTAACCCAGCCAGTTGAGAGGTAAGCTCCGCACCAATCTCATGCGCGCTCGTCACCTCTTGCCGAAGGATTTCGGAAATATAGATATAGGAAAAATATGAAACCAACGCTGCCACCATGAAGGTGATCGCCAGCACGATCTGGGTTTTGCGACGCATGCTTGACTGAATTAGTGGGCTGTATCACTGACCACTGACTACTGGCCGCTGACCACTGTTCTTAGGCCGGCTGTTCTTCTTTATCGGCCTGCGCACTGCCGTATTCCTTCAATTTGTTATGCAAGGTCTTCAGGCTGATGCCAAGAATTTCCGCCGCCTTTGTCTTATTATTGTTAGTCGCTTCCAGCGTTTTCAGGATCAGCAGCTTCTCTGCCTCTTCTACGGTCGTTCCAACTCCGAGATGGACGGCGTCAGCATCATCGGAAGAAGTGCGCACTATCGGCTGGCCGAAACCGGGGGGCAGATGTTTGGTTTCGATAACGCCAGCTTCGCAAACGATCACCGCGCGCTCCAAACTATTGCGCAGTTCACGCACGTTTCCTGGCCAGGAATAGTTCTGGAACAAATGTAAGACGGCCTCGCTCACGGCGGCTACTTTGCGCCCGTGCTTGGTGCTCATGTCTTTGAGAACAGATTCCACCAGGCCGGGGATGTCTTCCTTGTGTTCGCGCAATAAAGGCATGTGAATGTTGATGACGTTGAGTCGGTAATAGAGATCGTTACGCAACTCCCCTCGGGCTACGGCCTCCTGCGGAACCTTGTTGGTAGCGGCGAGAACACGGACATCGACTTCGGTCTCGACCTTGCTGCCCAGCCGGCGCAGCTTGCGATCCTCCAGCACGCGGAGCAGTTTGGCCTGCGTGGCGACCGGCATTTCACCAATCTCGTCCAAAAGCAGCGTTCCGCCCTCCGCCAGTTCGAAACAGCCGGTTCGCCGCTCCAACGCGCCGGTGAAGGCGCCCTTTTCATGACCGAAAATCTCACTTTCAATCAAAGTCTCGGGAATCGCCGCACAATTGATCGGAACAAACGGCTTGCTGCGCCGTGGGCTGAGCTCGTGGATGGTGCGTGCCACCAGTTCCTTGCCGGTTCCGCTGGCGCCAGTGATCAGGACCGACGCCGTGCTGGGCGCTACCATCTCGATCAGCCGGAAAATCTCCTGCATCTTCTTCGAGCTTCCAACCAGGCTGCCCAGCGTCCCGGCGTCCCGCAATTTCCGGCGCGTGACTTCAAGCTCCATTCTGGTTCCGAGGAGCGCAGAGGCGTTTTGCAGGATGGTCCGCAAACGATCGGTGTCGATAGGCTTGGTGATGTAGTCGTACGCACCCATGCGCATGGCCTGCACCGCACTGTCAATCGTGCCCTGCGCCGTAACCACGATCACGGCCCGACTATGATTGGCGATTCGTTCCAGCAGCTCCATGCCCCCCATGCGGGGCATCTTGAGGTCGGTCACCACGATAGCCGGCGACCATTCGTTGACCTTCTCCATCCCCTCTACGCCGTCCCGCGCCGTTTCGGCGCGGTATCCCCAGGACGAAACCAACTCCGCCAGCCCCGTGCGCTCGTTCTCTTCGTCCTCGACGATCAACACCTTCTCCACATTCATAGCTTCTCTCATTATTAGATTTGGCGGCCCATCCTGCAAGCGCCAACGGGACGCCTTGTGGGGATACGGTGGGGAGCTGAGGTTATCGTGATTTCCGCTGGTAAAAACCTAGTGGGTCTCTTTGAGGTCGTGGACATCGACCACAGCGTTGGCGTATTGCATCCCGCGCTTTGCCATTTGCCGAATCACATCCGAGGTAAGCACCTGGTCGAAAGCCAGGATCACGACTCCCTGGGCGAACAGGCCAGGATTCCATTGCCTTAAGCGGATCTCAGTCAGGCCATGAACTTCGTCCCGATCCGTCCCCAGCAGCACTGTGAACCGCGGACGCAATTCGCCGCTGCCGGGAAAATCGCGCTGTACAACCGCACAGGTGCTGACGTAAAGCTTCTCCGCTTCGTGCATTTGCGCAGAGGTAAGGGAAAAGTCGGACTTCTTGATATGGCGCACAACGAAGAAGCCGCCGGAAGACGATTGCCCAACACCACTCGCCAGCAGAAACATGACGGTGGCAATCGCCTTCAACATAGGACCCTCGATTGGCGCAGACTGCAGAATCAGGCGTCAATATGGACATTGTTATGTCGCTCAACCCGATCACGGCAAGCTCCCAAAAGGACAGGGGAGAACCAAAGTAATGGCGATCAGCCCAGAGCGACACTTACGGCGTCGCGCGGCTTTGCCTAATAACATCTGGTCTAAGAGCCATGTCATCCCGAAGCGCCCTTGGCGCGAGGGATCTTACGAAAGCGCAGAGCCGGCCCAGACGCATCCGGGAGTGGCCCTCCTGTTTACGCTATCGACAGTTCAAGCTGTCGTAAGATCCCTCACCGGCTGAAGCCGGGTTCGGGATGACATGAGGCGATGGACACAGACCGGCAATTATTTGGCAAAGCTTGCTGCAGCCACGAATTCAGAAGAACTGCCTACTTCTTCTGCCAACTTTGTCCGGAGTCGTCAGTGACCCAGCTCTCTTTGGCAGAGGTGGTGAGCGTGCCGTGCTGAGGATCGGTAAATTCCACGCCGATAATGTCGGCGGTCAGAACTTCGCCATTGGCGGTGGGCCGCACTTGCGTCCAGTGCTGCCCCGCGTCGGAGGAGTGGTAGAGCGCACCGCCTGAACCGCCGACCCAAATGTCCAGGCCATTTGCGGCCAAAGCGCGGAGGATGGCTTGAGTCGGGACCGGAATCGTCTCCCACGTGTTGCCTGAATCGAACGAGCGCTGCAGCGTTCCATCCGAGCTTAAAGTCCATCGGGGAAGAAGTTTTGTGGCCGAAGGAAGCGCTGCCTTATTGACTGCCAACGCCGATGCAGACATCGTTGGTTTGACCAGCATGGCTCCACCAACCGCTGCTTTTGCCTTATACGCCTGGGATTCCAACGGCATGTCCTTGGCGCGTCCCGGCACAAGCTCATCCATCGCGCTGCTTGGCACCTGGGGCGCGGCGTCAGTTCCTGCGCTTGCCTCTGTGGCGCCGGACTCTGCCAAAACAGATTTACGCTGCAGGGCCACCGCCGCATCGGATAGCTCCTTGTCCGACGCAAGCGGAGCGACAGGCTGGCTCGGGGCTGCCTTCAACCGTAGCTTCCCCGCAGATGCCGCGTTGGGCGCGCCTACAGAAAGCTGGCTCGACACTTGGTTTACGGTTTCCGACTTGGGCGGTGAGGGCGGCGGGACGGTCGTCTCATTCATCCCGTGCATTTCCGTCCTTTGCACCTCAGGCGATTGAGCTACAAGCTGGCGAGACTTCGAGCGAGACTCATAGCGCAACGTGACCGCCACACCAACCACTGCGACGCAGGCAGCCAACGCGCCCCATCGCAGTGCCGGTGACGACAGCCAAGGCCAACCAGCAGGCCTTGCGCCAGCCCGGATCACGTCTGCCTGCTCGGGAAGCGAGAGCGCCACCACCTCGCGGCAATTCGCGCAGGAGGCGAGGTGCTCGAGGATTTGATTCCGCTCCGGTTGCCTAAGCGAATTCTCCACAAAGGCGCTGATCAGGTCCGCGTCAGGATGGGCGTGCTCGCTAGCCTCGCCTCGCAGTCGCTGGGTCACGATTTTGGGTAGATTCCCCATTCTGGCTTTTCGCTACGTGTCGCTTTCTCAAAAACGTAGCAAGCTACGCGCTACGGTTTTATGTGGCCTAACTACGGCCTTCTCCCGCCTGAGCTTCGGCCTTCTTTTTTGAGAACGGCGGATGTGCAGTTTCTTGCACCAACCGGCTTCGCAGATCAACCCGCAAGTCACGAACGTCCACTTCTAACGCCTCCTGCGCCTGCTGCCGGCTCATGCCTCGCCGTCTCAGTCCCGCCAAAAGCCGCTTGCGCAGCGACTTCGCCAGTTTATCCAGCTTGCGGCTGATGGTGGACTCGTGGACATGCAAAATGCGCGCGATCTCGGCCAGAGTGCGCGAGTCCAGGTAGTAGGAGGCCAGAACAAACCGGTCCTCCGAGGACAGCTCGGCTAAAGCCTCATCAGTAGCCGCGTCCACCCTGGGATCAACTTGCACCGTCGGCTGCGGCGTTGCCGCCGCGAACTGCGCCCCTTGCTCACTCTCCTCGTCCAAGCTGACCAAGCGGCGCTGCCGTCGATAGCGATTGACATACTCCTGCGCCAGCACAGTGCGCAACCAGCCTTCTAACGAGCCGCGCCCCGTGAAAAAAGCGAGCTTCGACACGCGTTGCCCGTCGCGCATGCTTGTGCCATAAAGGTCGGCATAGAGCGAGTCGGCTAATTCACGGGCCGCCGAGGGTTCCTTGGCAATGTAACCGGCAACACCATAAAGCTTCTCGCGGTAACGGGTCAGAAAGACTTCCCACGCGTGTTCATTGCCCGCGGCACACGCTCGGGCGAGGACAAGCTCCTCCACACGTAGGCTGGCGAGGAATGCATGTCTCTCAGTGGGCGGGGCCTCGACCGGCAGATATTTCCTACAGATTTCCTGAAGGATGTGCTCGAAGGCTTCGAGCGTGAGGCCAAACTCGGCGCCACGACTCTTTTCGTAGAGCCCCGCAACCTCATCCGAGCCAAAGCGTTCCACAACGGATTGGACACCGCGAACGGCCATAGGGGCAAGCGTTCCCCTCGATGCTACCAATATTTTTAGACGCAAGTAGATGGATTTTTGCCGTTCGGTGATCAGGAAGGGTCAGTGGGAGGGCGACAGTCCAAATATCTGACCCGGGGCGTTTCCGGACCTTTCAAGGAGGCACGATATGCGTCCCAAGTCATTGATTCCGATTGTCCCGTTGGTGGTCGCCGTGGGTCTGGTGGCGACAATTCCATGTTTGGCTCCCGCTGGAGAAGTCTCCGTCACGTCCCAGTACAAGGTGTTGGAGCCAATCCGGCATGGAAATTTGGCCGTATTTCCGGTCGTAGCCGCGGTCTCGCATGACACCCAGGGCTTCCTCACCTTGGACGACGGGTTGCGCTCCGGTGAAGTGGTGGTCAGCGAATCTGGCGTTTCGCCGCTGATTCGTCCGCGACACCCCGGTGTGCACGAGCCGCGGCAGGGCTTTGGTCCTCAAGTCAACCAATTAGTGCTGGTGAACAATTCAAAGCGGCCTTTGATTCTGCTCGCCGGCGAAATAGTGACCGGAGGGAAGCAGGATCGCGTGATCGGCAAGGATCGCCTGGTTCCGGCGGAAAGTGATCCCATCGACCTCGGTGTCTTTTGCGTGGAACCGGGCCGTTGGACCGGCCCGAAAATGAGCTTTGACGCGATGGGTTCACCTATGGCGGCGCCCGCCGTACGCGCCAAAGCCATGGCCGACAAGGACCAGGAAAAGGTTTGGTCTGAGGTGAGGAATGCGCAAGCCGGCATGGCGGCTAATCTTCCTGCGCCCGCGGCTGCAGAGATTGGTGGCACGACTTCCTACGCCAAACTGATGCAGAACGAGGAAGTGAAGGAGA
>DASPSE010000390.1:0-5512 GCA_035624085.1 Terriglobales bacterium
TTCTCATCGCCGAAGATGACCCGATGTTTCGGCGGATCTTAACCCATTGGCTGGAGAAGTGGGGCTATCGGGTCATAGCTGCAGAGGACGGTTCGAGCGCCTGGAACATCTTGCAAAGCGGCGATGCGCCCCAAATTGCAATTCTGGATTGGATGATGCCCGGCATCGACGGAATCGAACTGTGTCGCAGAGTCCGCAGCGCGCAGGGCCGATACCGTTACCTGCTGCTGTTGACGGCCAAAGACGCCAAGCAGGATGTGGTGACCGGGTTGGACGCGGGTGCGGACGATTACCTGACCAAACCGTTCGAGGTGGAGGAGTTGCGGGCGCGCGTCCGAGCGGGTAGACGCATTCTCGAGTTGCAGGAAGCCCTGCTTCAGGCGCGCGATGCTTTGAAATTCGAAGCGGCTCACGATCCCCTTACCACCCTCTGGAACCACGGCGCCATCCTCGATTTTCTTAGACGGGAACTCGATCGCCAACAGCGAACCCTTCAGCCCTTGGGTGTGATGATGGCGGATCTGGATTATTTCAAGAAGATTAATGACACCCACGGACACCTGGTAGGAGATACAGTTCTGCAACAGGTGGCGCGACGCTTTCAGGGAGCTCTTCGCAGTTATGACTTCGTGGGCCGATACGGAGGGGAAGAATTCCTCATCCTGGTTCCGGGATGTGACGTGGCGGATCTCATCGCAACAGCGGAACGGCTGCGCTGCTCAATCGCCGATCACCCAATCGCCACCAGCGTCGGCAACGTTCCAGTGACGGTCAGCATGGGGCTTGCCTCGACGGTGGAGAAGGCGATGGAGACCGATTGGCAGCAGGTGCTGCGCGCCGCCGATGCTGCTCTTTATATGGCCAAAGCCGAGGGAAGAAACCGAGTGGCCATTTTGCCGACGGTGGTAACGGCAGGGAGGGTCGGACAGTGATTCTGTATCGGCCACGATAAACCGGTTCTAAGTTGCCACTCCTGACCGACAAAGCTATACGCGCATTCCGACATGACGATAGAGCGGTACAGGGGTACGCGGTACGCGGTACGCGGTAGCACGTTCGTGGGTGCGACTGGCACGGATGGGCTATTTTCAAGCGGCAGGGAAAGCCTTATTTTCCTATTGAGCAGTTCTGGGGGAGGGCTGCCCGGGCGTCCAGTGACTCGAAAGAGTCCGGACGCCTGTTTAGTTTTCCGCTGACTTTTCTCTCAGAGCGCCGCAGCTTTGGCTAACGCTGGTACTTACCCATCAGTTCGGCCTTCCCCAGGATGTGACCCTGCATCGCCTGCTCAACTTCCTGCTTACTCGCGCCGGATTTCAGGTTCAGCCTTTTATCAAGCGCATAGAGCTTGAAGAAGTAGCGATGCGGCTTTCCCAGCGGCGGACACGGGCCTCCATAGCCAATCTTGCGGAAATCGTTCCGCCCCTGCCGTCCTCCAGCCGGTAATTCGTCTACTTTGGCCACGTTTTCAGGCAGGGATGTAGTCTCTGCCGGCAGGTCGAAAAGAACCCAGTGTGTCCAGGTTCCTACCGGCGCGTCGGGATCGTCGGAGATCAAGGCGAAACTCTGCGTCCCGGCCGGCGGCGAACTCCATTGAAGTTCTGGAGAAACGTCTGCGCCATCGCATGTAAACTTTTTCGGTATGCTGGCATCATTCTGAAAACTCGGGCTGGATATCCTGAATGCCATGGTTCCTCCTTCATGGCCGACGACAGGGCGAGCACCTGCCTTCCAAGGCACAGTTAAAGCAGAAACGACGAGAACAGCCCACGCTACGACAGCAAGCCGAAACACCTGGGGATGCTTCAGGTTCATAGCTCGAATCAACCTGGCAAGGCGAACTGCCTGCAAGGATTAGTAGGTCGAGATGGTGAAGTTTACGGTTATTCGAGCCTCGGTTTCAACCGCCTGGCCTTGCTGATAATAAGGCTTGAAGCGCCATTGTTTGACCGCTTCCTGGGCGGCCGTCGCCAGAATCGCCGGTCCGCTAACGACATGTAACTCCTGGATACGGCCCGCCTTATCAATTAACGCTTGCAGCACGACCGCTCCCTGGACTTTCATCTGCTTGGCCAGCACCGGATAGTCGGGCTTTACCGAGCGCGTCACTCTTTCAGCTGTTGCCGGTGGCAGAGTAACTTGTGGCGAGGCGTCCGGGACTGTGGGGGCACGGCCTTGGTCCTGGGAAACCGCCGCCGCTGGTAGTGCCGATGAAGAGCTGGACTCCATATCCACCTTGACGGAATTGTTGTTGGGCGAAAGAGCCCGATGCTGGTTACCGGCGACAACCTCAACCTCAAGCGGCGGGAGCACGGTGCGATTGGTCGCGGTGATCACGGGACCCGCGCCAGCTTGCGAATTATCGGCTGAAATCGCCGTCTGGACGTTAGGCGTCTTGCCTTTTGTTTTCTTAGACTTGGCTTTCGTTGTCGGTTGCGCAGGCTGCGCAGTTGGGGCGGTCTGAACAGGAACGACTGGCACGCTTTGTGAGCTGGCAGTGGGTGTTGGTGGCGAGGCCTGCTGCTCGGTGGCAACAGGCTCAGAAGGCTGGCTGGACGAGAACCAGAATTCGCGGTCCTTAATGAGAACAACAATCAAAGCTATCAGCAGGAGGACCAGAGCGGCCAGCATGCGGCGTCGCTGCTTTTCTTCGACACCTGGGCCTGGCGAACTGCCGTCGACCTGAAGGTTAGTCTCTTTCGACACCATAGGGTGGGCCAAGCTCCCACGCCCGCGGCGCAGCGGGCCGGGTTGCCCTAGTATGCCTTGAAAACACAATTCGCGCCACTGTTTTGCAGCAATGGCTCCCTGTGAGCCATGTCACAACTAGCTGTGGCGTCAATCACAGCCAAGTGTTTTGTTCGGGCGGACACTACTCTCGTGACGCAGGTCACAGGCATCGGCCCATCGGGGCTGTGTATCGTTGGGTGCAAAAGACGAGCGTCGCAGGGGGTGATTCGTGCTCTCACCATATGGATTGGACATCATCGAAAGCTGCCTGACGTGCAAAACGCGCAGCGAGCATCTCTTTTGCGACCTGCCGGCAGCGGCGCTGCAAACTTTTGAAGGCATCAAATACGCGACTGCATATCCCAAGGGCGCCGTGCTATTTGTGGAAGGGCAGGCGCCGCGGGGCATCTTCGTGCTGTGCAAGGGCAGGGTCAAAATGTCCATCTGCGCTACCGATGGGAAGACCCTGATCGTGAAGATCGCCGAGCCGGGAGAAGTGTTGGGGCTAAGCGCCACGGTTTCGGGAAAACCCTATGAATTGACCGCGGAGACCGTCGACCCGTGCCAGGTAAATTTCGTGAAGCGCGATGATTTCCTGCGCTTTCTCAAAGAGCAACCCGACGCCTGCTTCAAAGTCGCCGAGCAGCTCAGCGAAAAGTACAACACCGCCTGTCACGAGGTGCGCTCACTGGGGTTGTCGCATTCGGCGGGCGAAAAACTGGCCAAGCTGCTGCTGGAATGGAGTTCGAAAAACGGTGAAGCCATCAAGCAGGAACCCCGCATCAAGCTGGCGCTGACCCATGAGGAGATTGCTCAAATGATCGGCACTTCCCGCGAAACTGTGACACGCTTGTTCGCGGATTTCAAGAAGCGGCAGATCATCCAAACCAAGGGTTCTACTTTGGTAATCCGAAACAAGACTGCCTTGAAGCTGATTGCCAGCAACAATTAGGAGATGGGATGTGAGGGTGTCACGGTGAGCGGTGATTGCAATCACTGTTTTCCGCCTGCCAATGAATTAATTAGGAAAGCATGGAGAGTGCAGTTCAGCGTAGCTGCCTGGCTTGTGTAGAACGTCCGGAGCGCCTCTTTTGTGACCTTTCCCCCGAGGCCTCGCAAGCCTTTGACGGATTGAAATCGGTGACCTTTTGTCCGCGGGGGGCGACTCTGTTTCGGGAAGGGCAGCCGGCGCGCGGCATTTTTGTTTTGTGTGACGGCCGGGCGAAGCTCTCGGTATGTTCGGAATCCGGTAAACGTATGACCCTTCGTATCGCGGGGCCCGGAGAGGTCCTGGGTTTGAGTGCTGCCCTCGCGGGCAGTCCGCATGAGATTACGGCGGAACTGCTGGATGATGCTCAAGTAGCCGCAGTCAGGCGCAAAGACCTGTTGCGCTTCCTGCACGAGCACCGCGAGGCATGCCTGCAGGTCGTGAACCTGCTCAGCCAGGACTTGCACATCGCCTACGACCGCGTGCGCTCCCTCGGGTTGGGGCGGAGCCGACGGTCCCGGGCCCCGCGCGTTCAGTAAGCTCCTCACATCGCGGCTGCGGGCAACCTGGCCTTCAGTTCAAACCAAAATCTTGGAGACGATTGTTCCGGGATGAGGGCTTGCCAGTCCCGTCCCCCCTACGTATCATTTCATTCGGCATGGCGGCAACAAATCCTTCGCCCACCGTAAAGCTGCGCCAGAAGGCGCAACTCATGTCAGCATCGGAAATTGAACGCACGCTCGTCCGGCTGGCTCACGAGATTGTCGAAAAGAACGGTGGGGTGGATGGTTTAGCGTTTGTGGGCGTCCGCCGCCGGGGAGTTCCGCTCGCTCAGCGACTGGGCCGGCTGGTGGAGCGCATCGAGGGTTTGCCGGTTCCAGTCGGCACGTTAGATATCAGCTTTTATCGCGACGATCTTTCCACCGTCGGCCCGAAACCGGTGGTGCAGAAATCGGACCTGGGATTCTCCATCCAGGATAAGAACGTGGTGCTGGTGGATGACGTGCTTTTCACCGGGCGCACGACTCGCGCCGCTTTGGACGCACTCTTCTCTTATGGCCGCCCGCGCCGGGTGCAGCTCTGCGTGCTGATCGATCGCGGGCACCGCGAGTTGCCAATCGAAGCCGCCTTCATCGGCCGCACCGTGCAAACCACCATGAATGAAGTCATCGAGGTCAAGCTCACCGAGATTGATAACGCGGAGAAAGTCCTGTTGATGGAAAAGTAGCGCCTTTCGCCAGCGGCCTGCTCGAAGCTGTATGAAATCACTATTGAAATCTCTTCTCTAGGTTTACAATCAGGCGCGATTTCACCATTCGAGACTGCGGTGCCGTCGCGACTCATGACGAAAGACAACCCTGCTGGCACTCACGCCTCGGTGAGCACTGCTGCTGCTCCGCTCCGCATGGTCGATCTCATCCGCAAGAAACGCGATGGACGAGAACTATCACGCGCCGAGATCGAAGCTTTGGTTCTCGGCTACACGCGTGGCCAGATTCCGGATTATCAGGCAGCCGCGTGGCTCATGGCCGCAGTCCTGCGCGGATTGACACGCGCGGAAACCGCCGCACTCACCGACGCCATGCTGCGCTCGGGCGAGGTGTTGGATCTTTCCGAATTCTCTCCCGAGAAAGTTGACAAACATTCAACTGGCGGCGTGGGGGACAAAACTTCGCTCGTGCTGGCCCCGGTGGTCGCCGCCGGGGGCTTGCTCGTGCCCATGATCAGCGGCCGCGGTCTCGGTCACACCGGCGGGACGCTCGATAAACTCGAATCCATTCCCGGCTTCAATGTGAA
>DASPSE010000406.1:0-5203 GCA_035624085.1 Terriglobales bacterium
CAAGCAGTACCTAACGCAGTAGACCGTCGTTGGTCGTTGGTCGTTCGTCGTTGGCACAAAACTGAAGAACCGAAGTTCCCACACTTACCGAAACCGAGCTCTTTTCACCGCAGGGTGACGAGGCTTTTTCCCAAGCCCAGAGCCAGCTAATTCCGCTAAGCGACTTCCCGGTGTAACACCGAACCAGACTGCGAAAACCAACCAGTAGAGCGCCCCAAACACAGCTCCCACGCCGAGAACAAAAGCCAGCGTGAACGGCCAGGACGGGAGAATGTCGGTGAAAAAGAGGGCCAGCAGACTGAACAGCAGCACCGCACACAACAACGCGGTGCCATCGACGAAGCGGGAAAATCGAAGCGCAGAAATGTTAAACCAGAGCAAGTGCACGCTGGGCGATTCCGTATTCAGCGGCACGGGGTGGAACGAAGGAAGAGTTTCCTCCAGCCGAATTGCAGGTCGCGTAGCGCTGGAGAAGAGCAACTCGGCCGCGTCGTCACCAGACGCCCTGTGCGCATCCTGCAGAATCTGGGTGAACAGCCACTCTTTCAATAAACGCCACGAGCGTGGGACCAGATCACTGAACTCCAAGCCCGCCTGTCCCAGGGAATCGGTCCACGCCACCCGAGCTTCGGCCTCGAAGCGCAGACGAGGATTCGGCAACTCCAGCCCGACATGAACTTGCTCATCCGCACGGAGAGGCGTGAGCAGTTGCACCGCAATTCCTGTCTCACTGACGTCGCGGATTACTCCGCCATTCCCGGAATCCAACTTAAGATAGGCCAAGGTTCGCAGTTTCTGGCGGTAGCGGAGGCGGCGGTTTTGCGGAACCGGCTCGACAATGGCAGAAGAGAGCATGTTGGATCGTTGCTCTATTTCAAATTTAGCTTGAGGGTGGCAGCGTCACAGTAACCGAGGTGATTCCCCGCCGTGGTGCGGTTTGGTAAGGAAGCGAGCCGAACGCGCGATTAGGTCCCTCGCTCCGCTCGGGATTTCGGCGCGCGGCTCGAACGCCGCGCAAACGCCTCAACTTCGCGCGGCTCGCTCAGGTCCTTCGCTGCGCAAAAGCGGCTTGCTCAGGATGACAAACCGCACCACTACCTGATTCTCCGTCCTCAGGAAGCGGTGCGGCGTTCTTTGGGCCCGGCTGCAGGCTGGAGCTTGCTTTGTCGAGCTTGATCCCAGGCGATCAGGCGGTTCAGATCGTAACTGTAAGGGCCGTAGGCACGGAATGCGTTTTCATCGAACAGCCGCTTGATTCCGCAACCCAGGCAGACTTGATAGGAGTGGTTTTGCGCCCGCACCGGCCAGCTCATTTTGCCGTGCCAGCAACCCCGGAAGAGTACAACCCCTGCGCCTGCCAATCCGGTAGCCAACAAGCCCCAAGGCCAAAACCAACGTTTCTTCCTTTTTTCTTCACTCACCACGCAGAACCCGTAAATGCTTACCCGTCCACAGCATAAGCTGAACCTCAGGGCTGCGCAATGGGCTTTTGAAGTCATTGAATGGCAAGGATTTGCTTACCAAAGACATGCCCCCGGTTCCCACCTTAGTGTGCGGGCATCTCTTGTGATTGTGATCCGACGGCGGTAACTTACGGATAATGCTCCAGGCAAACGCAAATCCGTGTCCGGACAGAGGCCGCTGGATCGACTGTGATGAATTGACAAATTCTTTCCCCTCGATAGGATTGTTCCACCCCGCGAGATTTCCGTCATTGCGATGAGCGTGACCCCCACCAATACGGACCTGGAGTCGATTCCCGAAGTGCGAACGCCAGCTCTTGAGTCCCAATCCATTGATCGTGCCGGGCACCACGCTTTCGAAGCGCTCTTGGCATTTTCCGCCTTGCACCAACAGATCCGGCTGAGACAGGAGCGCGGATATCCAAAGGAAGACAGCCTCACCCGCGAAGATTCCCAATTGGAAAAATTCGTTCTCGACGAAGTGTTGCAGTTGGTCGCGCAGCGCGCATTGGCGATCACAGGCGCGGATGGTATTGCCATCGCGTTGGCCGAGCAGGATGCAATCATCTGCCGCGCTTCTGCGGGGGATATCGCCCCAGATCACGGGATGCGCGTGGATCCGAACTCGGGATTCTCTGGCGCATGTCTGGTCTTGGGACAAATAGTGCGGTGCGATGACACTGAGTTTGATCCGCGAGTGAATGCTCTCGCCTGCCGAAACTTAGGCGCTCGCTCCATGGTGGCGGTACCGCTTTCGTCGAAGCGGAGCGTGATTGGCCTGGTGGAAGCTTTCTCCACCGAACCCTATGGATTCAACGACAGCGACGTCCGCAGCCTGAGGCTGCTCGCGGAGTTGATATTGGCCGCGCTAAGACCCGAGGAAGAGGATCGCTTTGCAGAAGTATCTCGGCTTGTCGTCGGACCGAGGGGGCAGGGTTCAGCTGCATCGGAACTTTCAAGCCCTGAAGAGATAACGCCGCATGAAACGCCCGATGAGATGCCAGGCGAAAAAGACAGCACCGCCGATTTGTTGCCGTCCAAGGCTGCTGGGAACCCCAGGCCGGGTCTCGGGATTGTGATTGTCCTCGTCTTGTTCGCGCTGGCTCTCGGAGCCGGGCTTTGGTGGGCGATGCGTCACATGGCAAATTCCAAGATCACGGTTCGCCAACCCGCCGCGCCAGCCACCAGAGTGCCCGCACCGGCTGCAGAGAATGCTTCTGTGGCTCCGCCCTCCACAGGACAGCCCTCAATCCTGGAGGATGAGAGCCTGGGCAAGCCGGCAACAGCAGCCCAACTCGCGGTTCTGCCCGAAGTAACTGGCATCCGGCACTGGTCCTCAGCGGACTCCAGCACGGTAGTGATTGACTTGCAGGATCAGGTTCAATATGAAGCGCACCGGCTCACCAATCCGGAACGAATCTACTTCGATCTGCATGACACTCGACTGGCTGCCGAACTGTTTGGCAAATGTCTGGAGATCGGTGACCCGTTGGTTCAGCGGGTTCGTGTGGCTCAGCCGATACAGGGGATCACGAGGGTTGTGTTGGAAACTAAAGGAGCTTCGAATTTTTCCGTCAGCCTTGAGGCCAACCCTTATCGTCTGGTAGTCGAGATACGCAAGGTTGGCGCGACCCCGGAGCCGAGATCGAAAATCAATCTGTTTGCACCGCTGGACCAGAGCGCGAGTGCTGCTGGTGTGCGCGCTCGCGCCCTCACGCCGCGGCTGCGCATCGTTCTCGACGCGGGTCATGGCGGCTGGGATCTGGGCACCGTCGGAAAACAAGGTTTGCTGGAGAAAGATCTGGTACTCGACATCGCCTGCCGCCTGGGCGCACTGCTGGAGCGCCGGTTAGGAGCACAGGTCGTCTATACCCGCAAGGACGACAGCTACGTTGCCCTTGAAAAACGCTCCGAAATCGCCAATCTGTCGGAGGCTGACCTCTTTCTGTCCATCCATGCCAATTACAGTGACTACTCTTCCGCCCGCGGCGTGGAGACCTATTACACAAATATGTATTCGTCGATCAAGGCGCGACCGACTGAAGATGCGCAAGCCGGACCTGCGCTACAGAACGTCAATTGGACGAACGTTGACATTCGCAGGAAAGTGCGCGAGTCGCATCGCTTCGCAGCAAGCATCCAACATGCTTTGTACGCCACGCTGGCGAGGAAGAATCCTGGCCTTCCCAATCGCGGCGTCAAGGAAGCTCAGTACGCCGTTCTGACTGGGACTACGATGCCAGCGATCCTGACAGAGATATCCTTCGTCAGCAGCCCGGCCGACGAGAATAATTTGCAGAGTGCCAGTTACCGCCAGCAGATTGCCGATGCGCTCTATCAAGGCGTGGCTCATTACACCGAACAATCCGGCCGGATCAAGATCGCCAGCGCCACGGGAAAGCCCGCCGGACACTGACGGTCGTGCTCCGGAGGGGTCGCCTGCGCCTACGGTTTTGTTACTGCCCAACCCCACCATATTTTGCCAGCCACTTTAGCTCCTCGCGCACTTTGATCTTGCCGTGCCAGGGATTCTTGTCGAGTGAATGGCCTTCCCCGGGAAATATCAGCAGCGTGCTGGGGACGCCAAGATTATGCAGAGCGTGGTCGAGCAGGTAGTCTTCGGCCACTGCTACGCGAATGTCATCTCCCCCGGCCACGATGTGGGTGGGCGTGCGAACTTTGTTTATCTGGAAGATGGCGGCTTCATCGTGATAGCGCTTTTGAGCCTCCCAGGGCTGTCCGCCAAGGAAATAAGCGTCGTCGAACGTGGTATCGTCATTGCCCCAGTTGGCCACGTGCTCTACCGCGCCGGCCCCCGTAACTGCAGCCTTGAAACGGGTGGCCTGAGTGATCAGCCAATTCGTCATGTAGCCACCGTAACTGTAGCCGCCAATGGCGAGACGATTGGGATCGGCGATGCCGTCTTTGACCAGCGCGTCCACACCTTCCAAAATGTCTTTGCCAGGACGGGAAACGATCTCCGGGACGATCTGCTCCAGGAACTTGTCGCCATACCCGGCTGACCCGCGATAATTGGGCTCAAAAACCAACCATCCCTGAGTGGCCGCCAGCCGGTCCCACTGATACCAATCCGCCTCAAAATGGTTGCCGTCGGCATCGGCAGGCCCCCCGTGGATAAACACAAACATCGGCAGGTTTTTAGCTTCAAATCTTCCCGGCGGATATATCAGCATGCCTTCCACGCTGGTGCCGTCATCGGCGGTCCAGCGGTACGGCTTGCCTTTGGGAAGATCGCGCTCCGCGAATATATGGTTGAAAGAAGTGATCGGCTTGGCTTCGGAGATCTTATCGATGCTGTCGGCGATATAGACCTCTGTCGGCCTTTCGAGGCTTGAGTAAACGAACGCAATTTGTGGCGAGTGTTCGGCGGCAGCGATGAGCTCATAGGTTCCTGCCCAGCCGGCTTGCTGTGTGAAAGGCGCAGCGGGGTTGGCTTGCGCGTCGACTTGCACCTCTGTTCCCAGCCTTGCTGTGGCGACCACGCCTCCACGCTGAGCGAGTGAATAGTTTTGCACCGCCCCCGTGAAATCGAGCGCCCAGCGCTGAATCTCACCCGTGTCAGCGTCAACCCAGTAAAGCCGTCTTTGGGTGTCTTCATACTTGCGTTCCACGGAGCCCACATCGATGTCGAACAGAATGTGCTTACCGTCCTTAGCCCAGCGAATGTGTTCCTCCGGTGCCTCATTGTGGGTGATCTGGTGTGGTGGGCGATCTGGCGA
>DASPSE010000421.1:0-7393 GCA_035624085.1 Terriglobales bacterium
GCTGAAGAACTGATTCTTGGAGCCGAGGTCGTAGTTGTCATAAAGACCGTAGCCGTCGGCGTCTGGCGCCGCTCCGGAGGCGGTCTTGCACATGGGCGGCAATAACACCGCGCTAAAACCGCAGCGGCGAAAATCCCCCGCCTGGCTCGCCAGGTGGTCCCACCACCAGGGAGCATGCGGCGTGTTCTTGTCGACCGGCGCCGGCATCACGATCTTCTGACCGTTTGGCCCCATCAGGCGATAATGCGCATGCAGCAGAACACCCATCAAACCTCCGCCTGAAATGCGAGGAACCTGCTTCTGCCGAAGGCGGTCAGACTCAGACCGAGTAGCGACAGCAAAGCGCTGTCCGCTCCCAGTGTTAGTGCGTTGCCTGGAGCTCCAGCGTACAAACTGTCGACGCTCAACACCAAAGGCAACAGGTAGAAGAGCGCGCGATTGCATCGAGCACCCGCCGCCAGCAGGACCGCACACAGAAGATAAGCCGCGAATGCTGGCGGTTCCGGCATGTGACGTGGCCAGAGCGGCCCTGCCAGCGCGGCGGCTGAATCAAAAGCGCCGAAAGCCAGCGCAAAACCAAACCGCTCGCGCCACGATCGCAGCAACGAGCCGACGATCAAACTCGCCAGCAAACTGTCCAGTCCGGAGCCAAGCACGAAAAACAATACACGCATCGGAACCTCCGAAAGGCCGAAGTTCAGAATTCCCCGATGTCTGTCAAGGTTCTGGCGCGGCAAGACTTTGAGTACTGAGCGAGAGCCGGTAGTCTAGGTAAAAAAGTCCGCGCCGCCACGACGCTGGGTTAGGTGCCAGTTTTCATGGCTTGCGCTGGTGGTGCTCCCAACGCTGCCGCAATTTGACTCCCGATGGGCGATCCCAGGCCCGTGCACGCATTCCATCCTGGACCGGCGGAATAACCGCCATTGTTGCCCGAAGTAATGCTATTGAAGGCTCCGGATGCCGGGTTCTGGTAGAGCAGCGGATTGATGAACCCAACCGGCTGTCCCAGACTTTGGTTGATCAATGCGATCAACCCAGCCCAAAGAGGAGCTACGGCACTGGTCCCACCCGTTACGCCCGACTGTCCGTCGACCAGCGTGTCGTAACCGGTGGTGGGATCCGCATCTCCCGCCACATCGGGAACTCCGCGGCCGACGTTCTTATTCGGATTCGCAGAGGGCGGCACGTTGGCTGCGTTCTGGTAAGTGGGGAGTGGAAAGACATCACTGATTCCACCACCAGTCGCGCCTTCACCATTGGCCAGTTCGTTCCACACAGTTTCGCTGGTAATGGTGTTACCTGAAGCCACCAGCCGCGTTCCGCCGCAAGCCAGCACGTTTGGACTGGACGCGGGAAAATCAACGTGATTCAGCCCATCGTTCACGCCATCGGTAGAGCCATCATCACCGGCCGCCACGCACACAGTCACACCCATAGCAGCGGCTGCCTGGAAAGCCTGGTCCATCGCAGTCATAGCCTGTTGGGTCCATGTGGATTCGGGACCTCCCCAGCTGATAGAGACGATCGACGGATTATTCGTCGTGTCGTGTACAGCGGTGGTGATGGCGTTGAGAAAACCGGCATCCGTATTCTCCGCGAAGTACACGACAATGTTCGCGCCGGGAGCAATCGCGCCAGCGACCTCGATGTCCAGCATCACTTCCCCATCCGGCCCATCCGGGTCACCGGTGGGAGCGTTACTGCCATTGCCAACGGAGACCGCTGACACGTTTGGAGTCTGTGTCATTCCAAGCTGGCTCCAATAGTTGCTCAGGTCGGCGGTCGTATAACCACCACCCAGTTCGATCAAAGCGATGCACTCTCCTGCTCCATTCACTGAGCCCGGATAGTTGTAAATTCCTTCGACTTGGACCGGCGTGTACGAGAGATTGGCTGAGTCCGTGCCGTTGCCGTCCCGCGGTTGTCGGCGGCGAAAATGAGGTTTTGCCTGTGGGCGGTTGTCCAGCCCGAAGACGCCATCCACCACTTCGTGCAATTCCGCAGGCAAGTAGAGTGGGCCGGTGCGTCCGCGGTATCGGCCGCTGGGATGTTGATACTCCTTCAACTCGACACCGAATGCGCGATTCATCGCGGCCACGGTGCCCGACAAAATGACCGTGCGACGGGCCGCGCTTTTCTCTTTTACCGTCAAACCATATTCGCGGGCGAACGCTTCCACTTTGGCGATACTGGCTGGATCTGCGCCATGGCGTTGTTCGAACTCGCGTCGGCTCAGAATTGTGCGTTTGCCAATCGGCCTGCTGAACACTGCGGGGTCGACAATCGGCCCCTTTCCCGCGCGAGAGCGAATGCGCAGGGTCACATCAATTTGTTGGGTGGGATCGGCTGGACCTACTTCGCGGGCTCCTGCCATCAGAGTGCGTTCACTGTCTTTCAAGGGAGGGTTGTTCGTTGGGATCGGCATAAATCTCCTTTCCCGTCAGGCCAAGTGAGAGAAGCAGAGCAACGGCGTGGAAATTCGGTCGTTCGAGTTTCCAACCCAGGAAGCATTTCCCACGCTCTGCAGTGCTGGATTTAGGGTTGGCCCGATGGATAGCTTGCGACACTAGCAAATGAGTCAAGGCAAAGCAACAATTTCTTTTCTTTTGTTACAAAAACCGGACAGCCATTTGCGTTTGTTCCGAAAACCGGACAAGGCTCCTCAACCGTTCCTTCTTAGCCCATCTCCAACTCTCACTGCGATTTTTTCTTGACTGCGCTGCCCTCTGGTGTAACACTCTCGTGCGTTCGGGCCTGTTCGGCTTCCCGCGTTGCTGAGCTGTGAAGAAGCCGAAGCACCTCAGAATGTGCTGCCCTCTTCACATCGCCTGTTGTTCTGGCCGCGCGAGAGCCTCGCATAAATCGGAGCCCCCAGCCAGGAGGTCTGATCGCGATGGTCTCCGGAATTGATATTTCGCACTACAACGGCTCCGTTAATTTTGCGCAATTGGCAGCTGGCGCACTTGCTTTTGTCTATGTGAAAGCCAGCGAAGGCCAGCTCACCAAGGATCCGCTTTACGCGACCAACTACGCTGGATTGCAGCAAAACCAGATCCCGCGGGGCGCATACCATTTCTTTTATCCGCAACTGGACGCGCAGGCCCAGGCTTCGAATTTTCTCTCGGTGGTCACGCAGTTGAATGCCGGCGACTTGCCTCCGGTACTGGACGTGGAAGTGAGCGGCGAACAAAGCCCCAGCGCCATCGCAGCCGCAATGCAGCAATGGCTTGATGCTGTGCAGCAGAATCTCGGCCGTACTCCCATGATTTACACTGCCGCTGGTTTCTGGAACACGGCCCTGGGTGGAACGACTTCTTTCGCGTCCTATCCGCTCTGGGTCGCAGAGTACACTGGCAATTCTTCGCCACGCCTCCCGGCCGGTTTTACCAACTATGTTTTCTGGCAGTACAGCCAGTCTGGCTCGGTGCCTGGTATCGCCAGCAACGTGGATATGGACCAGTTCAACGGGAGTTCGTCAGACCTAAATCAGCTGGCTGGCCTGGGAAGCAATTGATGCGATGAAGCATCTGGGGAGTTCGGATTGTCGACTCCTTATTATTATCGTCGCAGTCGGGCTTTTGCTTCCGGTTGCCCGGGGTGAAACCGCGCGAAAGATCAGACTCCCCGCATCGGGCAAGAGCCTACGGATCGCGGGCCAGGTGCATGGCTGGGGAGAAAAGCGGGAGTTCGCTTTTCAGGGAGTGACCGGCATGAAGCTGAAAATTCAGCTTTCTGGAGCCGGGCCGCTGCGTGGGGAGATCACGTTCCCGTCGGGTAAACACACGGGTTCTCCCGGCCGGACCGTACTGGATCAGGTCCTCGAGGAATCGGGCCGGTACCGTCTGGAGGTTGTGGAGAGTCCCATGGGCGAGTCATGGGATGGAGCGTTCAACATTAAGATTTCTGTTGCCCAGTGATTCTTTTCTCGTGCGTTCTGAACGCGCAGGAGGCAGGCCAATGCTCAAGACACTCGACATTCTGATAGGGGCTACGACGGTCCTGCTGTTATTCAGCATGGCCGTCACTGTAATTACTCAAGCCGTCACCAGTTTGCTTGATAAGCGCGGCAAACATCTGCTTGCCGGCCTGGCCAGTTTGCTGCAACACCTCGGGATTCAAACCCGGGATACCGCAGAAACTATCGCCAAGGCAGTCCTGACGCACCCCATGGTTGCGGCTGCGGAGGGTAAACCCGGCACGGTGGTCAGCCGCGAGGAGTTCACCCTTCTGCTGCTCGACCTTGCCAGCGGCCAGGGCGCGGCCAGCCTGGAAGGCGACGCCCTCTCCGAGCTGCAGAACCTGCTTAAAAAGAACGGAGTCGCCGACCCGGGCCAAACGCTCAACAACATTCGCAAAATGGCGCTCATGCTTGAGACCTCGAATCCGGAGCTGGCCAACCACTTCCGCAGTGAGTTGTCGATTGTGCGCGAGTGTGCCACCGATTACGTAGTCAAGGTCAATGCCTGGTTTGATCAGACGATCGACCGCGTCAGCCAGGCATTCACCAGGCACGCCCATCGCGTGACGATTGCTGCAGCCTTTGTTGTGGTGATTGCGATCCAGTTGGACATTATCGCGGTGGTCGACCGATTATCCATTGACGATCAGTTCCGTAACGCCGTGGTGGGTCCGGTCGCGAAACAATTTACCGACTCCGTAGTTTCGCCTTCCACGAATACGCCGCCGGCGCCTACTGCCACGCCCCCGGCGCCCAACAGCGCCACCTCTGCGGCTGGCGCGGCAGCTACGCCCGCCACCTCGACCGCAACCTTGCCCGATGCTGGCGGTCAATCCCCCACGGCAAGCCCTGCCGGTCCGCAGCCCAAACCTCAGCTCGACACCCAGCTTTACTACAACCTACTGGACACGGCCGGTCTGATCACGTTACCGACCAATAAACAGTGGCTCGACAGAATCAAAGATCCACGTAAATATCCGGGCATGATTATCGCAGCCCTGTTGATCAGCCTGGGTGCACCATTCTGGTACAACATCCTAAAGGATTTGCTGGGCTTGCGCTCGACTTTGGCCCAGAAAGACGATGCCCAGCGGGCGCAGAGGCAAGCGCCTCAACCAGCCTCGAATCCCAGTTTAACTTCAGATTCCGGGCCACTGCCCAGCGACCCCTTGCAGGGCGAGCAAGGTGATCTGCAGGCAGTGGGATAGGAGCAAAGTATGCCGGTATGGGTGGGTTGTCCAACCGCGAACTTCTTTTCCGGACGACGCGGTTTTAAGCCGGAGGCTATCGTTATCCATTGTCTTAACGAAAACCTGGCACACAGCGAATCTGTTTTTCTTGATCCCACCAGCCGCATGTCGCTTCACTATGCTGTCGCGTTTTCCGGAGCGGTGCATCAATACGTGGAGGAGAACCATTCTGCCTTTCACGCGGGCATCGTGGTGAATCCCCAGTGGAACAAACTGAAGACCAACGTGAATCCTAACTTTTACACGATTGGCATCGCGCTCGAAGGCCACGCCGACGACGCACATCCCGGGGCACAACTTGCCGCAAGCGCGACTCTGATTCTGGAGATTGCTGCCCGCTGGGGGATTCCGCTCGACAGCGAGCACGTGGTCGAGCACAGCCGCATCCGAGCCTCAAGAAACTGTCCCGGGAGCGGCCTTGACGTTGCAGCCTTGCTGGCCCGCGTTCCTGCTTCGATCCCGCCACTCACTTTACGCACAACCCGCAATGTGAATCTGCGGAACCAAGGGCCGAATACGGCGTCGCCGATCGACCGCATTTTGCCGGCCGGATCGAATCTATCGGTGGTTGGGTTCACCGTCGGCGAACGCGTGGAAGGCAACGCCTATTGGTACACGGATAAGTGCGGCAACTTTGTCTGGGCCGGTGCGACCGATATGCCACGTCCCAGCCCCGCTGCGTAGCGAATGAGCAAGCTGGGCTTGATCGGTTTCAAAGGTCCTGTCAAAGTGCTCGCTATGCGCTGGAAGCGTTGCGCGGCAATTTGCGCGGGGAAGAGCTAAAGATCGCATTGATCAAGAACCGGATGGAGCTGTTCGAAAATCTCACCGAACTTTGCCTAGCCCGCCTGCCGGACCGAGCCGCTGCCGAGTATTCTTCAGCGCGAATCGCTTGTCGCGGGCGAGCTGGTGCCATTACCCAACTTCCGAAATGCTCGTCATCCGCTCACAAATCAGACCGAATCCAGGTATGTGGGCTTCTGCCCGAAATCAAGTCTTGGGCACGTCCGGGCGATTCCACCATCCCCCGCCAAGAGCCTGGAACAGTGCAGCGGTGTCGGCGTAACGATTCGACTGGGCTTGCACTAAGTTGATGACGGCTTGCTGATAGGCCTGTTCGGCGCTCAACAGGGCCAGATAGCTCACGTAGCCGGCCTGCATTTGCCGCGTAGTCAGGTCGAGCGTCACTTTCGCGGCATCTCGTGCCGCCACTGCGGCCTTCAGACCATCGGCGTCTTGTTCGAGCGCATGCAGCGTGTCCGCGACATTCTGGAATGCGGTCAACACGGTGCTGCGATATTGTTCATCGGCTTGCATGTAAGCTGCCCTGGCAGCGCGTTCTCGATGCATCAAAGTACCGCCTTGAAAGATTGGCTGGGTGACGCCGGCGCTGACATCGCGAAAGCCGTTGCCAGCTTTAAAGATGTCGCCGAAAGCCAGCGCCATGCTGCCGATATCGCCAGTCAGGTTGAAGCTCGGCAGGCGATTGGCACGAGCAACCCCTATCAGCGCGCTTGCAGAATGCAGGTTTTCCTCAGCCTGGAGCACATCCGGGCGCTGCTCGACGAGCTTGGAAGGCAGGCTCAATGGAAGTTCCTCCGGAAGCTGAAGACTAGACAATTCAAATTTCTCGACCAGATCCTGATTGGGGAATCCGCCCGATAATACAGCCAGCAGATCACGCTGTTGAGCCAGTTGCTTGAGCAGCGGGGGTAACGTGGCGGCCACTTGAGCTAGCTGTGCTTCCTGCGCAGCCACGTCGAGCCGGCCGACATAGCCTGCAATGAATTGCTTTTGCAATACGTGAAGCATATTGGTGTTGATTTCGATGAGTTGATTGGTCGCGTCGACCTGCGCGCGTAAGGAGGCTTCCTGGATCGCAGCGGCGGCGACATTAGAACTCAACGTGATATTCGTCGCGGCCACGACGTAGCGCGCTTGCTCTTGCTGCGCCTTCAGGGACTCTACGGTCCGTCGATTCAGGCCGAAAACATCTGGCACGAACGAAACGCTGACCTCTGGAGTAAACAGGCTGTATTGAAAAACGCTGGCATTAGGTACGGGAGACAGTTCGTTCGATGTCTTCGCCCGAGTGGCAGAGAAGCTTCCCGAAACACTGGGATAGTAAGCGCCACGCTGCGCCAATGTGTTCTCGCGTGCAACCAACAGCGCCGCCTGCGCCGAT
>DASPSE010000430.1:0-3786 GCA_035624085.1 Terriglobales bacterium
AACTTGAGCTGCTTTGCGGGCGTGAGCGCAGCGGGAGCCCGCAGGCGAAATCCTGAGGCCACGCCGAAGGACCTCAAACCTGCTCAGTACCCCCGTGTTTCGAGATCGTCCGATCACGCTAGGACTCTTCGCCGCGCTCCAACCGGCAGCGTCTCGCATGCGGTCCGCAAGACCAAGCGCGGGGCACGTTGCCGGATGGTCATCAGATAGGGAACGGTGCGCTTGGCATCGGCTTTAGCCGTCTCCCGCAGCAGCCAGCCCAGGCCCTTTTGGACCATGTCGTCCTCGTCGCGCAGAAGCAAGTTGGACAAGCGTTTAATTTCCGGGAAAAACATTTTCCGGCGCGTTCCCTGAATCAGCGCTACGCAAGCGGCGCGGCGATGCCAGCGATCGCGCGATTTCGCCCAAAGAAAAACGCGGCTCCTCCGCACAGGCCTCGCAGCGATCATCGGCGCAATCAGATAGTGCACCAGCGCATCGTGATCGGCCCAACTGCTAATGCGCGGCAGCCAGGATTCGAACAGGCGAAGCTCGGCATCGCCGCACTTTTCGGTGAGCGTCTCGAGCATGAGCACGGCAAAGATCTTTTCTTCCAGGCAACGTCCCGCGAAAAGCTTATCCGCAACCTGGAGCAGGAAGGAAAGGCCGAGTTCTTTGAGAATTGTCCGCCGGAAGCGGACTGCAACTTTGCGGAGCTCGCCGGTATACCAGCCTCGCGATTTGATTTCTTCCTTAAAGAACCACTGCACTTCTTCCGCATGAGGTGCGGAGCCGCCGTTCTTCAGCACACCGCGAATGTGGGCTGCGATGTAGTTCGGAGTGATTCTGCGTTTGGGCATTAGTTTTCGAAGTGTTCAGTGGCTAGTGGTCAGTGATCAGCAAATAAAAAAACGATTTTGCTGGCCACTGACTGCGGGTTACTGACCACTGGTCGTTCGCACTTTCTTATCGTAAATCCACAGCAGCGCCGCAGTAGCTAAGCCTACGGCGGTTACCGCCCACCAGATGCGGCTCGGCTGATGCGCAACTTCGCCGAAATGATGAACGAGCATGCCTCCAAACCAGCCACCGATGAGCGAACCAATCCCGATGGGCAGAAATGCGAAACCCATGTACGTGCCTTGCTGGCCGGGAGGCGCGAGCCGGGAAATATATTCGTAGTAGCGTGGCTGCTGTGTGATCTCGCCCAAGGCAAGCACAAACAACGAGAGAACCGCGCCCCAGATGGTCGGCTGAAAGGCGAGGATCAGCCACGCGACCGAAGTGATTACGGTGCCCAGGATGACTGCTTGAAATGCCGGTATCCGTCGTGCCAGATAATTCACTGCGATGGTAAGAGCGATCACGGTCAGCCCGTCTGTAACCAGGATCATCTCAACATCGGCGTGCGGATTGATATAGCCGTGGATGTACCCGGGCAGACTAATGTATTGCTGCCAGAACACAACCCAGTAACCTGTAAACAAGACGAGAAACCACATGAAGCGGCCAATTCCGGCAAGCACAAGCACCAGAAGCGCGGCCCAGACCCACCAAGGTACGTTCACGCTGGGATAGAGCCACAGGCCGATGCGCAGCACGAGGGCAAGCGCAAGAACTGGTAACACCAGCCGGTAATTGCCCACCACCACACAGAAATTTCGCGCCACTTGCGCGAGCGAGGGCGGGGGCGCATCGCCGGGTTTGCGAGGCTCGCGGAAAAAGAGCAGTACCACAAAAAACATAGCAAACACGCCAAGAGCCGCGACACGGTAGACGTTCTCAATGCCCAGATGGCGATGCGCCCAGGAAGCGAAAAACGGGCCGGCCGCGCCGCCGATATTGACCATCGTGTAGTAGATCGAGTAGCCGATGGAGCGAACGTTCTCCTTTGAGGCACGAGCTGTGGTGCCGGCCACGCAAGGTTTTACCAACGAGACGCCCAGGGCTGGCAGCATCAGGATGAATCCAACAAACAGTCCCATCGGCACGGCATTGCGTACAGGCGCTAGCCACGAGGCGCCGATAGACCCGATGAGGAAATACGAGACGGCCAGGATGAGGTATGCGATCGAGAGCGCGCGGCGGAAGCCCAGGCGGTCGGCGGCCGCTCCTCCGAAGATGGCTAGGAACCACACCATGCCGCCGAACAGGCCGGTCAGAGTCCCGGTTTGCTCGGTGGAAAAATTAAGGCGCTCCTGCAGGTACAGCGCCAGGGAAGCGAAGGCCCCGTAGTAAGAGAGGCGCTCGAAAATCTCGGTAATGTTCGCGATCCAGAACGGCCGCTCGAAACCAGTGCGAATCTCATGCAAGCGTTGAGAAAAGGTCAAGGGCCGGTCCTGATCACGTGATTGGCTTGCCACGTTCATTTGCTGCGACGCTTCCTCTTGGATCGTGGAACTGTTTTTTTCTTAGAATCTACGAATTCGCTGAAACGGATGCGGTTGCCAAAGGGATCAATGACGCCCATTTCCTTCGCATTCCAGGGCTGCAACTGAATTCCTGGCCGATAATACTTGTATTTCTTGCGACGCAATTCGCTGAGGAATTCCTCAATCCCAGTCATTTCTACTCGCACGACCGCGCCCGGAACGCCGTCTCCGTAATGCTCGCTTAAGTGCAGAACCACATTGCCCTGCAGACCTGCATATAAAGCGGCGTGTTCGGCTCGAAACGGTGTTCCCAATCGACCGAGAATCCGAGAAAGTCACGATAGAACTCCTTCGCCTTCCGCACATCAAACATGCGAAGAATGGGGATGCTGTGGCTGAACTGTATGGACATAGGTGCCCTTCCGGCTTAGATTCTCAACCGTTTTCGCAATTCCTCAGCGGACATCCCTGCAATCCGTACCACTTTCCGCCGGCTGGTCTGGCCGGACGCTATGGTAACGGAAGAGCGTGGAACCTCCAAAAGATTTGCGAAAAATTCGATGCAGGCCTGATTGGCGCGGCCTTCGATCGGCGGAGCTGTTAGGCTCAGTTTCAGGGCGTCGCCGAGTTCTCCCGTAATCGCGTTCTTCCTGGCGCGGGGATGAACTTTGACGGCAAAAGTGACGCCGGCGAAAGTTTCGTTGAAGGGGATCATCAGATATTCACCACGGAGACACAGAGTCACGGAGCAAAATTGATTTGGTTTCTCCGTGGCTCTGTGACTCTGTGGTTATCGCGCTGTCCTTTCACCAAATATCGCAGTCCCCAGCCGCACGCAGGTTGAACCCTCCTCAATGGCGACTTCAAAATCATGCGACATGCCCATAGAGAGCACGTTCATGTTGATGTTCGGCAATCGGCGGGCCGCAATGTCATCGCGTAGTTGCCGAAGTTTCTGGAAATAGGGCCGTGCTAGCTGCGGATCGTCCGTGAACGGTGGAATGGTCATTAGTCCACAAAAGTCCAAGTGTTCCAGTTCCGCTGCCGCCTGCAAGAGATCTTCTAGCTCTTTAGAGCCTGGACCTACTCCGCTTTTGGCCGCTTCGCCGCCAACGCTAATCTCAATCAAAACAGCCAGTTTTTTCCCGAGTTGTTGCGCGGCTGCATTGAGCTTTTGGGCAAGGCGCAGCGAGTCCACCGAATCTACCGCCGCGAATAGTTCTACTGCTTTGGCAGCCTTATTAGTTTGCACATGGCCGATCATGTGCCATTCGGCATCGCGCAGATCGCGCAGAGCTGATGCCTTGCTCGCGAACTCCTGCACGCGATTTTCGCCGAACAGTCGAAGTCCAGCTTCGTAGGCCCCTCGAATCCGTTCCGGCGGGAAGGTCTTTGTGACCGCCATCAAGGAAACTTCGTTCGGATTACGTCCGAC
>DASPSE010000144.1:0-7681 GCA_035624085.1 Terriglobales bacterium
CGTCCGCGCACGTCACCGACTAGCTTGTGTTTGCTGGGCCAATCTGCCATCCGCCTCAGCATATGGTGGCCAACTTCTGCAGCATTCCGCAGCAGCCCCTCACGCTCGATCACGTCCAGCGTGGCCAAAGCGGCCGCAATGCACACCGGATTGCCTCCGAATGTGGACGCATGCGAGCCCGGCGCCCAGTCCATGATTTCGGCTTTGCTGATGGTTAGGCCTAGCGGCATGCCCGAGGCAATTCCCTTGGCGACACAAACAATGTCAGGCTGCACGCCGGTGTGTTCGACGGCCCACCATTTTCCGGTACGTCCAACTCCGCTTTGCACTTCATCCAGTACCAACAGAATGCCGTGACGGTCGCAAATCCGGCGCAGTTCCTGCATGAAGACGGTCGGTGCGATCACGTAGCCGCCCTCGCCCTGGATCGGCTCGACGAAGATCGCAGCCACTTCCTCCGGGGGCAGCGTCGTCCTGAAGAGTTTGTCTTCGATAAAACGGGCACAGCCAAGCGCGAACGCTTCAGGATCCTGGCCGCCCGCCTCGCGATACACATCGGGATAGCGAACGTGAGTCACTCCCGGCACCAACGGTGCGAAACGCCGCTTCTGTTGCGGCTTGGAAGCGGTGAGCGAAAGTGCTCCCATGGTGCGTCCGTGAAATGCGCCGTAGAAGGCAATCACATTCTGCCGCTTGGTGTGGTAGCGCGACAGCTTCAGGGCGCACTCAATCGCTTCCGTACCCGAGTTACCGTAGTAGGTCTTGTGCGGTCCGGGCATAGGAGCGATCTTCGAAAGCCGCTCGGCGAGCGTGACCATGCTCTCGTAGTAAAAGTCCGTACCTGACATGTGAATCAGTTCGGCCGCCTGCTTTTGAATGGCAGCCACCACGTGCGGATGGCAGTGGCCGGTCGAAACCACAGCGATGCCGGCAGAAAAATCGAAGAATTCGTTACCGTCAACGTCAGTGACAACGATGCCATGGCCGTGTTTGGCGACCATGGGATAAGAGCGGGTATAAGAAGGCGAAACAAACTTCCCATCGCCATCGAGAACGAGCTTGGCATTGGGGCCGGGTAGCGCGGTCTTCAGTTTCGGTGCAATCAGCGTGTTAGTCGGCATGGGATCCTCCAAAAATCAGTCGTTGGTCGTGCGTCGTTGGTCTGTTAGATTCGCGGAAGAAGGCGGACTTCAGCCATCAACCGGAAATTCGCAAAGAGGATCCGAAATTAGTCGCTACCGAAGAGATTGGGACGCAGGCGGGAAGGTAGCACAGCCCGATAGCGGCGTGGGCACACAAGAAAGTGCAGCCAGCAGACGGGCAAGTGCGAATTGGAACCCTGGAAACGCATCGGAATTCATACCGATTTCATTATAGCTTGTTGCCAGCGATTGCGTAACCCCCAATCGGCAATGGCCGTTGGTGTTGACAGGGATGCTTCTGCTGATGCGACCAGCTCTGCCCAAAATGACATCTCGTTGACAAAATCCCGAATCTACAAATTCATTTCGCATGTCTGATACTTTATTGCTGCCGCCGCCATGACCTCCAGCCTTCGGCCAAGACGATTCGCCGTGATATTTGCGTTTGCCCTGGTTTATTTCTTCTGGGGTTCCACTTATCTGGCAATCGACATCGCAGTCGAGCACATTCCACCTGCATTGATGTGTGGCGTGCGTTTCTTCATCGCGGGCATTTTCATGCTCGCGTTTTGTGGCATCCGTGGAAAGAAAATCTACTATAAGCCACGTCAATTGGGCGAAATGGCGGTGGTCGGAATTCTGCTGCTCCTCGGCGGCAATCTGACCCTCTCGTTTGCCGAAAAGCATATCGCCTCGGGCTTAGCGGCCCTGATCATAGCGATTACGCCCCTATGGTTTCTGGTGCTCGACAAACTTCTGCTGGGCGATCATCACATTTCGCTCCGCGGCAAAGCCGGCTTGGGGCTCGGCGTCGCAGGTCTGGTCGTTCTGCTGTGGCCGCAACTCACGGCTACGGCTTCCTTCGGACGCACCGAACTGTGGTCCTCGCTGAGTTTGATCGGAGGTTCTTTCAGTTGGGCATTGGGTTCAGTCCTCGCCAAGAAATGGAAATCTCCGGACGTGGATCCCTTCTCGGCTACGGCTTGGGAGATGGTTGCCGCAGGCTTGGCTAATTTTCTGGTTGCCGTAACTGCAGGGGATGTTGCGCGGGTAGCCTGGACTCCACGCGGCGTCGGCGCTGTTTTCTATCTGATCGTCTGTGGCTCCTGGATCGGCTACACCGCCTACATCTGGCTGCTCGGCCATGTTCCTACATCGAAGGTCTCCACTTACGCTTATGTCAATCCGGTGGTGGCGGTGTTCCTGGGATGGGTGGTGCTGCACGAACGCATCGACGTGTACATCCTTGCCGGCAGTGCCATCGTGATTGCCTCCGTGGTTCTGGTAACCAGCGCGGAAGTGACGACCAAGGCCGCTCTGGAAGAGCTTCCCGCCGTGGAAACCACCGGGGACTAAAGGATGCCGATTTCGCCAGCAAGCGCTGTTTCCTGCCCTGCGGTAATGTGACTGCGGCCCATGCGCGTAATCTCGGCTTGGCGAACCCTTCCGTAATCTTCTGCGGGTAATCAGTGCGTAACATACTCGGATGGATATGGATTGCCCTTCCCAACGCGCTCCAAGGGTGCATCTCGACGGAGCTACTCCCGCTGTCCTGCGGTTCCAGGACGGCCAGCGCACTTCAGGCAAACTTCACGTCGTTTCCCTTACCGGCGGGCTACTCTCACTTTCCAATCCGGTCGTTCAGGGATCGCAGGTCAAACTGATGTTTCTCACGCGCACTGGATCGGTGCTGGGTGGAGCGGAAATGTTAAGCCCGGTTTCGAGCGATTTGCAACCGTTCCGGTTCATTTCGCTGGCGGCTACAGATCAGCGCCGGCTCGGCGCCACGATTCAAGCATCGTTGCAGCCGGACTTTGAGCAGCGCTGGATCGAAAAGCTCAGAGCCGCTTCAGCGCAGCGGCACCAGCCCCGGAAACAGCTGTTAAAGCTGGCCATCGCAACAGTTGGCCCGGCTGTGCTCGGCTGGGCGAGCGCGATTTGCCTCCTCCACTTTCACTGGCTGATTCACTGGCTGAGGTAGAGGTGGTCATGACGAGAGCAATCGCGAACACGGCAGAGCCAGCCAACACGCGGCGTTGGCCTCGCTACCACGTCAACCTGCCAGTTTCCATCCGTGCCCACGCCCACGACGAAAAAATTGCCGTGCCCGGACTGGCGAGCGAGCTGAGCCAGAGCGGCATGGCCCTCTACGGAGGAATTGATCTGCAGCCCGGTGACTTGATGGAGATCGAGTTCCAAACTTGCGGCAAACGCCGTGTGGCCGGTGTGGTCCGCAATCGTTCAGGCTTTTGTTTTGGCCTGGAATTCCTCGATTTGATGGCCAACAATGAGACCCTCGCGAACCTGGTGCAGCCGAACTTGGTGCAGCCCGACGTTAGCGCTGCACCACCTCCCCACGAGAAAACCTGGTTGTCGGCGCATCGCGGCGATATTTCTATCGCGATTGCGGTTCTCTTGTTTCTGCTGACATTCTTGGGAACAGGTTGGCGATCAGCTTATCGCGCCGTTCAGGCCAGCACTCCTGTACCCTCCCTCACGTTCTCCGAGCGGATCCTCGTCGGGCTGGGCTTAGCGGAGCCTCCACCCGCGCCAGTTGTGGCGGGGAATCCCAACGCCCAAGTCTGGGTGGACGTGCACACTGCGCTCTACTACTGCCCCGGCTCAGAGCTCTATGGCAAGACGCCGGGCGGCAAGTTCACCACACAGCACGATGCCCAACTGGATCAGTTCGAACCTGCCGCCCGCCAGAATTGCCAATAATCCTTAGCCGCAGCTCGCTTGGATCACCCGCAAACGATGTTCAGCCGAAAATGCGAGGATAGCCCACCCGTGCTATGCCATTGGCCCATCGTGCTATGGCACTGGGTCGCTTGTGCCATTGTCATCAACCGCGACCTGCATCATCTTAGTAGCGCACAAGGAAATCTTCTCAGGGGAAAGGGTAGGAGATGCTGGAGGCAGCGCCAAGGCGGGATGTCCAGGCAACCTGGATCGGCGTATCTCCGCAGGACAGACAGCGCCGCAGGTTGTCCATCGCGGTTGTCCTCCTGCTCACCGCACTCGTCACGATTCTGGTAAAGGATCGCGAGTTCTGGTTTGGCGCCGAGGAAACGGCCACTGCGGAAGATGTACAGCCTGTATCCTCTCCGAGCACGCCTTCACAAGCTCCTTCTGCCCCGGTCGCTCAGGCCACGAAGCACGTCGCCAGCAAGCATTCGACCCACTCCGCGGCTTCCGCGACAGCAACCAAGCGCGCGACTCTTCCGCCGCTAGAGGTTGAAGTAGTCGCAGGTAAAACGCATTCAGCACCGCCCAGCTCGGCATCGGCAGCTGTGATTTCGCCGGCCAATGCAGCGGACCGCGTACAGATGGCAGCCATGAAGGCTCCGCTGGTCGATGCGTCGTCGTATCCCTTGCTGGCCGGGCAAATGTCGGTGCAAGGTTCGGTGTTGATGCAAGCGCTCATCGCCGCTGACGGCGTCGTTGAGGACCTGCGCGTGCTCAGCGGACCCACCATTCTCGTCTCAGCGGCCCGAGAAGCCGTGCGGCAGTGGCGATTCAAGCCCTACCTGCTGAACGGGAAGCCGGTCGAGACGCAGGCCCGAGTCACCGTGAACTTCACCATCAAAGTTACGAATAACACCGCCCGGTATCAGCCCACTTCGATCACCAGCGACGGCGCACTGTAGTAGTCCCATCGCCCCTGCAGCAAATATTTCCTAACCAGAGACTAGGCACGTTACCTGCGTACTAAGCAAGAAATAAGAATCACTGCCTGCCGCTCAAGCCAACCCCACACTGATCCGATGGATGGAGGAGGTCGGAGTATGGACACCCAACTACTGAACGCCACATCTCGCCGGCGCAGTGACCGCGTGTCGATCGCCTTTCCTTTGGAGGCCTCAGGGGTCGACGCCGGCGGAGCATGTTTCTGCGAGAAAACCAAAACAACCACCGTCAGCCGTTATGGTTGCTGTGTCTCTCTACCGCGGATGCTGCTCTTGAGACAACAAATTTCCCTCCACCGGCTGGGCACGGAAGAACGGGCGGTCGGCCAGATAGTGGCTCAAATGGGCGCGCATTCGGAGGGATACCTCTACGGAGTAAGCACGGGAGAGTCGTGCGAGAAGATTTGGGGCATTCGGTTCTGTTCTTCGTTTCACGAAAGCGTTCTGGACAGCACCTATGACGGCATCTATTTCGTGAACCGGGACCGCAAAGTCACCTATTGGAACGAAGGGGCCGAAAAGCTAACTGGCTACAGCGCCAGCGAAACTATCGGACAACACTGCTTTGGCGCCTTGCTGGAGCATGTGGATCAGGGCGGAAACCCACTATGCGCCAACGGATGTCCTCTTAGTAGAGCAATGGCAGACGGTCAGCCTACGGAAGCGGAGTTTTACCTTCGCCACAAGAATGGGCATCGCGTGCCGATCAGTGTGCGTGTCGTGCCCATGCGGAACAGTTCGGGAACGGTTGTGGGGGCAGTGGAGGTGTTCACTGACATCACGGCCAGGCAACGCGTGGAGAAGCGAGCCCGTGAACTGGAGAACTTGGCGTTTCGCGACCCTCTCACCCATCTGCCGAATCGCCGATACCTGGAATTGAAGGTGGCGCAGACCTTGCAGGATCATCAGCAGTTTGGCCGAGAGTACGGCCTGCTTCTGCTCGACCTTGATCGTTTCAAGCAGGTTAATGACAAGTACGGCCACGGTGCCGGCGATGCGCTGCTGCGCGCGGTCGCGGAAACTCTTGAGCGCACGATGCGTAGCGTGGATGTAGTCGGCCGGTGGGGTGGCGCAGAATTTCTGGTATTGATCTGTGACGTGAATGCTATGGCACTGGGCGATCTCGCCGAGCGCTGCCGCGTTCTGATTGCGCAATCGTCGGTTCGGCAGGACACATCGCGCATATCGGTCACAGCCTCCATTGGAGCCACGCTGCTCAGCCATACCGATTCGGCTGAGGCCGCGATTCGCCGAGCCGACGAATTGATGTACCAGAGCAAGGGGTCGGGCGGGGATCGGACCACCGCCGGATGAATCACTCGGCTTTGTCCCAGCCACGCAGCCGCGGCCACCAGCGATTCACGTTCCGGCAATACTCTTCGTATTCTGCCCCGAACTTCTTGCGCAAGGTCGGCTCCTCGTAAAAGACCACAAACAGGTGTACACCGAGAGCGACCGCGGCTACGCTGGCGATCAGCACCGGGTCGGGGTGCCCGAACACGATCCAGAGTCCGATCCATCCCACGGCGAAGCCAAGATACATGGGGTTACGCACATAACGGTAGAAGCCCACCACAACCAATCGCTGAGGAGGCGCGACCGGAGCTGGCGTGCCGCGTCCAGTCCAACCGAAGTCCCACACGCAGCGCAGGGCAACGGCGAATCCCAGCGCAGACGGAACCGCGGCCAGCCATCGCCAACGGGCCGTGCCTACCAGCTCCACGCTGAAACCCAGCCATCGTGGCAAGAGCCAGAACCACAAAGCGAGGAACGCCGTGCCTACTGCCAGCGAGGCGAGGGTCGCCAGCCATTGCCTGACGAGCGTTGCAGCATTCTCAGAGTGAGCGGTTGTCATAGGTCCTCCTGTGGCAAAGCTCTCTATACACATTTACGAGAAATGAGGGGGAAAGTTACAGGGGGATTCGTTTCACGGGCAGACCGAACCGACAGCCAGCACGAAATGCAGATTCCTCGACACGCCCTCGCCGCTCGGCGGCTACGGGCGGCTCGGAATGACATGGCGTTTGGGGAGGAGCGAAAGGGTAGCCAAGTCGTCAATCCCGAGCTTTCTTCTAACTTCCTAATTCTGACTTCTGAATTCGGAGCACAGCTCCGCGCTTGCGATCCACTGGTCAAATTCTCGAAGTGCCAGCTCGCACTGCAGCCGACGCCGCTGTTTGCGATCGCGTATGTTTGGCTCCAGAGGCGGCAGAAGATCGAACGTTATATTCGCAGGCTGGAACTTGTTCGCGTCCGCGTGGGTGATGTAGTGCGTCAACGATCCGAAAGCAGTGGCGCGGGGTGGTGAAACAGGCTCACTGCCGGTAACCAATGCGGTCGCGTGAAATCCGGCCATCAGCCCAGTCGCGATGGACTCGACATAGCCTTCCACTCCGCAAATCTGCCCGGCAAAGAGGACATTGGGATGCTGCTTCATCTGCAGAGTTTCCGTCAGAAGCGCCGGAGCATTGACATACGTGTTGCGATGGATCTGTCCGTAACGCAAAAAGCGCGCATTCTCCAGCCCCGGAATTAGCCGCAGAACCTTTGCTTGATCGCCGAATCTCAGATGATTCTGAAATCCGACAAGGTTATAAGAATCGGCCCGTAGATTTTCCTGGCGCAATTGCACCACGGCATAGGGCATTTTTCCCGTGCGCGGATCGGCCAATCCAACCGGCTTCATCGGCCCAAATCTCAGCGTGTCACATCCCCTGCGTGCAAGTTCTTCGATGGGCAGGCAGCCTTCGAAGTAATTCAGCTTCTCCCAGTCGCGCTCTTCGGCCAATGGCGCGGCAAGCAGCGCGTCGTAGAATCGGTCGTATTCCTCCTTCGACATCGGGCAGTTGA
>DASPSE010000094.1:0-38423 GCA_035624085.1 Terriglobales bacterium
CTGAATCCCTGTACAATCTTGCTTCCGGATTAGCGCCGTCATTCCCACCAGCAAAGCTATATAAAACGGAATAGGTTCCGCTGGTGTCAATTTTGAACACTGTGCCGCATCCGCTGGCGGAACAAGCGAAGTTTCCACCGACGCTTGCAGTACCGTAGAGATTTCCTTCTGTGTCAATCACGAGGCCAGCCAGCGGATAACCACCATCCGCGCCACCTCCGAAATTGTAAACAACGCTAAAGGTCTGAGCGAGGCTCTTGGTGTTCATGGACACAAGGAGCATCAGCACACAAGAAAACGTCAGCAACAGTCGCGCTTGAGGTATCGATCGAAATTTCATGGGGAGTCTCCTTTGAATTTAAAAGAAGCCGGATTGTGTACCTACTGCGCTGGCGAACGAGGTTGAACAAGATTCCTACCTGGAGCAATTGAATTGCTAGTGTTGGGTGTGCAACGTGAGAACGTTAATCGCTAACGACTTTTCGATTTGCTAGTCGTTGCTGGGAGCGAAAGCCTGGGCTATCCAAGATGCCTGTAAAGCAGCCTACCTGCGGGAATAAGCATGACCGGAGGCAGTAGTGAAACAATCTTTCTGACAGCTTTGAGAAAACGATGATTGAGATCCGGGCGTAGTTTGGCCGGGTACGCCCAATACTCGAGCGCACCACGCGTTGCTCCCCAACGGTCTTTAAAACGAATCAGCCCTACGTCATCACAATCGGTGCGTCCCATATCGAATTCGTTCAGCTCAGCCTTGTGGGCTTCCTGAATAGCCTGCCACAAGAGCAGGGTCATGCCCCCTAGATTATGGTACTTTGCGTCTGAGCAACCATATTTATAGACCATCGATCTCTTGTCGGTTAACGTGATGATACTGGCAACCGGAACATTGTCGCTCGAAACGACACGAACTTTGAACTTGTCTCCCAAGCATTGACTCAAGTTGTAAAACCATGAAATCGGTTGAGGAGGTAACCCGTGGCGCTTATGAGTGAGCAGTAACAAGCCATAAAATTGGTCTATCAACTCTTTGGAGCTGCCTTCGGTATATGTCAGTTTTCTTCTGGCCGCTCGTCTCATTGCCCTCTGCACGCAATCCTTGTGAAAAGACTTGTAGATTTCTTCCAGACTCCTGTCGAGATTGATCTTGTGTGAATAGAATGTAGCGCTCTTTTGAAGTCCGATCAAACTCAGGTCGGTTTGGAAAGTGGGTCTGACCTCGAGGTACTGGCAAACTTTGGTATCAACCTTGTTCCTTAGGAAAGAGACCAGGTTTTGCATCGAATCACGATCAGTCAGAGAATCAAGGTGATCGGAAAAAGGAACCGAAACAAGCCGTCGCGGAGAAAACCACGTGCTAATTTCGCAACAAAGGAATCCGTTCCTTAGTTCTCTTTGCGGAGGCGAGGTCGTGAACACGACTGGTGTGTACCCATAGGTACGACGAAGAGCTTCGAGCCAGCCGACTCTGTGAAAAATCGAAGCCTGGCTGCAACTCTCGAGAAATCTTACCCAGCGTGGGTCTTCTAGCGGATCCAAACTGTATAGGTCAAACGACGTTCTTTCTTCCGTTTCCAGCTCGGGCCTGCTGTTATCAACAGTAACGGACATCATGGCCATTTCATCCCACGCAGGATACTGGAGGCCACCTCGGCATATGTTGTGTTGGTTTATCGCCCGGTGCCTTGTAATGCTACTGGTGCCCATCGTGCAGCATCACACACTGTCCACCTGCAAGACATGTCTCCCTCGCACCTTGCTGAAAGCTCTCTCGTAAGCGGCGAGAAGATTTTCGATCGAATATTCCCACGCCAGCTCCTTTTCGATGCGCCTGCGACCGAACACGCCCATCCGCTCCCGCTCTTCTGGATGATCAAGAAGCCAGAGTATTTTTTCAGCGAAGTCCCGCACATGGTCAGCTCCGGCGCTGTACAGCGATGCTTCTTGGGCGCTGAACCTCCCCTCGCTGCCCTCGAACTGGACTATCGGCTTGCCGAGCGCCATATATTCCATAATCTTGATCATCGTGGACATACTATTCATCGGGCACGGCTTGTCTGGATTGACACACACATCAGCCGTCGAAAGGATTTCAAGCAACTCCGCGTCGGGGATCCTCCCTGTAAAGTTAATCATGTCGTCAAGATGTTTTTCCTGGGCCAACCTCCGGAAGCCTGGTAGCCCCGGCCCGCCACCAACACAAGTGAAATGAACATCGCGGCGACCTGCGTCTTTGAACGACTGCGCGACGTCGATAAGGATATCGATGCCTTCCTGCGTGCTCATGTGGCCGACGTATCCAACCAGATGACGCTTGCCATGCTTCAGACTCGGATTTGGGGGAACGGGCTTGAACATCTTTGGCTCAACGCCGTTCCGAACCACGAAGACGCTTTCTCGGGCGATACCTCCACGCGTAATGGCTATGTCTCGATAACTGTTGTTGGTGGATATCACCACATCACTGAAGAGAAAAGTCATTTTCTCCAGCCACACCTGCAGCCTGTAAAGGAAGTCTCTCTTCTCGTATTTGGAAAAGTACAACTCAGGGTTCACATCGTGATGATCGAAGATGTATTTCACGCCGAACAGTTTAAATGGAAGAGCAACGAGAAAAATATCGTCGGGAGGGTTGCAGCCCTGAATCACATGGAAACCATGACGAAGATAGATCCAAAAAGAGTACAGAAGCTCCCAAAATAAGGCAGAAACGTATTCCAAAAGATATCCACAACGGCTATTTCCTTCTTTAGTCAAAGGGTGTCGATAGATGTGTATTCCATTTAGGAACTCGTAGCCCTTCCGATACCCTGTACCCTTTGGACACAATACAACAACTTGGTATCCCGCCTCGCGCAGGGAGCGAGCCTCCTTCCAAACCCGGAAGTCGAACGGGGCGGGCATATTCTCGACGATGATTAAAACCTTTCTCTTCACTCCAAACCCTGCCTTTCAAAGAGCGTTATAAAGTCGCGCTAAAGCACTCAGCATCGTTGCCTGGCCCCAGTGAAGCGTTGCGGTCTTGTTCACTAACCATGGCGAATAGCGCCGGTAGTAGAAGTAGCCAGTTGTGTCCTGCATGTACCTGATCGTCCATTCGGCAACTTTGACGGCAAGATCTATACTTTCTGGGTCACGGTCGCGGAAAAAGATCAATGTGTCAATGGCCTGAGAGCAACACTGGATGTCGATGGGAAGCGTCTTGTGAGAATAGTATCGCGGAGTCCCGTTCTCCAGAAAGAATGTCCTCTTCCAGTATTCGTATCCGCGGTTCATGACCGATACAAAACGATCGTCATGTGTACTTTGAAGGTAATGCTGGAAACAGTCGAGAACGTACGCACTGTGAAAATTATCGACCCAGTGAGTGTTCTCCCGCTCGCCGTAATACCAGGACCCATCGGGCCGTTGGCATCGGGCGGTGTATAGGAGTGCCCTCTCCGCCAAGTCGCGGCAGGCTTTGTCGCCAGTGTGGGAAAAGGTTCGCGCTACGAGGCTTGCTCCAAGCGTATTCGCGTTGTGCACTCGAGAATCCAAACCAGGAACATAACTGATGCAAACTGCCTCTCCATATGGGAAGGCCTCAATATCACGAAGAATGTGTTCACAGGAGCTGCGCGCAATCTGCAAGTACTCGTCCTTATTGAGGTGCTCAAAAGCGTCGAGAAACGCATGGCCGATTAAGGATGTCCAAACGATGGTAGGTGTGCCCTTAGGCAGGTAGAATCCGCGCGATTGGTAATCGAAATGATTCCCCCAGCAAGCTCCGCTGTATCCTTTGGACTGGTTCTCAATTAGCCACTGCAGGGCAAACTCGGCCTTTTCCCTCCATACGTCGTCTCCCGTGGCTCGGTACAGGCGCAGGAATCCACGTGCCAGAAATCCCATTCCTTTAGAAGAGCGACTCTTCTTGATCCCCAGCAAGGGCCGCAGATTCAAGATGAAGCGGCGAACACTTTGCTGTAGCGTAATCCGTAGAATCTTTGTCTCGAAGGTAAACGGACGCAAGAACCTGGCGCTGAGGCCATCGAACGTGTCGTACCCCTTGTAGTCGTTCTTCTCGAGCCAATCGGACAAGAGGCTGATCGACCGGAACAGCTCGTCCTTTGCGATATCGTTCTTGCCTTGCTGTTCGATCTCACCAGCAAATGCCGTCGTATCTGCCATTTTCGCTCCCATGGTCTGTAATGCGCACGAAATCCACTATCGATTGCCCATCGCGCAGCTTGTTCGGTACACCTGTAAAGTCGGGGTCCTTATTGCCGATCACAATTGTCTCTGCATAATCCAGAACCGCATTAACATCAGTCACCATGAGCCGTGAGATGTGCGGAATGCGGTTAAGAATGAAATCTCTGTTTGCACCCACAAGGCTGGCTATATTCACGTTCTTGTCGTAAATCCGCAGATCGTACCCCTTCCCAAGAAGACGCTCGATCAGTTCGACTACTGCGCTTTCGCGAAGGTCGTCGGTGCCGGCCTTGAAGCTGAACCCCAGGACCCCAATCTTTTTGTGGCCCTTGTCAAGGATCATCTGCAAGCCGCGATTGACCTGCATTTCATTGCTGGGCAATATTGAGGTCAAAATCGGAAGGTTTAGATCATTCATCTTCGCCTTGTACGTGAGGGCCCTGAGGTCCTTCGGCAAGCATGAACCTCCGAAGGCAAACCCGGGAGATAGATATGTCGTAGAAATGTTGAGCTTTCGATCCTGACAAAAGATTTTCATCACCTCGTGGGCATCAATGCCCATGGACTTAGATAGACTTCCAATCTCATTCGCGAATCCGATTTTCAGAGCGTGCCAACTGTTGTCGACGTACTTCACCATTTCTGCTGTCTTCAAATCTGTCCTAACTAGTGGCGCATCAAGTTTTTCGTAGAGCTGAACCAGCATATTGCCACTGGCATGGTCAATTTCGCCTATTACCGTCTTCGGGGGACAACGAAAATCCTTGACGGCCGAACCCTCTCGCAGAAATTCGGGGTTAGTACACACGCCAAATCCACTTCCCGCCTTTTTCCCCGAGGACTCTTCCAACGTCGGGATCACAATGCTTTGCGTTGTACCCGGTAGAACAGTGCTCCGAATGACGACTGTGTGTCGCGACTTCTTTGTGGCAAGGGCTTGACCAATCTGTTCACAAATGCGTCGGATGAATTTCAGGTCAAGGTTACCGTTTGGTTGGCTCGGCGTGCCGACGCAAACAAAAGACAGGTCTGTGTCGTGGATCGCTTGTACTGGATTTGCAGTGGCCCGCAGTCGACCAGCTTTAACAGTTTCTGCAACAATGTCACTGATCTCTGCTTCAATGATTGGTGATTGCCCATGGTTGATTAAGTCCACTTTGGTGGGAACTGGATCGACACCGATGACTTCGTGTCCATCCGCGGCGAGGCATCCCGCCGAAACTGCACCAACATAACCCAATCCAAAGATGCTGACTTTCAAGGTCCGTTTCCTTCCCTAAGGGTCACTTGGCTTTGTGATAAGCTCCGCAGAGTTCTGAAGCTAGCCATTACCCCTTGATATGCTTACCTTGCCCCAGCCAACGGGACAAAAGCTTCTTCCAGCTCTTCTTCCGACGGAATCTCGGCGTTAGCGGTAATGTATGGCCTCTCTTCGAAAAGTGATCGAAAGGCGGGAATCAGCGTGCCCGGGCTAGGCGGCTTGCCTGGAGAGGCGCACGTCGGCTAACAATCCCCTGAGGGACAGGGCCTCCTCGCGCACGGCGGGTATCAGCGCTGAGAGTGAATACGCGGCTGCGAATCCCAGAGCCACAACCAAAAGCTGGGAAACGATACGCTGCGGAGCGATCAGTCGCAGGGCGAGTTCCGCCGAAAAAACACCAGCGAGGCATAGCGAAATTGGGTACCGGATGGCCTGTCCAAGGCGCCGCAAGGTCAAGCTCGTGCCGCGGAAGGCGTATTTGAGTAGCCACGGAAAAATGCCGACGAAAACCAGGGAGCCAGATAGTGCTACGCCCTTAATGCCGAAAGGCAACCCCACAATGTAGCTGACGAAAAAGATGGGGGTGAGAATGAGCAAGAGTTTGAGCATCCGCCCCGATTGTCCCCGGCAAACAAACAACCACATGGTCGGGTTATAAAGCAGTTGCGCCAATGCGGCAATACAAAGAAACTGAAAAACTGGCGCCGCTGCCAGCCACTTCTTCCCCAGCACCAGGATAATCACCGGTTCGGCAGCAACGAAAAGAAAACCGAAGAGCGGAGTGACGATCCACATCATCAGGTTGGCAACGCGCAGAAAGTACCGCGCTAAGCGCTCTGGATCGTCTTGAAGCCTGCTCAAGGCAGGCACCAGGATCGTGCTTAACGGGGCGTTGAGCTGGTTTACAGGACGGAGCAGGAGACTGTAAGCCTTCGAATACAGCCCCAGCGGGCTGGCCCCCCAGTACCAGCCCACCAGTATGTTATCCGTATTGCGATTCAAATAATTGATGAGGTAAGAGCCCGCCACATTGCCGCCAAAGGCGACGAGGGAACGCACGTTGGTGCCGCACCGGGGCCGGCCCGGAAGCCATGGGACCATAATCCAAGTAAACGCCACCGCCGTGGAATTATAGGCCAGCGGGTACGACACGATCGCCCAGTACCCGGCTCCTAACCAAGCCATGGCAATAACGACCGTGACAGCAACGACATAGGCAGCCACATCTCGAATCGCCGTCGCGCCAAACCGCATCTGGCGTTGGAGAAGTGCATTGTGTTGGACCCTCAGACCGCCAATCAGGAACGTAAGAGAAAGCACAAACGTGAGGTTTTTCAGCCGCGGTTCGCGGTAGAACCACGCCAGCACCGGAGCCAAACCGATCATCACCAGCGTAAGCCCGATCCCGATAGCGACATTGATCCAGAACAGCGCGCTCACTTGCTCGTGGCTGATCTCCTGCCGTTGGATGGTCGCTTCCGACAAGCCGAGGTCCGCGAAGGCCTGGCCGAGCCCCGTGATGGCGGCAGCCATGGCCACCAATCCGAAGTCGGCAGGGGTCAGCAGACGCGCGGTGACCACCGTCATGATGGATGTGAGGACGAACCCCGTGGCTTGCGAGCTGGACGCCAACAAGCCTCCGCGCACGGCCCGGCCCCTCAGGTCGGTGCACAGGTGTTCGGTGGCAAGCACGTCTTGTGGTTGAGCTTCGACGGTCATACAGGATAAATCAGCCAACGAAGAGCAGCCTAGTAGGCAGGTGTGCTCTTTTGGCAACCGCAGGTTCGATCAAACCAACGCTTAACTGAATGGGGCTCAGTCCACGGTCGCAGCCAAGTTCGTTGGAGGTTGGGGAGGGTCAGCGGCAGAGTAGCATGTGCTGGCGTTGAAGCTGAGCACGCTGCCGCTACCGTCGGGAGGACCACCCATAACGTTCAGATAGCAGTCCTCGGCCGGAATGGAAGTCACGGTAGAGGCCCAGGCCGTCTGCAATGTTCCGCCAGTGCATTGGCTTGAGGCCGTAGCCTGCGCTCCAGGATAGCTGCTTCCACTGCTGCAAATACCCACGTTGCCCGTGGAGACATCCGGCCCGATAGGAGGCCAGTGCTTTCCAGACGGCCACCAAGACGGAGTCGAACTGTAGTACAGTGAAGCGGGAAGCGTATGGGCGAGACTGGAGAAATAAGAGGACGTGAAGTTGGCATTCACATAGGTATTTGCAGCAGGAGATGCCTCGGTCGAGTTCCACTGCGTAGCTGCGTTCACGGTGTCGTAGTTGCCCCACCGCATCAGCGTAGACCACGACAGGGCATCGCAAGGTGGTTCCTGCGAGGTGCACGTGCCACCGGTGTCGGCCCATCCGATGCTGTAAATGGCGCTGTCTTCCGTATTACCGTTTACACCTCCAGTTCCCGAGGTTGCATAGGTCTGATACTCGGTGTGGTAGCCTGGCTGTCCCAGAATGTTGCCGACGTAGCTATAATCGCGGCTCCACGCGCGGATGATGAGGGGAACAGTAGAGTTGGTTTTGCCGCTTTGCCAGCCGGGAATGGAATTGCGGAACATAGTGCCCTGATCGCTCGTTCCCCAAGCGTCGTCCACCCAAATGCCCGAGAACATATTTCCTTCCCAGAGGTTGAATTCGCTTCCAGCATTGTGGCTGTAATACGACCCGTTCATGAAACTCGATGGTGTGGTATAAACATTGTCCACGCCGAAATTGTAGCCCATCACGAAGCCTGATCCTTGCCCGAATATGATAGGCGTCGTTACTTGCTGCGAAATCGTGTTTTCGATCAGTCCGTTGGACGACTCAATGACTTCAATGGTGTAGCTGACACTTGAATGCGACTGGGACTGGTAGAAGTAGCTGTCTCGGACGACATCTTGGTCGCTCTGATAGACAAAAACATGGTCGCGCCCGGCGTCGATGGACTGGATTCCCTTCACCCAACATTGGTAGCAGTTGTACATGCCAATCGCGCCATAGTTGTTGGCTCCGGCGGTGCTCTGACTGTAGTCGAGGGTCAGATTTTCGATGCCATCGTTCTGAACGAATCCCGGCCACCACGCCCCCGGCGACTGTCCTGAGCGGATATTAGTGAAGTACACTCCAGGCGAGATAGTGACCGTGTAGGAACCACCTCCGTTGTTGGTGACCCCAGTGACGTAAACGACTTCCTGCTGCGAGTAATCCACGCCGCCGATGACGCGACCGTCGGAGTTTCCAGCGTCCAGCGGTTTATATGTGCATCTGTAAGAACCCGTCTGGGCATCGCACAGCCATACCCCGCCAGTATCGGTAGCCGAGTCGTTAGCCTGATCCAGAATCATTGTCTGATTCAGAGGTGGCGCACCTCCGCAACTCGATAGCGTGATCGAAGTAGTGCCTTGGGAATAGCCTCCACTCCACATACACTGGTTCGAGCCGCTCGGAGGCAGCACGGCAGGATTCCCGTTGTAGAGAGGGCTGCTGCTCACCATGCAGATTCCGCCCTGGCCGCATGGTGCCTGCCCGAGAATGTAAAGATACGTTGCACTTCCTCCCGTTCCGGCTCCAGCCCCCCGCAGCACTTGATGGCCCTGAGTACCGTAGGTGATGCTGTTCACGTAATAGGTTCCAGAAGGCAGGTTGACCACGTTGTGTGTGGAATCACAAGACGCGAGGGCATTGTTGATCGCGATGGTATTGGCGGCGGCGCTCGAGCTGCCGGTCTGAAGCGTGGGCTGAGTTGCGCAAGGCGTCGTGTAACTCGGAATCGTGAATCCCGGCGACCAGCTGATCGCCCGACTAGAATCAAGGAAGTTGCTCCAGGCTTGGCCGTGCAAACTTACGGGAAGGAACAGTGACACGGTAAGTATCAGAGCCAGCAGATTAAACCCGCGAGCGGTTGCGCTCCAATACCAGCCGAGGTGTCTCATGGGATCGCCTCTCTTGCTCCGTGCTCATGCACGGGCGAGAAATTCTTGAAACAGTCGCACCCGAATCCTGAGCGCAAAAGCTCTGCGGCCACTGTTTCAGGTGCAGCTTTCTCATTTTGTCGTACCGATCGGGATTCCAACAGGTCACGGAAGTACACGGAAGCACTGACCGCCTGGGCCTATTTTGGCAGGAAAATGGAAGCCGTTCTTGCTTACCGCAGCCAGGCGATCGATATTGGTTTGATCCATCGGCACGAGATTAAAACTAACACCTTCTTCTCCATCGGGCGTCCAGGAGCTAAGACTCAGCCTTGCGTTCCCTCAACCAAGCCAACAGTCGGCTGCCAGCCGAGGAGGTTTCGGGCTTTTATAATCAGCTAGCCTGGTTGTACAACACCTTGGGCGGCGGGAAATCTGGTTTCGGACCCCGCCGCACTGCCCAATTCAAAACTTGGGTCGTACACTGCGCCTTCGCATCCCACGTCAGGCGTTCCCGTGCGTAGGATATGCCTTGCTGTCGTAATCGATTAAGAAGCTCCCGATCGTGCGCGAGGTCGGTCAGAATCTTTTCCATCCGAGCCACGATCTCGCTCTCACTGGTGAGAGGCACCTTGTACCCCACCTCTGGACAAACGATATCTCCTGGCCCGCCGAAGTCCGCCACCAACGGCACGGCGCCGCTCGCCAGAGCCTCAAACACCACCCCTCCGCCGAAGTCGCGAACCGATGGAAACACCATCACATCTGCGGATCGCAAGCGTGCGATTACTTGCGGGTGGCCGAGCCCCCCGCAGAAGGAAACAGCCTTCTCGATTCTAAGAGATTTCACGAGCTGCTCAAGACGGTTTCGCTCCGGTCCATCTCCCACCACTGTGAAGCGGGCCAGATCGCTTCGCAAGAGCGGAGCCGCCGCACGTAGGGCAAGATCGCAAGCCTTGCGCGGAACCAACCCGCCGACGAAAATCAGCTCAAGCTTGTCGTTGTGCTCCGAGCTGGGTGCGGCGCGGCAGCACAAGAGGCGACTAACACCGTTTTCCGGGACAAAGAAAAGCTTGTCGCGGTACGTACTAAACTCGGCATACGTTTGGGACGAAGCGACTATGATCGCCGTCGCGCGGCGATAGGTAGACCGAGCAAACGGCAGAAACCGATACAGCTTCCTTAACCCGGAGATCCATTCCTTCTGCCTTTCGAGCTGGCTGAAACCGGGTGGCCACGGCAAGCCACCATTGATCGGTCCGATCACGAACGGTACAGGTCCCCTCCGCAGGAAGAAAGCGAATGGGCTTGGCAGCACTGCTGTGATCGGTGCGATACGCAGAACGACATCGAATTCACCCCCATAAATGCGGCGCCGAAACTGTCGCCATGCATACCATTCGAAGGCAAGAGCAAAGGGGTAGCCGAAAGCGGTCAACACCTGAGTGTCATAGTTATACTTGAAGATCCTGCGCAAAGCCCATTCATGAACCCGCTCGAGCAACGGCATCCTGACCACCTCGATAGTGCGAAACGGCCCCTTTGCGCTGCGGACAGCATCCTCAGTCGGTGACCCGATAACCAGGGTTACGTCATGGATTTGGGCGAGCGCTGCAGCATGATAGTAGTTGACTAGGGGCATGCTGACCTGGTCCGGACTGCAGCCCGGCCCCAACACCAGAATACGCAATCGACTCATGATTTCCCCTTGTAAAAAAACTCCCTTTCCGCTCTACGTTTGAAGGCGGCCGAATCTTTTAAGTAATCTCCCTAGGGAGTGATTTTCGCCCGACGCTCTGTGCATTGCTGGCCTGTACGTCGAATGTCTTTTCGGCGGGTTCCTCGCAGACGTTCCGGCACCCTCTCCCCTACCTCGGCAGTGATGCGACGGGAGACAACGATCACCAGCAGGAGGAAAATCCACATCGGCAACAGCATCCTGAATCCCGCCTCCGTGATGCTGTACACGGCCGCCGTGGCGACATAAGCCAGCATCAGGCCGCCGATCTGGGGATCGCGGCGGAACGCAGCTGTGGACGCCCGGTATCCGCTGATGAGTATGAGCGCGATCATGCTTACGCCCACCCAGCCGAGCTCCAGGTAAACCTCGAGATAGCCGCAGTGAGCCTCATTCAGCTTTCCAGGATCCCACCAGCCGAATGCCACGAGTTTCTGCACGAACTTCGCCAGGTAGCTCGGCGTGATCCAGAAGCTCTCAAATCCGGCGCCCAACAAAGGGTTTGTTCCCGCCCCAAGCACGGCTGCCCAGATGTCCGTGCGGCCGCTGAGATTGTCCTTTCTGCCCAACGCTTGGACCACCTCGGACTGACCGCCCAGCAAGAACGTAACCGCTCCCGCCAGAATAATCGCCAAAACGAGCGCATGCACCGCGCCGGGTCTCCGTCTGATTGCCGGCGTGCGGGTAGCAAGCATCAATGCGGCGCCGAAGGCAACGCAGGCAATCGATGTGGCCGACTGAGCCATCACCAAGACCCAGACAGCTATCGCAAGTAGAGTCAACTGTGCCCACAGATGGCGGCCGCGAGCAGGATGTTCCTTATTTTCCAAGAGGGATAGCACGCGCCACACTGCGCCCAACGTCAGCACGAACGTGATGACCCCCAGTTCGTTCTTAGTGGTTGAGACGCCGGTGTTCATAGGCACGCCATCAGGGGTGTAGGCGCGGCCCAGGTCACCAAAGTAATGGATCAGAAGAATAGAAGCCGGGAGTAGGACGAAACCGAGGCGAGAAAGAAGGTGCTTAAGCGCCGCGACTGGCTCCGCGTCCGTTGCCACCACGAGAACCATCACCAGGTCGCCGATGGCCTTAGTCCAGCGCTTGAGAGATACATCCGGGAATTCCGACCAGAAGACGCTTAAAAGGCAGTAGCTAAAGTACAGGATGAGCGGCCAGTTCGCCTTCAAGAGGTCGCCGGCCCGGCTGGACCTACGAACTAGGACGATAATTCCGGCAACCAGCAGAACTTGGAAGAAAAGCCTATCAACTGGGCTCCCTTCCATCTGTACGTTGACGCCTTCCGGAGGTGCGATGCCGAACCAAACCGAGACGGCCCTCGATCCGGCAATGGCCAGCCACAGAACCGGTATCCAAAGAGCTCTGGAAGGGCGGGCGGATGCATCACGATCGAGATAGAAGAGACCGGCAATCCCTACAACGCAGATAAAAAGAGCGACATGTGGATTCATGGCGTGGCAACGTTTAACACATCAAACGGGAATCCAAGAAAAGGCGCTGGATGGTTCGAGAGTCAATAGCCTGGCCACTGGTAACGGTACCCACCGTATTGACCCGGGGGTGCTAGAGACGGTTTCGTTTCACATCTTCTCCGCCGACCAGTCCATCCCTTGGCGGAAAATTCGCGACCGCTTGGCTATTTCTTAAACGAAGTGTTTCCAAAGCTTGAAAAACCGGCAAGATCCGTGCGCCCGAACTCAAGGCAGATTGCACAACTTCCTCAAAGTAATCGGGTGTACACCCGTATGGAGTGGGGGTGTTACTGATATCGTGAGTCGCAAAAACTAGCCATCCTCGTGCCCGTCGATTCAGATCAATTAACTTCATTACTGCCTCAGGGTTGTCCCTGCTTTGTTCCAAAAAAAATGCGCGAAGGCAATTAAGGTCCGTCGTTCCGGCGTTGATCGTCTGACCACCGCCACGGCCACATGCGAAATGCCGCGCCACTTTGTGTTTGTTCCGCGGTCGGGGCTCGCTTATCGGATAGGAGAATGTTCTGAAAAACGCCCCCGGAAGCTGTTCGCAGAGTGCCCGGCGGTTATCGACGATCGAGGCCTCGAAAGCCCCTGCCGTTGTTTCCCATGAATGACAGTGACCGAACGTATGGCATCCGAGTTCATGGCCTTGTTCTAATAGCATGTTCAGGTCTTCGGGCAGAAAGATCGGACCGGTTGGTGCTTGCTGACCCATAAGGCCAAAACAAGCGTAATACGTTCCTACAGCTCCGAACCGTTTAAGAATAGCCCCACCGGTAAACAAAGCAGACCGCGGAAAGTCATCAAAGGTGAATGAAATAAAAGGAACGTCGCCCTCGACGACAAACGGCTGTCTGAAGAAGAACCGATGGATATTCCTTCGATAGCGGCCGCGCCACTTTGCCCATAGCTTCGCATAACCCATTGTCGGTAATCCCCTCACGCAGTCACTTTAATGATCTGGTCGTCGGGAACGGGCTGGCCGTGTCGGAACACAAAGGACGACAGACCCTCCTTCTCTCCAAGATACTGGAATCCCACTTCCTCAAAGACTTTCCCGGCTGCGGAGTTCTTGGAAGTCTTGCGATAATCTGCGTAGAAGTCACGTTTCTTAGTGTTCACAAACCTTTCTAGCAGAAATGACAACACCGCATGCTCGACACGTTTCCCTTGGATCCGGCAGCTAAACATCAGATCGAGAAGGCGCGGCACCCTAGAGTCAACGACCGCAAAGCCTACAATACCGTAACTGCCAAACCGGTCGCTGCAGTCGATCACGTAAGTTTCGAAAAAGTCGGACTTCATAATGTCACGAAGCTGACCCTCGGGATATCGGTTACCTGAGAAGTTCAATTGATTCGTGCGCTGCGCCAATTCGTACACCCTCCTAAGATTTGCATCGCCCAAAGGCCCTATGCTAACTTCCATACAACAATCCTTCAGGAATTGGATATAATCGCCTCCGTAGGACTCGAGGACCCTTTCACGCTGCGCCTGCTCGCGATACATTGACCGCCGCGCCTTGCTCTCCGCGGTGACTGGCACGCAGCATTCAGGTCGGTCTGGGATTGTCACGTAGTCCGCTGCGTCGATGACGGTCACTTGGAGGAGGGCTGCCTTGACCTCTTCCCGCTCGAATGCTTGATCGTCAACAAAGGCTACGGTGTCAGTGTCAATGTTGAGCAGTTTGGCAATCTGGGCGACGGACTGGCTTTTGGGATGCCAGTTTATCTGAGGGTAGAGGAAGTAATCATCCACACCGCAAGAGCGCAGCACCTCCATGGCCTCATCGTGGTTATTCTTGCTGGCGATTGAATGAAGGATACCTCTATGGTCTAGCTCCCTTATTACATCTAGCACATCCTGCCGGACGGAAACTCTCTCTGGGCCCTCCTCAACCAGGACGCCATCCCAAAGCGTATTATCAAGGTCCCACACGATGCATTTAAATTTCGCTTCACGAGGCTTGGCGCTTGTAACAGGTTTTGACTGCCGTTCCTTCACAAAGTCCATCAGCCCGAAATACAGAACCGTATTAGCACAGTCATTCGGAACAATCTCAACTTCGAACGGCTGGCCCATGTCGACTGAATGCGAGATCTGAGAGAAGGGCACACTGCCCCGAACGTAGCCGGGAGGTACGCTAATCATTGTTTGAAATGGCCTCCTCCCATTCCGCGGTCTAGGCCTCACGGTGAAAGTCAGACTGATCTTGCGTGTATTTGGATTGAAGCACTCAAGCAGAAAGTAATCCGGAAGCTCAGCGGTCGCCCTATGTCCCTCAGCAGACTTCTTTCGCAGATAATTGATTTTGCCCAAAACGCGCTGTTTGATCGACCCGGGCAATGGGATGCTTTTGCCGACTGCTCCAGCCACTATGTTGAACCACTCTGCTCTCGCCGCCCTCGACAATGGTTGCAGATGCAGATTCCCCACAGTCCAGAGTTTTGCCCATTGTTTAAAACGAATCTTCTGCAGGTATGGGCTCAACCCATGGTCATGATCGATACGTACGATGCCGTCTATGAACTGGCGGCAGGCCCCGTCTTTTCTGGGTGAATATAGTTCGCATGTCGTGTAGCAGGATGGCCAAACGCACTCCGTGCAGTGCTCACCCCACGGAAGTGTCGTCCGTGCGACGATTCGATCACGAAGTTCAGCAAAACGCTCCCTTATGTCCTCCGACAGAGCTTCGATTGACTCGACTGAATTGTTTACTTCTGTCTCGTACATACGCCGTCCGACTCCCGATATGTGATTGGCGGAACTGTTGCGCTTTAAAGGCGTGGTCCGGCGTCCCACAGAGCACTTTCGCGTCTGCCTGCTCTTCGGGCGTCAGTTGTCACTCTTCACCGCCCTTCGAGAAAAAGACGGTGTACCAACTCCAACGTCAGCACCTTATGGATAGCCGTGGTGAAGTTGTAGTCACCCCTGAGGTGGGCCTGCACCATGGCTTCGAGCCTCCTCCGTTCGAGGTAAGGCCGAGAAAGGGACCGCGGATCCAGCAGCATTTCCCGAACATACTCGGCGAGTGCGTCCCTGTACCAGACCCGGAAATGGCAAAACTTATGCCTGCCCAGGAAGAGGCGTTCGAGATGGAACGGAGAGAAGACATGATCGATGCGCGCCAGCCATTGCGGCATCCCATAGTCATACGCGTATTCCGCCCGAAACGTGAACTCAAGCAGGCTGCGGACGACCCGTGTTGACCACTTTCCTCCTGGTCCGCCCAGGCCCCTGTCGGTTCGAATCTCCCGTAGGGTCTTGTTTCCATCAGCGATCAAACGAGAGCATTCGTCATTATTCTCGAAGAGATCGCTCTTCACAATTGCGGAATCCGGGGCACGGAAGGCCGTGCGCACAAGGTCGTTATCCAAATAAGGGGACCGTATCGTAAGCTGCGTCTGCTCCAACCCGAGAAGGCCGTATTGATGCCAGGGAGCCTGCCGGAAGGCGGTGAACGTAACGGCGTGCCCTGAAAGCAGGCTGGTATACGTCCCCGTGGCTGCTTCGATATGCTCAAGAAACTCCCGGTTGAAGAGCCCTGCCGTTGGCCGCTCCGGCTTGAACATCCGCAGCCGGCGCAGGATCTCGCTGCCATAGTTTCCCGTCATTCGGACTGGCGCTATGCTTGCGGCAATCTCATTCGCGTAAAGATCGACCGCACGGTTCACCGCCGCGCAGCCGTCTGAGAGGTACACCGTACGCTCTGCATAGCTCGCAAAGCGTGATAAAAACTCGTCTCCAACTGGGATTACTTGGTAAGGCTGATGGCAAATCTGGGCGACCCGCCGGGCGATCACTACGTCCTGGCAGTCGCGGTAGGGGCCGCCAAACGTGTAGCACGGTAAGGAATTCGATGCACCCTTCCACCATGCCATGATCATCCGCGTGTCCAAGCCGCCCGTCAGGGAGATCGCCACACGCTCCCGGCCATTAAAGTAGCGGGGTAGATTCACTGTGAACACTTCACGGAGCTGCCGATAATAGGCTTCCGGTTGTAAGGGACCTTGGCTCTCCCATTCAGACGGATTGAAGTACCTGCCTTTCTGCGCGAGTGCCCCGTTCATGAATACCCATAGTGAAGCCGGCGGCAACACCTGAATAGCGTGGAAGATCGTGCGATTTTCTAACACACACCCGCAGGCGACGAACTCTCCTAAGCCTCGAGGGTCGAGCTCCCGGAGTTCTGTCCTGACGGCGAGAATTGCTTTTGCTTCCGCGGCGAAATAGAAAGCCTCCTTCGCCTCGTGGTAGTAGATCCGTTGCATCCCGTACCGGTCGTTGAACAGGGTCGTGGTCCCCCGGCTCCGGTCGGTCAAAAGCCCGTGGAATCTCCCGTTCAGCCCTGCCGGGAAGTTGGGATCTTCCTCGTAGAAGTGGACGAGGTACTCACGCCCTTCCGGCTCGACGGAGTGGCCGTGCTCCTTTAGGCGACGAGGCATCTCCGGTTCGGGGAACTCCTCCCCGGAGAAAAGGAGAGTGACATCACCTCGCTCGTTGCGGAGCGGCATGCCATCTGCGAAGGAATTCTTTCGTGCGACCCAGCCGACGTAGACCCCGGATGGCTCGTCAATCCATGTACCGCTTTCATAGAAGGACTCGTGACGCAACGACTGAACCATGGACAACAGCCGGTTCTCCGCCCAGGGGCGCGGCGCTTTCGTAATCAGGCCAACGATTCCTGGCATCTGCCTTACGAGGCCTCGGTGAGTGTTTGGAACTGCCGATTCCGCCAGTTGTTACGTATCTTACGGAGTCTGGCCGCCAAGGGTTCTGGAAAATAATCGACCAGCCGATGGTGGAGTCCAAGACTAAGACCGACCTTTCCCAAAGGTGTTAAAGGAACGTAATAGCGAGGCACGTCGATGCGTTGGAAAGCATTACGCTCCTTAAAGTCGCTGAGGCTGTCCCGTTGCTTCTTGCCGTATGCGAAATTGGAGTACACGAGGTAGGAAATGCCTCGGTTGGCACAATACCGGACCGACTCCGCTACCAAAGCGTTTGTTGGAGCTTTGTCTCGGTGCTGAATCATCGAGACAATGTTCATCAAGCCGGCTTGAGTACCGGTTTCGTCGGCCACAAGTTTGACGAAGCCGATTAGCTTATCCTCATAGAAGGCTCCCAGGAACTGTGCAGTGTCGAGATACGTAGCTTCATCCCGACGCACCGTTTCCAAATCCTTGCCGTAGTGAGGGAATAACCTCCCCTGGCGAACCGGACACTCATTATAAATCTCCCAGATGCCGCGCACTAAGGCATCACCGAACGAAACTTCTCGGATTTTCACGCCTTTTTTTTCCGCTTGCTTGGCTTTGTTTCGGGCCTTAAAGCCGATTTGTTTATTCCACCAATTGTCGAACGTGGAAATCGGCACGGCGGCAAAATTATCCCACTCCATCGGATAGGGGTATTTTCGCAAAGTGTTGGGCAATCTCTGAATGAAGGTAAACAGGTCGATGCGCATTCCACAGTTTCGCAGGCCTTCGATCATGGTCTCAGGATCCTGGATAAAGCGGTATTTGTCAGCATCCAGGCGAGCGATACGCATGAAACGCCCGTCAATCCTGATTTTTTTACCTTGCACTCTCATAGGCATCGAACTTCCCAGCGCCAGGCGGTGCTCAAGTGGTTGGAACCTGTTCCGCGCATTGTTTTCGGAGTAAGAGGCAAACTACGTCTCTAAGCGGCTTGGGAAATTGGCGGAGAGGGAAGGGATTTGAACCCCCGGATGGTGTGACCCACCGCGGCCGCTAAGCTGGCCGCTGCCTTAACCAACGGCGACCTCTCCGTAATCTTTGCGGAAGCATTGCAGCCGCGTCACTTTCGCTTGTGAAAAAAGAAGAAGGAGATTTCTCGCCTAGCAGCGAAGCAGCTAGGCCTACTCGCTCACGTACTGCTCTGATACAGGATTGATCCCCACCAGAGCAAGCAGCTTGCCCAAATGATCGAACATGCTCACCAGCAGAGTCATGAAGTGGTGGTGTCCCGCGAGCAATGCAAACGGAAGAGCCAATGCATAAAGGGGAACCGCCAAAAGGGATTTGGCAATGCTGGCGGCACCGCAGCTCGGTTGCAGCCAGGCACACGCACCGCGCAGCAGAGCTTTTCTTAGCATGTACCGTCTCTTCCATCGCGCGGGAGGAACCGTTTCATAGACCACGGCGTCCGCGGACCAGATGAAAGTGTGGCCTTGCCCGATCTTTCGCCGGAAAAAATCTTTGTCTTCTCCGGCACGGAATTGCGGACGGAACGGTGATTCGGCGCCGGCCAAGACTTCCCTTCGAACCAGCACATTGCCCGTGCGCGCTTCACGCCAATTTACGATGGTTCCGGTGGGATTAATCCGGCGATCATAGAAATGACTCTTCATGAGCCATTTGGGCGGCGGTTCATCGAAATGTCGTTTTACCGGTCCGAGAACGCCATCCACCCCGCAACTCTCACATGTCGAGAGTAACACCAATAACCAATCCTTCTCCGGAAACTCATCGTCGTCGATGAAGGCCACAAAGTCCCCGCTGGCATTTTCGACGGCCCTATTGCGCGTCAAGGCGATATTCTGTTGTGGCTCCACGCAGTACTTGATCGGAATCGTTGAGGTCTTCGCGAAGTCCGAAACCACCCCCTTGGCGGATTCCAAACGGTCGTTGTCTGCAACTACGATCGAATATGTAAACAATCCTGCCGTATCCTGATCGCTGAGTTCCGCCAACGAGCGCTTGAGAAGCTCTGGCCTCTTGTAGGTGCAAATGCATACGCTAATATGGGCTTGGTGGGTAATCAGTGAGATCGGTGCCATATGAGAAATAATGACTGCCTTTGTTGGCACACCCAAATCAACGGTCCGTGCTTCCACATGACCTTAACATGAAAAGGACGCGGTCCTTACGCGGGCTTCCGGCCGAAAGACGAATACCGTTTACTCCCGTCCGTTATGTTGGTGTTCGGCCTTCTCCAGCTTTTCAAATTCAGTTCCGACGACGGTTATCACATTTATCCAAGGCAGGAACGGTGAACCATTTCCCCCTTAATCGCGACTTCGATGTTCTTTTGTGTTGGTTCCATCTTTTCGCTCGTTGCTGTTTTTCATATCCAACCAGCCGCGCCTTATCACCTCAGGCCAACGCCGCCCGCAATCGCTCACGCAGGACTTCGACTCCCCTCTTGAGGACACTCTGACGCAAGGCCAGCACGTCTTTTCCGAGGATCTGAACCGATGAAATCTGAGCAACATCCGCCAGTTCACGCAAAGAGGTCTGGTATTTCTCGGCCAGCGCGGGTGTGGACAAGTAGAGTTTGGCCGTGATGGCGAAGGGTACGAGCTTGTCGGTATGGCGAAGAAATTCACCGGTGGCAATGCTGACATCCGCCCAGAGTGGATTGAAAAAATCATCGACCGCCATGATTCCATCCGGAGTCAACGTCTGCTCCGCCAAGCGCAGATCATTTTCGACCTCCTTGTAGAGGTGGCCGCCATCCACGCTGAAAAACCTCACGGCACCGGTGGTCCGCTTGAGAATGTCAGCGGCTTTGATGTCCAGGGATGACGTCTTAAAAATCTCCTGGTCCGACAGGCTGATTTGCAGCCGGTGTGCATTCACGAACAGGGCTCGATCACGGCCGGCATGTTCAGTGCCGGAGTTCATAGCATCGTCTTCGAATAGATCGATAGCTAGCGACCTCTCGCCAGGACGGCGCGCCAACGCTAGCATTAGAAACAAGCGACCGTGGTGAACACCGATTTCGCACAAATGGCCAGTAATGCTGGTTTTGTCCTGATATTTTAGGAGAGCCGCGATGACCAGAGCGTCTAGGGAAGACATATATCCGCGCACGGTCTGTATCGAATGTGTAGCATATCGATCGATTGCGATTGAATCAATGTCCATAACTACTCCAGAATTCAAGATTAACCTATTTGAATCGCAATATGCTCTTGGGCCACCGACTCGCAAAGCAATTGGAACAAGTTGGCAGAGTGAAGAGTTCGAAACCCCGGGGTGGTTCTACCGACATCAGCCAGTACGCTGAGCGCCGTCCTAGCCAACCGCAACCTCTCCGAGCACCTCTGTTCTTTCGACGGTTTGCCGTGGACGGCATACCACAACGTTTACACCAGTTTTCTCGTTGTCGTACTTCTCAACAACCTCGAAAGCGGCCTCAATGGTTTGAATCATCTTCGTGGGACGATATTTGAGCTTCCCATTCTCTCTGGTGGCCAGCCGGACGATGACAACCCCTTGTCTTTTCAGACACGCTGAATACTTCTGAAGCATGGGCCTGATTTTAGAGAGCGGAACGTGGTACATGGATTCACGGAACAGAACTACGTCGTACTCTCTAGTAGGCACGTAGCTGAAGAAATCAGAACACTCAAATCGAGTTTTGTGCTGGCGGCCATTCTCTCGCGAACGCTGCGCGGCCTTGGCTAACGCTGCCTCAGAGATATCCACTCCCACGTAGCTCTGATACGCCTCGTTTTTCAGTTCGTTGGCAGTATTGCCGGAGCCGCAGCCGATGTCCAAAATACTTCCTCCGGCAGCGTACTTTTCGAGGTAGGGATAAACGGGGTCTCCCACCGTGTTATAGGCAAACGCCCATTTCTCGTCCGAATATTCTTTGTCCCATAGCGCCCTCTTAAAGCTGGTGGGGCCGAAGCTCAGCAGGAATCCTCGCACGAATCTGACCGTTCGATCCACAATGTACATGCGTTAGTCTTTCGTTAGTGATTATCTGTTCGAAGCCGGTAGTCTGTTAAGCAGAGTGACTGGCAGGACTCCGTTGCGGACCAGCGCCTGCGTTCGCAATTGGTTTCGAGTGAGATCTTCTGAAGAACCTTTTCAACCGAAGCATTTGCTCATGCCGGGTGAAGGCAACCAGGTCGGGGGACACAGATACTTTCCTACGCCGGGCCATCGACCAGAAATAGCCTGCGCCCAAGGCTAGGCCTCCGACTGCAAAAGGCGGATTTGCCATCTGATAAAGTACCCGGACAAACTGCCAAAGGGGATGGTTGCCGAACGAATAGTCTTTGATTCCCAATTTAAATTTCGCTTTCAGTGCACCTTGCCCCGCGGTATTCATTGGGCGATGGTGGTCGCATATACTTTCGGTAAACGTCCGAGTTTTCCAACCTTTCATTCTTGCGGAAACCACCGCGATATGGTCGATGCCGCCGGTTTTGACCGGTACGTATCCGCCAATTGCTTCGAAACACTCCCTGCGAAATAGCTGACAGCCGCCCCAGACGTTTTCAATGTTAGAAAAGCGGAAATCATACTGCCTCGATCCCTCCCGGAAGGGGGCGCCAACCACACCTAGCTCCGGGTTCTCTGCGAATTTTCCTACCAGAAATTCGAAGTGCCCCGGGGCAAAGGATGTGTCTCCATCAAGATTACCCACGACTTGCGGGTTTAACTCCTTGGCCTTGGAATAACCAGCGTTAAAGGCGTGCACTTTGCCGGCGAAGTGTCGCTCCGCACGCTCCGGCATCCGCAGCAATTCGATCCAGGAGTTGTCTGCCGCATACTTACGCACGATTTCGTCGGTGTCATCGGTCGAACCGTCGCTCACGATCACCCACTTGAGCGGCCGGTAAGTCTGACTCACCATCGATTGGAGCGTTAGTTCGATGAATTCGGCTTCGTTGCGAGCCGGAGTAATAAGGACGTATGTAGGGAGCGTTGTCATGCTAAACAGCCAAGGCCTTTTTGGACCGACCTCGATAGAACCGCCACGCTAGGAAGCGATCAGGGCTTGGGCGACGACCGGGGCCGCCGAGACTGCACCGATTCCGATGTACTGAAACCCATTGGATGCGACATCTTGACGAGACAGAGTATTCCGCCCATCGATGATGAGCGGTCTCTCGACCAAGGTGGCAAGCCGGCTCCAATCCACGTTCCGAAATTCTTCCCACTCGGTCAGAAGCAACACCGCATCGGTCCCTTTGGCTGCCTCATAGAGGTTGTCGCAATACGTCAGGTCGGGAAGTTCTGTCTTCGCTTTTTCCATGGCCTGTGGATCGTAGGCCTGGACTTGCACGCCCTCCGCTTGTAGCCGGCGAATAATCGAAAGCGCGGGCGCGAAGCGAATGTCGTCGGTGTTGGGCTTGAATGCCAAACCCCACACCGCGATCTTCTTCCCACTCAGAACCCACAGTTCCTCTCGCACCTTCTCGACAAAATGTTCGACGCGTTCCTGGTTGATTCTCTCCACCTCTTTGAGCAGAGAAAAATCACACCCAGATTTCTCGGCGATGCGAATGAATGCTTGTACATCCTTTGGGAAACAGAATCCGCCAAACCCGATCCCCGGATTAAGGAATGTCGGACCAATTCGAGGATCCAGCCCCATTCCTTGCGCAACCTTGGTCACATCCGCGCCGACGACCTCACACAGGTTCGCCACCATATTGATGTAGGAAATCTTCATCGCGAGGAATGAATTGGAGGCATGCTTAATCAGCTCAGCGGAATTGATATCGGTCACAAGGAAAACGGGGGTCTTCGCTCTCGCGCAATCTGAATGGACCGGACAAGTGAAACTTTGCTTGACGATCGGTTCGTAGATTTCACGCAAAAGGCTTTCGGCACGTGGCGAGTCGACTCCAACGACGATGCGGTCAGGGTGCAGAAAATCCTCGACCGAGGTTCCTTCTCTTAGGAACTCTGGATTGGACGCCACGTCATACTTCAATCCGTTTGTGCTATGAACGGACAGGTGCTTTTGCAGCTGTGCTCCAGTCTGAACCGGCACTGTGCTCTTTTCGACAATGAGCCTGTAACCTGACGCCCGCTTCGAGATGGTGCGAGCAACTCCGTCGATGGCGGACAGATCCGCATCCCCATTCGGCAATGGCGGCGTTCCCACACAGATAAAGATCGTCTGCCCGTGCTCAATCGCCTCCATGGTCGACCCAAACCTGAGTTTTCCTGACACCATTGTGAGCCGAACAACTTGTTCCAGATGGGGCTCAAAAATCGGCAGGACACCATTCTTCAACTTCGTCAATTTGTCAAGGTCGCTTTCACTGCAGACGACATCGTGGCCGATCTGGGCCAAGCAAGCCGCCGTTGTGAGTCCTACATGACCAGCACCAATGATTGATATCTTCATATTTGCCTTAGTTTTTTCGGACAAGATAACGGAGAACTGCCGTCATCCAGGCGCTTCGCACAGCGTGTTGACTTGATGCCAATTCGGCTACTCCCACCGCGGGTTGTGTTGAGTCAGATGGACGACGGGAACAAAATACTTGCATTCCGAAGCAGCCTACGCGTTGTTTATCATTTGCTTTCGCCTCGCGAAAATTGGTTCTAGGTTTTGCCGAGTCGTGTTTGCCGCTGAATCAGATACTTAAGAAATCCTCGAATGTACGACCTTCGATTTGGAACAGAGCCTTGTCCAAGCGTCGTATCAGTGACCACTTGATCCGCGGCAAAACAACCTGAGCTTGCTTCGCTTGTTGTCGTCCAAGAAGCGCGGCGATCCACCGATACTTCCAAGAAAGTGGAGGAACCTGCAGCTTCCCTCCCAAGCTCGCAGCCATTTCCTCGGCTTGCTTAACGAGGTCTGGCCGAATGGGATAAAAAAGAAATAGCCAGTTTTGAAGATATGTCACACAGGCATCTCGCACTCTTGGACTGTCTTCGAGCGACCGAATATAACGGATGTGTAGCTCCATCGAGCGCCACTGTGCGTCCATCTTTCGATCGGAAAAGCCTATGTAGCTCAAACTCTTGTCGCCCGATCTGCGATAATAGACCTTTGCTTCCGGAACAAATCGTACGCCCTCGCTTGCAAGCAGAACGCGACAGAAATACTCGTTATCGTCATCCCCCAGTAACCTCGTATCCCAAGGACCTGCAGCCTCTGCTAGTTCGCGACTGACAAGCCACGAGGCCGTCTGCATATAAAGGTTGGATTGCATCTTGCGTATCAACCATTCGACGGGAGACAGATCGCGCCACAACGCACTGGGTATGAATTTCGTCCGATAATAGCGGTACATGAATTTCCCCCAGCTGCCGGAGAGGAGCGTCCATTTGTTTGGAGATGAACCCAATGCCTCCATCTGCTTGGCAATCTTGTCCGGATGCATGAGATCGTCCGCGTCCAGAAACTGGATGTAGTCCCCCCGGCACAACGAGTAGGCCTTGTTTCGAGTTGCAGCTGCACCTTGATTCTTGTGAGTTATGGCGCGGAGTTGATCCGATTCAAATTGCCGTGCAATCCCCAGGGTTCCATCAGTCGAACCGTCATCAACCACGATGATTTCCTTTGGCTCCCACGTTTGCGCGATCGCGGAACGAAGAGCGTCGGATATCCATTCCTCTGCGTTGTACGCAGGAATGAGGATTGATACCAAAAGTTTCATGCTAATTACGCTACTTCCGCCACGGATTCTGTTGAGTCAGATGACAGCTGGACAAATGCTCGGATCTCTCCCACTATCCGTTCCAACTGCACTTGTGTCAGTTGCGGGAACATCGGCAACGACATGATTTCCGCGGCAATTCTCTCTGCTATCGGAAAATCTCCCGGACCGTAGCTTAATGAGGCGTATGCTTTCTGCAGATGAAGCGGAATCGGATAGTGGATACCGGTTCCGATACCGGTCTTCTTCAGGTGGTCCATCATTCCTTCACGGTCCTCGGTGCGCACCACATAGAGGTGATACACCGCTTTCGACCAGGATGGCTCGTATGGCGGGTTGATGCCGCAGTCGGCTGCGGTGAGCAGACGACGGTATTCCGCAGCGCGCTCACGCCGCTCGGCATTCCACTGCGCCAGGTGCGCCAGCTTGACGTGCAACAAACCGGCCTGAATCGAATCGAGCCGACCGTTGTACCCTTCGATGTCGTGATAGTACTTCTTGGTCTGGCCATGGTCGCGGAGCATCTTGACCTTATTGGCGATGGTTGCGTCATCGGTCGTGACTGCGCCGGCTTCGCCGCAAGCCCCGAGATTTTTGCCGGGATAGAAGCTGAAGGCCGCCGCTTTGCCCATCGAGCCTGCCTTCATCCAGCGATTGTGTTTTCGTGAAAAGTACTCGGCACCGTGTGCCTGGCACGCATCCTCGATGACCATGACCTGGTTTTTTTGCGCGAGATCCAGAATCGCGTCCATGTCGGCGCACTGTCCGTACAGGTGCACCGGGATGATCGCCGTGACCGGCCGTCCGCTTCTCCGGCTGATCGGGCGGCCCAGCGCATCCGCCACGCATTGATGTTCAAAGTATTGCTGCAGCTTAGCCGGATCCATGTTGTAGGTGCGCTCGTCGATGTCGACGAACTCCGGCAGAGCCCCGGCCTGGGAAATCGCTTCGGTCGTAGCGATGAACGTGTGGGGCACCGTGACGACAACGTCACCAGGCTTGACACCACAGGCCATCAAGGCAAAGCGCAAGGCATCGGTACCGCTGCTGATCGCCGCGGCATATTTGGCATCGCAAAATTCGGCAAAGGCCTTCTCAAAATCCTCCACCATGGGCCCGCCGATGAAGCCGGCAGTCCGCAACGCTTTGTGAAATATCTCGGTTAACTCTTTCTCCAATTCGACATGCGGGGTGACAAGATCAAGAAACGGAATATTAGGATGAATACTCACTTTGTGACCTCCAAGGTCTGGTCGATATAACGCAAAACTCTTGCCGGGTTTCCGGCGACAATACTGTTTGGGGGAACGTCTTTGGTGACCACACTGCCCGCCCCGACGATGGCGTTCTCACCTACAGTCGTGTTCGAAAGGATGGTCGCCCCCGATCCGATTGAGGCGCCTTTCTTGATGAGTGTCCGCTCGACCTTCCAGTCAGCCTCGGTTTGCAGGCTGCCATCGCCACTCGTAGCGCGCGGATAGCTGTCGTTGATGAAGGTGACGCCGTGGCCGATGAAAACGTTGTCCTCGATGACCACGCCTTCGCAGATAAAGGTGTGGCTTGAGATCTTGCAGCGCCGGCCCACCTTGGCGTTTTTCTGGATCTCGACGAAGGCGCCGATCTTGGATTCGTCGCCCACCTCGCATCCGTAGAGATTGATGTACTTGGAGAGCTTCACATCTCGCCCAAGCTTCACATCCGGGGCGATACATACGTAGGAATTCATAGTAGGGTCTATTTCTCGTTCAGTCTGCTTGAGCCATGGAGATGGCTGAATCCAACTGGAAACCCGTGGGGCGCTTTGCAGAATTGTCGACGGCGGCCGCTTGCAGGTTGAGCGTGTCCAGCTGAAATTCGCGGTGGGCCGTTGCGACAGTCGCTCTCAGGTTTTTCTTCTCAACCACGAACGAGATTTTGTGCCTTGCAGCCCCCTGTGCGATGGCGATCACGTTGATATTTTCGCGGCTTAATGCCGCGAACAATCGCCCGAACGTTCCCGGCAACCGACCGATATTCTGCCCAACCGCCGTAACAATCGACACATGAGGATCGAGGTTTATGTGATCGGTCTTTTGGTGGGCCAGTTCCTGTGCAAACTCATGATGTAAGGCTTCTACTGTGCGCTTGGCTTGCGAGGCTGAAACAACCAGGCAGACTTCGTTTTGTGCCGATGACTGAGAAACCAGGAGAACGTCGGCACGCACCGCTGCCGTGGCATTAAGTGTTCTTACCAAAACTTCCGGCGCTTCTGCGAGGCAAGGACCGGCAAGCGTGATCAGCGCCGCGTCGGCAATTGCGGCCAGCCCACGAGTTCCGGCGCCGTCCGAAGGCCCAATCTGCGTGATCTTTGTGCCGGGCCGTTCCGGGGTGAAGCTGTTTCGGATCCAAACCGGGATGCCACATTCCATCAGCGCACGCAACGTTTTTGGATGGAGCACCTTCGCTCCAAAATATGCGAGTTCTGCGGCCTCACGGTAGGAAACCTCAGGGATGGTGGGTGCGCCCGGCACAATACGCGGATCGGCAGTCTGCAACCCGTCGACGTCTGTCCAAATAACAACGTCTTCTGCATCCAGCACAGCCCCAAGGATGGTTGCTGAGTAATCGGAGCCCCCACGCCCTAGCGTTGTCAGCGTACCTTCCTCGGTGGCTCCGATGAATCCGGTTACAACCGGAACGATCCCCTTCTTGAACAGCGGTCGTAACCGAGCTTCGCAACGCTCGGAGGTCGGGTCCATTCGCGGATCAGCGGCGCCGTGGTAAGAATCGGTCACGATGAGTTCGGTGGCTTCAATCGCTTCGCATGCGATCCCTCGCGCCGCAAGACACGCAGCGATCAGGGGGGCAGACAGTCGCTCGCCCAGACTCGAAACGCCATCCCGGACACGTGCTGTCAATTCTCCTAGAAGCATCGTTCCCTGGCAGAGGCGGATGCCCTCCTGAAAAAGTTCTTGTATTTTTCTACGAAGCCGGTAGCGTTCTTCGACCGAGTTGATCAACGAGTCAAGCGCTGTTTCGTGCTGATGCTGTAACTTCTCCAAGGTTTTTTCGGTCGCGTCCCATTCTCCCCTCTCGGAAAGAGTCGCAGCATGGATGAGTTCGTTGGTTACTCCGGCCATGGCGGACACAACAACGACAAGGCTGCCTTCTTGCGAGGCAGCCACAATGATCTCGACGACATTCTTGATACAAGAAGCGTCGGCTAAGGAGGTCCCGCCAAACTTCATGATTCGCAGTGGAGTTTTCTCGTTCAACATTTTGGCCTACTCCATCTCGTAATCGAAACTCGGGGGAGCGTACGGCTGGGAGATAACACCGGACGGAACGGGCAGCCAGTCCTTAGAGGCTGCGACATCTTGCTTCCGACCTTTGCGGAGGCAATCCCCCACCAAAGCCGGCTCTTCCCAAGGCACATCGTGATACGCCGACTTTAGAAACCTACTACCGGGATCCCTCAGCCATTCCTGTGGGAATAGTGCAATGGTGTCATTTTCGGTAACTTTCGGAGTCACGCGACGCGCTTCTCCGGACAACAACGCAGATAAGGCCGCCGGGAGGTCACGTCCTCGTCCTAAGCTGAGGTGGCCCACCTGAGTCGCTCGAGGGTTCATCTCGATGAGGAAGGCATCTCCAGTATCAGATTCGATCATAAAGTCGAAGCCATGAAGACCCGACAGGCTCAAACGTCGCACAATTTTTTCAACAGCCGTGGACATCTCCGCGTTCTTGATCACCCGCACGACGGTCGCGTGGCCGCGGGCATGAACTTTGTTGACCACCTCGAAATGAAGGCTGGCCAAGACACTCCCTTCGCGGCAAACCACAGTACTTGTGGCCTCGCGCCCGGTCACGAAAACCTGTGCATTTACGGTATGCCGGTGCCGCATTACCGAGGGCCAGACCAAGGTAAAGTCCCGATCGATCAGAGCCCGTTTCGCTGCACGAGCAAGGAGCGGAGGTGCTTGCAACCTCCGAAAAGCATTCTCGGCCTCGCACCACGTACGCACGATCCGGACCCCATCACCACCAGATGATCCGTTCGTCTTCAAAACTGTCGGAAGGCCCGCGCGCTCTATCCAACGCTTGAGACCAACAACGTTCTGAACGATCTCAGTATCCGGAACCCGGATTCCGATTTGACCGGCCAGTTTTATGAACTCGGTCCTTGCATAAACCACAGGAAAGCCAACCGAAGCTCCCAAAGAGCGCTCGATGAGGTCGCAAACCGAATCTGCCGCATTCCGCTGACGCAACTCACTGTGTAACTGGTGCAAGTGGTCAGTTGCGAGATCGTCTCCGGGAACGATGAAATTTGGTTGCGTGGCTTCAATTGCAGCCTGGAACGACTTCAAAGGCCTGAGGCCGCTGTAGGTGTGCATCTGCTGCAGAGCGCCGGTCGTGCTGAGCGGGTGGCCGGAAGGGCAGACGCTGTGAACGACGCACCCCGCATTCGCCAGAGCCATGCCCAACCGGGCAGTGGGATACCAGCGCCTAGTCGTAGCGATTAGAACGGTTGGGTTCATAGGTATATGAGTGCTCCCCGTTTGCGAAGTGATTCGGATGCAGCCGCCAGCATCTTCACGATGCGAAGGCCGGCTACGCCGTCATTGATCGGAGTTTCATTCTTGAGAATGCACTCGACGAAGTAGGCAAGCTCACGGTGTAGCGCTTCGCCTTGCTCAATCTGGGGCGCGAACATGTCGCCCAACCGATAGTTCACGAGCAAGTTATAAAGTCCCTCTTGGCTGCTAACGCTGATCCCCTTGTCATAGACCTTGATCTTTTCATCGGCTTCGAGATCGTTCCACACCAGCATCTTCTTCTCACCGCCGATCAGGGTGGTTCTGACTTTCACCGGCGAAAGCCAGTTGACGTTGAGGTGCGCAATAATGCTGTCGGCGAAATAGAGCGTGATAAATGCGATGTCTTCGAGTCCGTTCAAGTGGGTTTGACCAGTAGCGACGATTGCCTCCGGGCTTTCCTGAATGAGGTGATCCATGATCGACAGGTCGTGCGGTGCAAGGTCCCAGATGACATTCACATCGTGTTGAAAGAGCCCGAGGTTTACTCGGGTGGAGTCGTAGTAATAGAGCTTGCCGAGGGCCTGCTCATCCAGAAGTTGTCTGATCTTTCTGACCGCGCCGGTGAACAGAAACGTATGGTCCACCATGATCTTCAAATTCTTCCTGCCAGCCAGTTCGATCAACTCCTCTGCCTGCGCCGCGTTGCTGGTAAAAGGCTTTTCGACGAAGACATGTTTCCCGTTCTCTAGAGCCGCTTTGGCCAACTCATAATGCGTCCAGACCGGCGTCACTAGGGCTAGGGCATCAATTTCCGGGGAGGTTATCAATTCGGTTGCGTCCGAGCTTACCTGGACATGAGGATAGTTCCTCTGACTCTTTTGTCGTGCAGAGGGGCTCTTATCGCACACACTCAGCACTGCGACTTGTTCTAACTGGTGAAGATTGCGAACAACGTTCGGGCCCCAATATCCATACCCGATGACGCCAAACTTCACGAGGTTGTCGCTTTGCGGTTTCGGCTCTGCGATTGAATTTTCAAGCTTCGTAAAATTGGTAACCACTTTGACCGTCCAATCAGGGGTTCCGCAGAGGAGGATTGAGGAAGGAGGCGTCTCTAGTGGGCGCCTTCACCAAGGACAACTGCGCCGGGGGTACGCAGGAGAATTTTCAGATCCATCCACGGAGACCACGTCCGCGCATATCGCAAGTCGAGGCGCACCATGTCATCAAATTTCACACGACTTCGGCCGTTCACCTGCCACAATCCCGTAATCCCGGGCTTGGCTTCAAGCAGTCGGCACCGGTGCCAGACATCGTAAGCTTCCACTTCGTACGGAACTGGCGGTCGAGGTCCCACTAGCGACATTTCGCCCTTCAACACGTTAATGAACTGAGGCAGCTCGTCGAGACTGGTCTTTCGCAGGAAAGCTCCAACCCGCGTAATTCGCGGATCCTTGGTCAGCTTGTATACTCCGCCACCATTCCCGTGCGAGGAGTGCTTCTCTGCATTTCCCGCAATCAACCGCTTTACATACTCCCGGTGGATGCTAGCGTCATTGCCTTCGAACATCGATCTGAACTTGAGAAAGACAAAGGGCTTGCCATACTGCCCAACTCGTCGTTGCCGGAAAAACGTCGGGCCTTTAGACGTTGCTTTGATCGCAATAGCAATCATGAGGAACACCGGGGAGAAGCAAATGAGCGCAGCCAGACTTCCAACAATGTCCATGATTCGCTTGATTACGCGATAGGACCTCTGCGACTCATCACGCTTAATCAAGTCTGGATAGAGAGTGGGGTTGCTTGGGCGCTGGGGCAAGTTGTGGTCCCACTCGTCCGGAAACACATGAAAGGAGATGCTCATCTGATTGAATTGTTCGAAGGTCAAATTATCTTTTAGCGTGTTGCTAACCCGCGAGAACATCACGCCCAGAAAAGAGCTCTTTTCATCAATCACAAGCTCCGTAAACATCACTCCGATTATTGACTCGTTCTTGTACCAACCGGTCACATCTGTCTCCCTCGTCGATACAAGCAAGGCGGTCACGATGTTATGGAGGACATTACCGTTCCTCTCAGAAGCCGACTTGCTATCCGTATCCAAGAGCATTAGCAAGAAGGGTTTCCGCGATCTTTCAGACCTCTTTCTCTCGAGCGAAATCATTCTTTGAAAGGCCTCTTCGTCGAGAACCCTGCGTTCACAGCCGAGCACGCGCTCGGCCGAAAGCGGATAGAAACCTGAACCGTTACCCGCGCGTCGTAAGTTCATAATTCTTCGCCCTTGATGTGCCTGATATCCGGCACTGCAAAGAATCGTTGAAAGGTTGTGATTTGTGTCAACGGGACGTGCAAAACTGCGCAGTGATGAACTGACTTACTTCTCAGGTTGGCCACTCGACTCCGTAACAACCGGTGGTCCGTAGTGGTAGTAGTAATTGCCGTGGGCGGCTTTGGCGGAACCATTTAGCAACGCACCAAGCAGCTTCCCGGGCTCAAGGGCCTCGAGTCCTCGCTGCAATTGTTGCTTCTGAGTAGTCCCTTCACGCGCTACCAGAAGAACGCCGTCAGCCAACCGCATCCAAATGCTTGTGTCTGCGAGAGGCAGCACAGGAGGAGAGTCGATGACGATCCAATCAAACCAGCTCGTCAACTGCTCCATTAGGGCCGAAAGTCTTCCCGATTGCATTAGCTCCAGAGGATTTCTGGGTGCGCTGCCGGCGGGCAGTAACCAGAGGCCAGCGCTCTCGAGATGGTATATGCCGGTCATCGGGCCACGCTCGCCTTGCAACCACTCACAGAGGCCCGGGACCTTGCCCAAGCCGAACAATTGCGCGAGCGTGCCTCGACGCAGGTCTCCCTCCAACAGCAAGGTTTTTTGTTGGGTTCTCCGCGCCAACGTGCAGGCGAGGTTGGCAGCAACCGTGCTCTTGCCTTCCTGCGGAATAGTGCTCGTAATTAGCACTTTCTTGAGCGGGCGGCTTTGCTGAAGCTGGCGTAGTCGGACGCTAAGGAAGCGAAATTTTTCCGCCGCCAGGCTTTCCTTGTCCGTGACGCAGACTAGCCGACTTTGGGGAGGGACTAAAACCTTCAGCGACTGGAACTGGCTGAATTGGTCAATGCCGGTGCGATCACTAGATGGCTCCTCGACAACCGCAGGCTGCGCCTCGCTTGGAACGATCATGCCAGGTTGGAGTTCCGCGAGAGCTTGAATTTCTGGCAAAAATTCAGCGTTGCCATCAACGGCTATTCCAGTCTGCGCCGGCGGTTCGGATATAGCCGTTGCACGTTCCTCTGCTGCCTCATGTTCCGCGGCCTGCAGCAACTCCGTCGCCAATAACACGGATGGGATCTCGATCCCTGATCCTTCCGCTGCCGACTTTTGTAATGCGTCGAATATATGGCTCATGCTTGCCGGGCCCTCGCGGCTACTGGTATGTGCAATTCTGTTTCATGTGCAAGTGGTTTGTGCAAGGAGGCGTAGAGATCTAGCAAGGTTCGCGCAGCCCGCTGGACATCCATCTCATCCAGGGCGCCAGCCTTCTCCACTTCAGGCGCGCTGACCACATTGAGCCGGAAATCCTCCGCAACGTCATCAATGATCTTCGGAGTCACGCTTCTTAGCTGTTTCGCATAAGCCGAGATCAGTGCGTTCTCACAAATCGTGTTAATCAGGCGGGGAATGCCTCGCGAATGGTGATACACCGCCGCAATCGTCCTGGGAGGAAAGAGAGCCTCGACGTGAGAGTTGGCCCCAACTAGCTGCAGCCGCCGCTCGATGTAGGCCTTCGTTTCCTCAGAATCCAGCGGCTCGAGATGTGAGCGAATCGCAACCCGCTGCTTGAGCTGCCTCATGTTGGTGGAATCCAGCTTATCGTCCAGTTCAGGCTGGCCTACGAGCACAATCTGCAGCAATTTGTGTTGCGCAGTCTCGAGATTTGTGAGTAATCGCACTTCTTCCAAAGCTTCAGTCGAGAGGTGATGAGCTTCATCCACGATGAGAACAGTAGTCAGCTTGTTGAGACCACGCGTGACCACGAAGTTGCAGAGATCGAAAAGAAGCTCACCCTTGTTCTTCCCCGCTGAGGGAAGCGCGAAATCACTGACGATGTATTGCAGGAACTCAGTGGGAGAAAGCCGGCTGTTGAAAAGGTAGGCGTAAGCAACGTCTTTGCTCCGTTTGAGTAACTGAAGCAAGCAGCGGAGCAACAGAGTCTTTCCTGTGCCTACTTCTCCGGTCAATACCACGAAGCCCTTGTGCCACCGCACCCCATAATAGAGCGCCGCCAGAGCCTCGTTGTGCCGCTTCGTCGGAAAGAGAAACGACGGGTCCGGAGTGATCTCGAATGGGCTACGTTGCAGGTTGTAAAAAGCCTTGTACATTGCCAATGAACTCAGCCGCGGAGGTAACTGAAAGCTGATCCTGCCAGGATGGTAACGACCACGACAGCAGCGCTCGCCCATCCTAACCAGATTTTTCTCTTAGCCATTTGTTCGTCTGACGGATTCACGATCACCGGAATCTCGGAGATCACCGTAACCGGCAACAATTCTCTAAGTTCCTTTTCACTGTACAGACGGTCGTCCAACATTTCGAATGCACCGACAACGCCGATTCCCAGGGCCAAGCCTACCGCCAGCCCGATACCGCAGAACTTTAAGCGATTGGGAAATTCGGGCTTGAGGGGCAAGCTGGGAGGATCCATGATGTGGAATCGTTCACCCTGCTGGAGCAGCTCCATACTAGTGGCCATCGCGGACTCGTTCTTCTTTTTCAAAAGCTCGTCATAACTCGCCTTCGATTGATCGTAGCCGCGGGTCAGGTCGGCTAGTTGCTGCTCGCGGACAGGCTCTTGATTCAGACGTGCCTGATAATCATTGACCTTGGCCTTCAGGCCTGCGATGGTCTGCTCGCGGTTCTTGATCTCCGTCTGATTGGCTTCCATCTGGCTTTGCAGCTGAGCCATAGGAGAGGCTTGAGCGAGATCCGCAGCATTGCGGACAGGCGCCGCATCGGCGGAGGAAGCAGTCGGCGTGGTTTTCAGATCAGCCAGAAGCTGATCCCTCATCTTTTCTGTCTTGGCGATTTGATCCTTCAGCTTGCGGACGTCGGGGTGGCGCTCAGTATAGCGAGAGCTAAGGTCAGCCAGATCCGATTTCAATTTATCGAGCTCCTGGTCGATTGCCGGAAGACCCATTTGTGCGCCCTCTGGACTCCTGACAGCTCCTTGCAGCGTTTTGTATTGATTGAGCAGCGTTTCCAGATACACATGCTGTTGCTTGGCAGTATTGAGGGCATCTTCTTCGGCCTGCAATTGAGATTGCAGTCCACTCAGAATCTGAAGGTTACTCCCTAACTGAGTCGGCAGTTCTCCGACATGTTGCCCCTTAAACTCACGGATTTTCTCTTCTTGAGCTGACAGGTTTTGCCGGGCCTCTTCCAGCTGAGTTTCCAAGAATTTTGTCGTGTCTTCCGACTGTTGCTGTCGTACTTCTAAGTTTTCATTAATGAACAGGTTAGTGAGTTCGCTGGTAACCTGCTGGGCAACCTGCGGATTGCGCGCGGAATAGTAAACGTTGAACGCCGTTACTCGATTCTGCGGATCGCGAACCAGCTCGATCTCAATGTCTTTGCGCATCCGTTCGACCTTCTCATCAGGATTGGAGTCGGCATGGTCCCCCGCATAGAGGTTCATCTGATCGATGATGTGCAGAAGGTGCGTACGACTGAGAATCTGCTGCGTAATGCTCTGCAACCGCTCTTGCAGGTCGTCATTCACGTTAGGGGTGACGTAATCCTTGGGCATAGTGGGCTGCTCCACTAAGATCAGCGTGCCCGATTTATATTGTGCTGGCAGGACCCAGCTAACTCCCCAAACCGCAAGCCATCCCAGAAACATAGGGATCAAGAAGTGCAAATGGCGCCGGCGAGCAATCCCTAGGTATCGTTCGAGATCGAAACTCGGAGAAGCTTGGTCTTCTAATATTTCTGCCATGGCTATCTTCCCAGCGGCCTACTGAACTGGTAGGAGATCGAGATGTACTCGCGATTGGTATCAGGGTTGGCGGATATCACAGTGATGCCGCTGAAGCTTTGGTGTAGCCGAGTGTATCCCAATTCTGCATTAAAGTGCTCACTGAGTTGGTGCTGTAGGTAGACGGTTCCGGAGACAGTGTGTCCTCCCGGATTGCCCAGAAAGAAGAAGGGGGTCAGCGTCTTGTAGATCGCGTAATTTGCGCCCGACCCTACGATCCACGTACGTGCTATTTGCCAACGCGCCGATGCATTCGCGCTATTGGAATGAAACGCTCCGATCAAGCCGCCGCCACCGTTGACGATTCGCGAATAGCTCGCCGCAAAAGTAGTATGATGTCCCTGCCACCCAAGGCTCGCAGCGGCGGCTGGTGTCCAGGACTGGGAAGCTGGCACTGCAGCTTGGGCAGTGTCGTAGTGCTGCGGACCACCGGACAGCGACAACGAAAGGTTGGGTTTCAAATAAATCGTGTAGAACGCGAGAACCGCGTGCGTCTGAGTTTCACTCGTTGCTCCGACCGGATAGGCGAGAATTCTCGAGTACTGATACATCGCACCAACATAGTGCTTTCTTGACAGACGATAACTATAGAACGCTGAACCTCCGCGTGTGCTCGAATCGTAAAGACCGGGAACTTCGGTCGGATCGGGATAGTGCAGGTTCGTGAAGGTACCACTCACGCCGATCATCCCAGTCGCGCTGAATTGATAGGTGAGTTCCGCTTTCGCCGTATTCCTCAGGAGATCAGCGACTGGTGGTATTACAGCTAGAGTCGGCGCCTGCGGTGAGCCATAGACCCCTTCTGAAAGCAGGTTCGGCTGGTTGAATACGTTCGAGCTCTTCTGAAACGAATCGTGCACGCTCGCAGTTACATGAGGGCTCAAGCGGTACTGGAGGTCCAGCCCCACATTTTGGTCCATTTCGTTGCGATCAGTGTAGCGCTGATAGAACGTGAACCCAGGGCTGTAGGTCAACACCGAATGCAAACGCGGAGTAGTCTCATCGAGTGCAAGGTTAGGCCAGATGGAATAGCTGACATCACTGACTGCATTGGCAGTTACGCCTCCGAACACGTTGTCATTATAGGCGGTGTTAAAGGTTAAGCCGGCGCGCAGATAGTTTGAGCGAACTTCCGAAACCGGAGTAGTCGGATAAGCCTGACCATTCACTGGGGGCGGCGTGAGCATTCGCGATTGATCTTGCGGATTGGTATTGGCGTCGGTGCCGTTGGCATCCACTTGGGACAACGCCGGTGTGGCTAGCAGGACGGCGATTATGCAAGCTCTGAAGCTCATGATTCGCCTACGGAACGACGATGGTATCGCGCGGTTGCAACTTGACATTCTGGTCTGGATTCTTGCCCTTGATGACGTCCTTGTAGTTGAAAGGGATGCGCGTTTCGCCACCGCCAGGACTTTGTCGCAGAACGTAGATTGACTTCTGCTTGGCAAAATCACGGAAGCCACCGGCAACGGCGATCCCATCCAGCACGGTCGCGGAATTGATAAGTGGATACGAACCAGGCTTGACCACTTGTCCTAGGATGTTGAACTTCTCACTGTTAATCTGCTGGACCATTACGGTGACTTCTGGTTCCGAGATGTAGCTCCGCAACCTGCCAGCGATATCTTGTTCGAGTTTCAACGGAGTCCGCCCAGCCGCCTGAACTTCTCCCACCAGGGGCAGCGAGATTTTTCCATCAGACCGCACCGGGATGGAGCGCGAGATGTCTGGTTCTTTCCAGACGTTGATCGCCAGTACGTCGTCATTTCCGATGACAAAGCTATCGTCATGCGGCTTGCTGGCGGAAGCACTCACGGGTTGGTTGAGAGAAGCCACCGCCACGCCTGGCTTGGCATTCGGTGCGTTTTGTCCCCATGCCGAAGAGCCAAGACAAACGCAAATGAATACCAGGGTTATTTCTTCAAACCACGACTTTTTGCATTCCAGTTGCATAGAGGCTCCAACTTCCCACTGCTGATGGTCAGCTTGCCTTTCCATTTCCCTTCAATCCGTAACCATTTCCCTTGGACCCGTTCCCGTTAACCAACGGGGAGCCATAGGACCCAAGAGAGGTCATGTGGTACTGCTCGATCTTGTACAAGATGGTTCGGTAGCTCACCTTCAGCAAGCGCGCCGCCGCCTTTCGGTTCCAGCCGGTTTTCTCGAGTGCAGTCGAGATGGCGTTTCTTTCAGCTTCGGACTTGACATCTTGGATCAAAGACTTGAGCGACTTGTTTCCTGCTGCGGATTCGTCGGACCCGAACTTTGGCATGTTTAGGGCGCGCGCGGATCGAATCTGCTCGCTGGTTTCTCCAGGATCAGGTCCGGCCAGGCTCAGGTCGTCATCTCCGATCATCAGATAACGCTTCACATAGTTCTCAAGCTCCCTCACGTTGCCCGGCCAGGAGTAGCGTTGGCAGGCGTCGAGCACTGCCGCAGAGAACTCGCGAGCCGGCAGGCTGTAATGCTTGGCTAATTTGTGCATGAAATGTTGAAGGAGAAAGGGAATTTCGTCCTTGCGTTGACGCAACGGAGGAACATGAACGGTGAAGGCACTAAGGCGGTAATAAAGGTCTTCGCGTAATCTCTTTTCCGATAACGCCTGGTCAATATTCATGTCGGTCGCAGCCAGAATCCGCACATCGACATCGAAGTAGCTGCCCAGCCCAGCCTTCGGGATTTGCTTCTCCTGCATGACATGCAGGAGCTTTTCCTGTAGGCCGATGGGCATTTCGGCAATTTCGTCCAGGAAAATGGTACCCCTGTCGCACAGTTCGAATTTCCCTGGACTCGATCGGTCATCGTTTCCACTGAGACCGCTTCGATACCCGAAAAGTTCTTTCTCGAGGAGCTCTGCGGGCAAAGCTGCGCAATTTACCTTCAGGAATCTGAAGCCGGAC